>CAIXNB010000001.1 GCA_903920695.1 uncultured beta proteobacterium
CCACGACACCTGGCCCACCGTGTATGTGAACTTCGGCATCTGCGGCAGTTTCTTCGCCTTCGCCGGTCTCTGGGCAACGCCGTTTCTCACGCAAGCGCAGGGCATGACACGCGCGGTGGCCGCCAACCACCTCAGCCTGTACTTCGTCGGTTTTGCGTTTGGCTGTGTGCTCATCGGCGTGCTGTCGGACCGGATCGGCAAACGCAAGCCGGTGCTGATTGTGAGCAGCCATTTGTACCTGCTGGCCTGGCTGGCGCTGCTCTCGGGCCGCGTGTTGCCGCTGGCTGCAAGCTATGGCCTGTTCGCGCTGATGGGCCTGGTTACGGCCGGCTTCACGCTGACCTGGGCCTGTGTCAAGGAAGTCAATGCGCCGCTGTTCTCGGGCATCTCCACCAGCGTGACCAATATGGCCGGATTTCTCGCCGGCGCCGTGCTGCAGCCGCTGGTGGGCTGGGTGATGGACCAGCGTTGGCAGGGCGGCGTCGGCAGCAGCGGGACACGCCTGTTTAGCGCTGCGGATTTCCATGCCGGCCTGTTGCTGCTGGCAGCCGTGGCAGCGTTCGGCACTATCGCGACCTGGTGGGTTCGCGAAACCGCGTGCCGCAATATCTGGAAAGCTTCAACCTGAACAAAATCGGATCATGCGGCTGGCAGCGCGCGCCAGTTTCCCAGCAGCGCCGCACGTTCCTCGCCCACGCGCCACAGTCAAAAAGCGATTTCTCCGTCGGCCCCACCCAGCCCTTGTCGCAAGGTCGCCTGGCTGCCATAAGCGACCGGTCCCTCGATCCAGAGATCGAGGCCCTGTGCCTCGCTGTTGAGCGGCGGCAGATGCGCCAGGGCCTGCGCGACCAGGCGCTGCGAATGGGCGAAAGCGGCATCAAAGCCCAGACGCCGCGCATAGGCATCCCATTGGTGAATGCCGTTATCTGGCACACCGCGCGCTGCGTTCCAGCCGGGTGATGGTCGAAAGGCTTGCGCCATGTAATGCAGCGCCGATGGCTGCGACGAATAAGCAATGTCCCTGCCGGTCATGATCGTCCTCCCTTTTCCTCCTTGATCAGGTCAAAGGCGCGGCCGGCACTCAGGTCTTATCCAGCCACTGCGCATAGGAAATGCGCGCCACGTCAAAACGATCGGTGCTGCGGCAATAGACCGAGGGCGAACCGAGTCTTCCAATCGGTGAGAAGTCGCGCACGCGCAGACGCGCGTCCACCAGTTCATCGGCCACATGGAACATGACGATCTCGCCGATGAACAGCGTGTTCTTGCCAAGTTGTTGCGCGCTGAACAACTTGCACTCAAAACTCACCTGTGAGCGCGCTACGCGTGGCGTGCGGATGTGCACGCAGGGTGCGGTTTGCAATTGCGCCGCGTCCAATTCGCTCTGGTCCGGTGGAAAGTCGGCGGCAGAAATATTCATGGCGTCAAA
The DNA here is from genome assembly GCA_903920695.1 of uncultured beta proteobacterium. Taxonomy (GTDB): domain Bacteria; phylum Pseudomonadota; class Gammaproteobacteria; order Burkholderiales; family Burkholderiaceae_C; genus Rhodoferax. The sequence goes on from CAIXNB010000001.1 coordinate 1,430, forward strand.
AAGGTCTTCGGTCACCATGTTGACGACAAACTCGCGGCTGGACATGATGTTCTTCGCCGTGTCCTTGGCTTCGCCCTTGTCGTTCAAACCGACGCTGACCATGACATACGGCGGCTCGCTGCCAATGGCGTTGAAGAAGCTGAACGGCGCCAGATTGACGACGCCGCTTGAGCTCAGCGTGCTGACCCAGGCGATGGGTCGCGGCAGAACCAGATTGGTCAGCAGCTTGTAATTGTCGGCACTCGATTGCAGCGCGGGATCGATTTGCATAATGCGTGTTCCGATCTGTGCTGGTCTACTGACTTAGTTCGAGCACGACGGCACGGTTTTCTGAGGCTGGCCAGGTAAGGCCCGTCAGGCGCTCACCGTTGAACTCGGCGCTGATAGTACGCACGCCGGGCTCGCTCAGGACGAGCTTCGAACTGGCGACACCGGCACCGCTGGGTGACACGCCGGGCAATGCGCTCTTGCCGTCAAAGCGCATCGTGTCGCGCTGGGCATCGAAGTAGCCGCGCGGGCGGACGAACGTGACGACGGACTGGGCCGACTTCTCGGCCGCGCTCAAGCGCTCCGGACGCAGATGGACGATGGCGCTGGAGCGTGGAAACGCACTGCGGTAAATGTGCGTGGTGGCATAACCCGGCGCGCTGACCACCAACTCGTATAGCATGCCACCCTGGGCCGTGAACGGTCCCCACTGGCCGTCGGCGCCGACGGCCTTGCTGTGCACCGCGTTGCCCAGCCGTGTACCACTGCTGGCATCGGTGGCGAAGATTTCGATGCTCGCACCCGGCACCGGCAGATTGTTGGGCCAACTTCCTGAGTTGGGGTCATCCGATTTCAAACCTTTGCCCGTGATGTTGCCATTGAGAACAATCACGGCTTCAGTTTCAATCGCCAGCGTCTGCGGCGCCTGGCCCGTGATGAAGCGGTAGGCCGCGTCAAACGCGCCGGCCGAATAGGCGGCTTCGCGATGATCGATGCGCGGGATCACGACGTTACTCGCACCCTTGAGTTCGGGGCCGCTGAAAGTGACGTTGGTGGCCGTGCCTTTGGCGCCGATCCACAAACCGTCAGGCTGCGCATACTTGTCGTTGCTGTCGGAGCGGATGGTGAGCCATTTGACGGGGCCGGTGACCTCATCGCCGTTTGCATTTTTCGGTGCATTGAGTGCCATTAAAAAGGGGCCGTTGCCGGCCATCTCGCTGTCTTCATGAAAACCCTTGATCGACCAGACGCCGTGGTTCGGTGTGCCGCCCAAAATGGCATGCGACACGGTCGCCGCCCCGCCGCCATTTTGAATGTAGTTGCGAATCGGATTACCGCCGCGTGAATTGCCGAACAGCACCACCTTGCTGGCCCCGGTTGCTTTCAACACCTTGTCGACCTCGGCCTTGAGGAAAGCCATGTGCTCAGCGGTCGAGGTGCGTCCCGGCTGCGCCTTGCTGTCCTCATCGCGCGCCAGCGGATATGGCAATTCGATGGCATGCAGGCGCGCGCGCGGCCAACCATTCGATTCAAAGCGCCACAGCGTGGTTTGCCAGAGCGCGGCGGTGTCGCCGTTGCCATGGACAAACACGATCGGTGGCGTCGCATCCAGCGTGGGCTGCGTGGCACAGGCGCTGAGCAGCAGAGCACTGGCGCTCAAGGCCAGCAGCAGACGGCGACTCAACATGGCAAACTCCTTCAGAACTTTTCGGCAATGCCGAAGCGGCAGCACCAAGGCGGCCTGGTTACGGGGTCACGATGCCGCCTACCTGAAACTTACAGAAACCGGGGCCGCACCACCAAGACCATCGTAACTCACGGTCGCGGTCAAGCCGGCCTTGGGCGGCAGTAGCGCTGAGAAGGAACCCAGGCTGATGAGTTCGCCCGGCTTCATGGCAAGGCCTTCCTTGGCCAGTGCCTGGGCCAACCAGACCACGGCGTTGAGCGGATGTTCCAGAATATCGCTGCCCTTGCCACCGCCCAGGCGCGCCCCGCTCGCATCCTTCACCACCACATTCATGTCGCGCAATGCATCGAGCATGGCATAGCGCTCAGCGCGGTACAGCGGCACCGCCATCGGTGTGCCCGTCACACCCAGACGCGCACCAACGTTGATGGCCGACACCGCCGGCCCATTGAGTTTGGGAATGCTATCGACCATCAGATCGGGCAGTTCGATGAACGGGATCACCTGGTCGATCGCATCAAGCACCTCCATCGGCGTCGTCGCCTGGTTGATGGCTTCGCTCTTGACGCGCACCAGCATGTCGGCCTCGTACAGCGGCTTGGCGCCAAAGCCGGCATCAACCGTGGCGCCGTTGGACAACAACATGCCTTCATAGAGTTTGCCCCAGACCGGCTTGTCGTAATTGAAACGCTTTTGCACCGCCGGATTGGTCAGCCCGGCCTTGTAGCCAATGAGCTTGCCCAGGCGTTTGGCCAGCACGGCGTTGAGCTTGGCGCGCGTGCAGGCACCGTCTTCTTCCGAAAAAGCCGGCGGATTGAGGGCCGCCGCTTTTGCAAAATACTTGCCAACAAAGTCGTCAACTTGCGCATCAGTCAGGCATTGGGCCTGGGATGTGGTGGCAGAAACAATCGCGGCCAGGGCGATCAATCCAGAGCAGTTCTTCATGGGGCACCTCGCGTATGACAGGAATCGGTTTGAACCGGGTTCAAAGTCAAAGTCTATCGATGCCCTGCGCTCACAAGCCTAGGTAGTTTCCCATGGGGGCTTACAGCCTGACTCCCGCAGCAAGGGATTCTTGGCTAGGGCAGTCTCAATCATTCAGACTAGGCAGGCACACCGAACTTGGACCCTGCATCGTCATGACAATTGCCGCACCCTTACCCGCAAAGGCAGCGCACCTATCAATTGACGTGCGACGAGACAAGGCCACATTGACTCAACAAAGCGCTTGCCTTTATAAGGTACACAGCCCGTCCTGGAGGCGTGTCAAGAAAATCGCCAGGCAGCAGCTTGTTCAAGATGCTCTCCATCTCCTTTCTATCGTTGGCAGGCGCTTGCTCGATTCGGTTTCTTGTCAACAGCGTGAAGCCTTGAAATTGGGTGTTAGCACTTGCCATGAAATAGGGAAATTTCGACACCGATACCTCATGACTGAAATACGCATCTGCAGTCTCACGTTCGGACCAGGAAAGCGTGCGCCACGACTTGCACCGTCATACCAACTGGAATAAGCGGTGGGCGCACAGGGTCAGGCGTGATGTCAACCACTTTGCATACCGCTTCAAACTCGATCGACTGCAAAGACCCGTCATAAACCGGTCTCAATTCCGGCGCTTGACTCGGACTGGTGTCGGCCCGACGCTGATTCTGGCAATCCGCCACCGCAGACACCCAGCGATCCGTGCGCGCGGCGGCATGCAGTCGGGCGGTCGTGGCGTCATCAGAATGAATCCGGTAGCGATAACTTACCAACGTCCCTCCATTCGAAACCGTCCTGACATCAATTTCATGATAGGTGTTACCCCGGACAGCGTAAATGAGGCGGCTCGTCAACGGCGCGTGATCAGGCGCTGACCGGGAGCCACCAAAGACAAGCATTGGCATCATCCAGATGAAGACTGCAAGCAGACTCTTGTCTATCAATGGCACCCCCCTGCTCGTCGAAACAACGGGCCTATAAGCCCTCAAAAACGGCACAAACCATCCACAGTTTACGCCTCCGTATCGTCGGCAATGAATGGCCTATCACGCGACCAATGGCAGGCTCAAGGTGAACTGCGCGCCGCCGTGCGGCCGGTTCTCGGCC
>CAIXNB010000002.1 GCA_903920695.1 uncultured beta proteobacterium
CCTGGCGGCAAGTTGGGAAATCGACCTGTGGAGCCGCATCGGCGACAGCGTGGTCGTGCGTCGCGCCGGCGACGTGATTCCCGAGGTGGTCGCTGTGCTGCCCGACAAGCGCCCGCCGGATGCGCAGCAGTTCACGATGCCCGCGCAGTGCCCCGTGTGCGGCAGCGCGGCCGTGCGCGAGGAGGGCGAGGTTGATCACCGCTGCAGCGGTGGCCTCTTCTGCAGCGCCCAGCGCAAGCAGGCTATCCTGCATTTCGCGCAGCGCCGCGCCGTCGAGGTTGAGGGGCTCGGTGAAAAGCTGGTTGATCAACTGGTCGATGGCAACATCATCCGCACCCTGCCCGATCTGTATCGGCTAGGACTGACGGCGCTGGCCAGCCTGGTGCGCATGGCTGACAAATCCGCGCAGAATATTGTTGTGGCGCTGGAGAAATCGAAGCAGACCACATTGCCGCGCTTCCTGTTCGGTCTGGGCATTCGTCATGTCGGCGAAGCCACGGCCAAGGAACTGGCGCGCCATTTCGGCAGCTTGGACGCCATCATGGACGCCAGCGAGGAACAGTTGCTCGGCGTGGCCGATGTCGGCCCGACCGTGGCGTTGAGCCTGCGTACGTTCTTCGATCAGCCGCACAACCGCGAGGTGGTGGCGCAACTGCGTGCCTGCGGTGTGCATTGGGAGGAAGGCGCGCCGGCTGAAGCAGCGCCGCAGCCCCTGGCTGGCATGACGCTGGTCTTGACCGGCACGCTGCCAACGCTGAGCCGAGACCAGGCCAAAGACCTGATCGAGGCCGCTGGCGGCAAGGTCGCCGGTTCGGTCAGCAAGAAGACCGCCTATGTCGTTGCAGGTAGCGAGGCCGGCAGCAAACTGGACAAGGGGCGTGAACTCGGCGTCGCGATCCTTGATGAAAACGGACTGAAGGAACTGCTCGATGGCCATTCGTGAAATTTTGAAAATGGGCGACCCACGCCTACTGCGCATTGCGTCGCCGGTAACGGTCTTCGATACCGACGAGTTGCATCTGCTGGTGTCGGACATGCTGGAAACCATGGCGGCGGCCAATGGCGCGGGCCTGGCTGCGCCGCAAATCGGGGTCGATTTACAACTGGTGATCTTCGGCACCGACGCGCCCAACCCGCGCTACCCCGATGCGCCGCTCGTGCCCCGGACGGTGTTGATCAATCCTGTGATCACGCCGTTGAGCGAGCCCGGGGGCATTGATGCGCCGCAGGAGGAAGCGGACTGGGAAGGTTGTCTCTCGCTGCCGGGCCTGCGCGCCGTGGTGCCGCGTTTCGCACGCATCCATTACGCCGGTTTCGACCAGTATGGTGACCCGATTGAGCGCACGGTGGCGGGCTTTCACGCGCGCGTCGTGCAGCACGAATGCGACCATCTGATCGGCACGCTGTATCCGATGCGCGTTCGCGACTTCAGTCGCTTCGGTTTCACTGCCGTGCTGTTTCCGGGGTTGGATGCGGCGCAGGACGACTGATCACGTCCTGTTTGCGTTTCTATAGCCACAGGCCGCTGCGCGGCATCTCGTTGATCAGCACTGGATCGCCGCCAATGACGAAAGAGCCGAGCACGAAGCTGAGCACGGCGATGAAGATGCTGGCAAAGAAGGCGGTCCAGAAACCCGAAACCGTGAAACCCCGTACCAGAGAGGACACCAGCATGATCATCAGGGCGTTGATGACCAGCAGGAACAGGCCGAAAGTCAGCAGGGTCAGTGGCAACGTCAACACGATCAGCAACGGCTTGACGATGGCATTGGCAAAACCCAGCAGCAGGGCCGAGACGATCAGCGACCCGGTATCGGTAAAGCGAATGCCCTTGAAAATGTGACTGGCGACCCACAGTGAGAGGGCCGTGATACCCCAGTGCAGTAAAAACGGTGCCAGGTTGTGCAGCATGCGGGAAGACCTTGTTGGAGCGTTGAACAGCAGACAAGGCATCATAGCGCCTGGCCCGCATCATTGAGGCGCGAAAATAGCGCGTGGCGGACATCGCTTCAACCCCGTTTCAAGGATTTCAACTATGGCAAAGATTGCTTTTCTCGGCACCGGCCTGCTTGGCGCCGCTTTTGCAGAAG
>CAIXNB010000003.1 GCA_903920695.1 uncultured beta proteobacterium
ACTTGGGTCTGCAGTGTTGGATTCATGTCGGTTCGGTGTTGTGGTGGCTACCCCACCATAACGTCTGAGTCCCTGTGCAGGTTGGCAAATTCATCGAATAAATCCGCGTTTCCCTAGGTATTTTCCGCCCCAACATACCGGGAATAGGTACCGAACAGCGACCAATTTTGCCGATTTCGCGGTAGCTTTTTCTCTCAGGGAGAAATGCCAGCACCGGGATAGGCCTGACCACTGGCCTGCTTTTTAGGCGCTGGACTGTGGCGTCAATCGTGACGTCGACCTATGCAACTACCCGCTTCAGTTCCTTGGAACTCCAATTGCCTGAAGCATTGAACCTCTCTGGCGAGAAATTTGACTGCAACGCCACAAGTCCTTGAAAAGATTGAATAAATCAGTAGATGTTCAACTAGGCTTTGTTGTTTTAGCTTAAAGTGACGTTTTAGACTTCCTAGAAGCGGCTTATGGCAACGCGCCTCGAAATCCCCTCGCATGATGTTCAGCGCCGCCTTTCCACGGACAACCCTTGGTGGAGGGGGGGACAGGGTATCGACGCCGAGGAGTCGTCTTGGCCACGTCGAGCCTACTTCACTCAGTTTGCAAATCTGACCATCGACACCTCGGTGCGCCGTGCCGTGGTGCTAATCGGACCTCGGCGCGTGGGCAAGACCGTCATGCTCAAGCACCTGGTCGCCAGACTGTTGGCCGAGGGGGTTACCGGCACCGACGTTCTCTTCCTCTCGCTGGACACGCCGCTGTACTCCGGTCGGTCGCTTGAAAGTCTGGTGCAGTTGTTCATCGACCTGCAGCAGCACCCGGCGGGCAAGCCCCTTTGGGTCTTGTTTGACGAGGTGCAATACCTCAAGGACTGGGAGGTACACCTCAAATCGCTGGTGGATACCTATCCCCACATCCGGTTCGTCGCCAGCGGCTCGGCGGCGGCCGCCCTGCGCATGAAGAGCCGTGAGTCGGGTGCGGGTCGCTTCACCGAGTTCATCCTGCCGCCGCTCACTTTCGCCGAGTACCTTTTGTTTGCGGGACAAGAATCAGCGCTGATCGTGCCCGGACTACCACAGGATGACCGCGCACCAAGCTACCGCGCGACGGACATTCACGCCCTCAACTTCGAGTTTGTGAATTACCTGAACTACGGTGGCTTCCCCGAGGCTGTAATGAACCCAGCCGTGCGCGCCAACCCGGCACGTTTTTTACGGCAAGATGTCGTGGACAAGGTCTTGCTTAAGGATCTGCCCAGCCTCTACGGCATTGGGGACACGCAGGAGTTGAACCGGTTCTTCAATGTGCTGGCCTTCAATACGGGCAACGAAATAGGACTTGAGGATCTCAGCAAACACTCCGGCATCACCAAAGCCAAGTTGGGTGACTATCTGGAATACCTGGAAGCGGCGTTCCTGATTCGGCGGGTGCACCGCATTGACGACAATGCCGTGCGCATGCAACGGGCACGAACTTTCAAAGTCTACCTCACTAACCCGTCCATCCGTGCTGCGCTGTTCGGCATGGTCCAGGCCGACGACGACGCCATGGGGAACCTGGCGGAGACCGCTGTCTGGAGCCAGTGGTTGCACAGTGCAGAAATCAGTCGCTCGCTGCATTACGCGCGTTGGAAGGTTGGCAGGCAAGATCTGGAGGTGGACATTGTGTCACTGGACCTTCGCACCCAAAAACCCCGATTCGCCGTTGAAATCAAATGGTCTGACCGCATCCCTGGCGCGCTAAGCGAGTTGCGAGGCATCAGTGAACTTGCCGCCAAGAACCCTTTGGCTCGCATGCCGCTGGTGACCACCCGCACGTACACCGGAAAAGCCGTTGTCGGCGGCATTGAAATTGAATTCATGCCGGTGGCACTGCACTGTTACACCGTCGCCAGCAACCTGCTTCGCGGCGGCTGAATGCTTCACACCCGAGCAAGCTGAAATGAGTCGAAGCCGCCGAAACACCCCGATCTTCGGGCACACCAGCGCGCGCTCTGAGGCTGTGGACAAACGCATTTGGCACAAGCGCTGGCGCTCGCATGAGCGCGACCGACTGGCGGTACTTCCCGACGGTGCCGACCATATCGAAACACCACGCCATGCAGTATCCAGCACGTGGAATATGTCCAAGGACGGAAAATCCTGGTTCAGTCCTGACCGACAGCGGGTGGTGGCAGAGCAGATTTCATCGCGGCGCGCCAAGCTTCTTCCTGAACGAAAGATGTTGCGGGCACGCCTGTTGGCGAAGTGGCGTTCGAAATAGTTGGAACGACCTGAGCGGCAACAATGACTGAACTGGACACACTTGCGGCGTTACGCGCAGAGAACTCCCGGCTGGTCGCTTTGCTCGAAGCGAGGGGAATTGAATGGCGCGCGCCGACAAAACCAGCGTCATCGTTGGTCGAAGATGTCACCCCATCAAGATTCAGCACCGCCGAGAAAATCGCCCTCTTTCGCCGCCTGTTCCGCGGCCGAACCGACGTCTACCCCATCCGCTGGGAAGGCAAAACCAGCGGCAAGTCCGGTTACACGCCGGCCTGCGCCAACGAGTGGTTGGCAGGCGTTTGTATCAAGCCCCGCGGAAAATGCGCCGACTGTGATCATCGCGTGCTGATTGAGCTGTCCGATTCGATCATTTACGACCACCTCGCAGGCGAGCACACCATCGGCGTCTACCCGCTCTTGCCCAACGAGACCTGCTATTTTCTGGCAGTCGACTTCGACAAGGCCGACTGGAGAGAGGATGCAATGGCGTACCGCCAGTCGTGCCAGGACCTGGGTGTGCCGGTGGCGCTGGAAATCTCCAGGTCCGGAAACGGGGCGCATGCCTGGATATTTTTCACCGCAAGCGTGTCGGCACGGGATGCCCGCCGCGTGGGCACCGCCCTCATCAGCCGCACCTGCGAGCGCACCCGGCAACTGAAGCTCGAATCCTACGACCGCCTGTTCCCCAACCAGGACACCATGCCAAAGGGCGGCTTTGGCAATCTGATTGCCCTGCCCCTGCAGAAAATTCCACGTGAAAACGGCTGCAGTGTGTTCGTGGACGAAGCACTGCGCCCGTATCCGGATCAATGGGCGTTCCTGGCGTCCATACAGCCGATGGCGCCGCACGATATCGAACCCACCATCCTGCGCGCGACCAGCGGAGTGCATCCGCTGGACCTGACCTTCATCGACGAAGAAGACCTGAAAGAACCCTGGAAGCGTACGGTGTCCGCCACGAAGAAACTGGTTGGCGCCATGCCGAAGGTGCTCAAGGTGACGCTGTCCAACCTGATCTATTTCGAGAAGTCGAAACTGCCCCAAGCGCTCGCCAACCGACTGATCCGCCTGGCGGCCTTCCAAAACCCGGCGTTCTACAAAGCACAGGCCATGCGTATGTCGGTGTGGGACAAGCCGCGCGTCATCGCTTGTGCGGAAAATTTCCCAGCCCACATTGCGCTACCGCGCGGCTGCTTGGATGCCGCCCAGGATTTACTGAAAGCCAACGGCATCCGCTGTGACCTGACTGATGAGCGCTTTGCGGGAGCGGCGCTAGCCGTCGCCTTTGCTGGAACATTGCGCACGGATCAGGAAGCCGCCGTGACCGCGATGTTGCGCCATGACGCCGGAGTGCTGTGCGCGCCGACCGCCTTCGGCAAGACGGTGACGGCGGCGGCCATGATTGCCAGGCGAGGCGTCAACACCTTGATTCTGGTGCATCGCACAGAACTGCTTCGACAGTGGCAGGAGCGCCTGCAGTCATTCCTGGGTGTAGGACGGGAAGTGGTTGGCACCATCGGTGGCGGCAAGTCCAGGCCGACCGGCAAGATCGACATTGCCGTGATGCAGTCATTGTCACGCCAGGGCGAAATCTATCCATTGGTCGAGAACTACGGGCACGTCATCGTCGACGAATGTCACCATGTTGGGGCGGTTTCGTTCGACCAACTGCTGAAGGCGGTCAAGGCGAAATACGTGCTGGGGCTTACCGCGACGCCGATCCGCCGTGATGGCCAGCAGCCGATCATCTTCATGCAATGCGGGCCGACGCGACACACCGCCAAGAGTGCTGCAAGTGCGCCGCAGGATCTGGAGGTCATACCTCACTTGATTTCCGCACGGATTGAACTACCGCAGGAGGCCGGAATTCAGGATGTGTTCCGCCACTTGGCCAACGACCTGGGCCGCACGACGGCCATTGCTGCGCAAGTTGAACAGTCCTACTGTCAAGGGCGAAAAGTTCTGGTGCTGACCGAACGCACCGAGCATTTGCATGCGATCGTCGCTGCACTGGAGGGACGCGTGCCTCCGCCCTTCGTATTGCATGGTCGGATGTCGAAGAAGCAGCGCGCTGCTTTGCTCACCGAGCTTGAGGCCCTACCACCCGGCGCGCCTCGCATTCTCGTAGCTACAGGAAAACTGGTGGGCGAGGGCTTTGACCATCCGCCGCTGAACACACTTGTGTTAGCCATGCCGATCTCTTGGAAGGGTACGTTGCAGCAATACGCCGGCCGCCTGCACCGAGAGCATTCGACCAAAACCAATGTACGCATCATCGACTTTGTGGACGTGGGTCACCCGGCGCTGTTGCGCATGTGGGAGAAGCGGCAAAAGGGGTACCTGGCAATGGGGTACACCATGGCAGAACAACCCATACCGAATGAAACGCCCGTGACTCATGTGCAGCTATTTGAATGATCCCAACGGACGCAGACATTTCAATCTCCTGTCTTGCGACTCTATCGTTTCAACTCGTCACAATACAAGAGGGTCATCGTTGCCATAACTGCAGAATTTATTTCGTGCACATTCATCACCGAAGGTCCTCACGTGGCCGCCAAAGTTCATATTTTGCCAGCGACGAAGTGGAACCGACAACCACCGAGCACTGCGACCATGGATCGGTTACCAGCCGAAGTGCCGGGCCATTTACCGAGACGGGCGAGTTGTCCCACGGCGGGGATAGCTACCACCGCCGGTCCGCTCAGGGATTTTCCGGGTCACGGTCCGGCGATGCAGGACTTGGCGGCTCGTCAGCATCAGGAATTGAAGCCTCAAGAAAGAACTTCCTCTGAAGTGCTTCGAGCAAACATATCGTAGCTTCAACAATTTCCCGCCAGTTCTCAACCGCGTGGACATCATGCGCAGAATGCCGGAGACTACACGTACTTATCGTTTCAGACACTCTCATTTGAAGGGGAATCTGCAGCTCACGAGCTCCCTCCAGGGCAATTCGACGCCAGCTGTCCATGGTGTCAAACCGGAAGTTTTGCACGCCTCCACGGCTCAGCCCACCAGGGCCCGCACCTTCTCCCAACTCGCCAATCAAGCACTTATGGATAAATGAATCGGTCCTTGCGTAAATATTCGGTGAGCCCGTAGCCCAGTCAAAAAACGCTGGACACATTCAACTTTTTCCACTAACGTTGCACTTGTGCGTGCAACCCCCAATCCCCCAGATACCGCCATGACTGGCGTCGAGGCAACACCACCACCAGCG
>CAIXNB010000004.1 GCA_903920695.1 uncultured beta proteobacterium
CCGAAGCGGATGAAGCTCGGCGCCACCCGTGTGACGACCGCCGCCGTCTCCATGGTTTCGCGGCGCACCGGGGCATCCGAGCCAATCACGCACAGGGCGCGTGACGTCGCGATGCCCAGACCATGCATGGCCTCGCTGCACAGGAACTCGCGGATGCTCGAGCGCAGCACGGCGCGGCCGTCGCCCATGCGCGAGTAGGGCGTCAACCCCGCGCCCTTAAGTTGCACCTCGTGGCCGGCGGCGGTATCACCGAGCAGCAGGGCGCGTCCGTCACCGAGTTGGCCGGCCCACTGGCCGAACTGGTGGCCGCTGTAGACGCTGGCCAGCGGGCGTGTGCCGGCGATGCTGCGGTTGCCGATCAGCGCTTCGAGCAGTTCGCTTGAAGCCAGCCAGTCTTCATGCAGGCCGAGCGCGCGCGCCGCCGACTGGCTGCGTCCGATCCAGTAGGGTTGGGGCAGGTGTTGGGGCGTGACCGGCGTGTAGAAATCCTCGCCTAACGCGGAGAAGCTATTGCGCCAGGTCAAGCCCAGATCAAGTTGGCGTGGAAAGTCGGTGGCCGTGGTCATGGCGCGATTGTCTCGCAGCGGCACAGCACCCATGCTTGGCAGGGTTATCGGGAAAATCGCAGTACCATTCCCACCTGTTTTCCGTATTTCTACATCAATAATTTTTCAGGAGTCTGCCCATGCTCGGTTTAATGCAAAACCACCAACTATTGATTTCGTCACTGATCGAATTTGCCGAGCGCCATCACGGCGAAGCGGAGATCGTGTCGCGCCGGGTTGAGGGGGATATTCACCGCTACACCTACAAAGACTTGGGGCGGCGATCACGCAAGGTGGCCAATGCACTCGATGCCTTGAAACTGCAATTCGGCGACCGTGTGGCGACCCTGGCCTGGAACGGCTACCGGCACCTGGAGCTGTACTTCGGCGTAAGCGGCACCGGGCGCGTTCTGCATACGCTCAACCCGCGCCTGCACCCAGACCAGATCGCCTGGATCACGAATCACGCAGAAGACACGGTCTTGTGTTTCGACATGAGCTTCCTGCCCATTATCAAGGCCATCCACAGCCGCTGCACGACCGTCAAGCACTTCATTGCCCTGTGCGATGCGGACAAGTTGCCAGCCGACAGCGGCATCCCCGGCTTGCTCAGTTATGAGGCCTGGATTGGCGCGCAATCGAACAACTATGCGTGGCCCTCGTTTGACGAAAACTCCGCCTCCAGTATGTGCTATACGAGCGGAACGACCGGCAACCCGAAGGCGGCTCTGTACAGCCATCGTTCGACCCTGATGCACGCGCTGGCCGGCGCTTTGCCTGACGCCCTGAACATGAGCGCTCGCGAGTCTGTGCTGCCGGTGGTTCCGATGTTCCACGTCAACGCCTGGGGCGTGCCCTATGCGGCGGCCATGACCGGCGCCAAACTGGTGTTCCCGGGCCCAGCGATGGACGGCAAGTCAATCTTCGAGTTGATCGAGAGCGAGAAAGTGACGTTTGCGCTGGGCGTGCCAACGGTCTGGCAAATGATGCTGAGCCACATGCATACGGCCGGTGTGCGCTTCTCGACGCTCAAACGCACGGTGATTGGCGGCTCGGCCTGCCCGCCGGCGATGATCACGGCCTTCAATGATCTCTACCAGGTCGAGGTCCTGCACGCCTGGGGTATGACGGAGATGTCGCCGCTCGGAACGGTCTGCACGCTGAAGAACAAGCACCTGACCATGAGCGCCGAGGACAAGATGAAGGTGCGTCTGAAACAGGGGCGCGGCATTTTTGGCGTTGACATGAAGATTGTGGACGGCGACGGTGCCGAACTGCCCTGGGACGGAAAGACCTATGGCGACCTGCTGGTCAAGGGCCACTGGATCATCAGTGATTACTTCAAGGGTGAGGGCGGCTCGCCGCTGGTGGACGGCTGGTTCCCGACCGGTGACGTGGCCACCATTGATGCCGACGGCTACATGCAGATCACCGACCGCAGCAAGGACGTGATCAAGTCGGGCGGCGAATGGATTAGTTCGATCGACGTCGAGAACATCGCCATGGCGCACCCGGCGGTGGCGATGGCAGCCTGCATCGGTATGAAACACCCGAAGTGGGACGAGCGTCCAATCGTTGCCGTGGTGAGGAAGGCCGGCGCCGAGGTGACACGCGAAGAACTGCTGGCGTTCTATGAAGGCAAGACCGCCAAGTGGCAGATTCCCGATGACGTGGTCTTCGTCGATGCGATTCCACTCGGTGGTACCGGCAAGATGCAAAAGAGCAAGCTGCGTGAGGTGCTCAAGGACTACAAATTGCCCGATGCCTGATTCCCGTCAAAACCTGTCACATGGGTGATCCGCGTAGTGGAAAACCCTCGGTGTGCAGCGCACAATATCTTGTACGCTGCGGGCCTGTCAGTAGATTCAAACCCTGGAGTTCAATATGAAGTTTGCTTTGAAAGTTGTCGCCGTCTCGGTCGCTGCCTTGTGCGTTGGCAGTGCCTTTGCCCAAAAGGGTGAAGTCGTCAAGATGGTTCGGATTGATCCGCTGTCCGGGCTGCTCGGCCCGGTCGGTGTGAGTCAGCTCAAGGGTTACCAGTTCTTCGCTGAGAAGTACAGCGGTCTGCCGGTTGCCGGCAACCCCGGACAGCCTGGCAATCCGGCCGGCGTCAAGTTTGAGATCACCGGCATTGACAACAAGCTCAGTCCGGCGGAAAGCCTGAACGCTTTAAAGGCCGCCATCGATCAGGGTGCGCGCTACATCATTCAGGGCAATGGCTCTTCGGTGGCGCTGGCGCTGTCGGATGCCGTGACCAAGCACAATGAACGTAATCCAGGCAAAGAAGTCCTTTACCTCAACGACTCGGCGGTGGACCCGGACCTGACCAACAGCAAGTGCAGCTTTTGGCACTTCCGCTTCGATGCCGATACCTCGATGAAGATGGAAGCCATGGGTGGCTTCATGGCCGAGCAGAAGGACATCAAGAAGGTTTTCATTCTGGGTCAGAACTACTCGCACGGCGTGCAGGTTGCAAAGTTCACCAAGGAAGTGTTGGCGCGCAAGCGTCCTGACATCCAGATCGTCGGCGAAGACCTGCATCCGCTGGCGCAGGTGCGTGATTTCGCACCCTACATCGCCAAGATCAAGGCCACCGGTGCCGACACCGTGGTGACCGGCAACTGGGGCTCGGATCTCTCCTTGCTGGTGAAGGCAGCCAATGAAGGCGGCTTCAACGGCAAGTTCTTTACTTACTACACGGGCGTCACCGGCACACCCACGGCCCTGAGTACCAATGGCGCCGGCCGTGTCTACCAGATTGGCTACAGCCACTACAACATGGGTGGGCAGATGGACAAGTGGATGGCAGAGTTCAAGAAGAAGTACAACGACGACTTCTACACCGGTGCCACCATGCGCATTTATGAAACGCTCGGTGCGGCCATCGCCAAGGCCAAGTCGACCGACCCGGTCAAGGTGGCAGCAGCCCTGGAAGGCATCAAGGTCAAGAGCTTCAATGGTGAAGTCGAGATCCGCAAGGCCGATCACCAGTTGCAGCAACCGCTCTACATGACGGTGTGGGAGAAGGCCAGTGCCAAGTACCCGTACAGCCCGGAGAACACTGGCATGACGCTGGCGCCGGTCAAGGAGTATCCGAACTATGTTTCGAGCACACCGACCAGTTGCGTGATGAAGCGTCCTGGCTGATCGCCAACCGTCTTCTTGCAGCAGCCCGGGCGGGGGTACCGTTTCGGGCTGTTTTTATGTTCGCGGGATTCTAAGGAACGATTGAATGGAGTTCGTCATCATTTCGACGCTCAATGGCTTGAGCTTTGGTTTGCTGCTGTTTATGCTGAGTTCGGGCTTGACCCTGATCTTCAGCATGATGGGGGTTCTCAATTTCGCCCATGCCAGCTTCTACATGCTGGGCGCCTATGTTGGTTACACCGTGTCAGGCCTGGTCGGCTTCTGGCCCGCGCTGCTGATTGCGCCCTTGATCGTGGGCGGCTTGGGGGCCTTGTTCGAGCGCCATTTCCTGCGCAAGGTGCACAAGTTCGGCCATGTGCCCGAACTGCTGATCACCTTCGGCTTGTCGTATGTCATTCTCGAACTGGTGCAGTTGATCTGGGGCCGTATTGCCATTGAATTCCGCCCGCCCGAGCTGCTGCAGGGCCCGGCCTTCACCCTGATCAATCACTCACTCAAAGGCCTGAGTGTGCTCTGGGGAGCGGCACCGGCCGAGCTCTGCAGTTCGGCTGACGCGGCCGTGCGTGTGGTTTGTTCTCCGTTCCCGGCCACGCGCGCCTTCATGATGCTGGTGGCACTGGTCATGCTGCTGTCGGTCTGGCTGCTGCTGATGCGCACCCGCATTGGTCTTGTGATCCAGGCCGCACTGACGCACCCGGAGGCGGTCGAGTCGCTTGGCCACAACGTGCCAGCGGTGTTCATGATGGTGTTCGGCGCCGGTGCCGGTCTGGCAGGGTTGGCCGGCGTCATTGGCGGCAGCACTTTCCTGACCGAGCCGTCGATGGCCGCGACCGTTGGCTCCGTCATCTTTGTTGTGGTCGTGGTTGGCGGCATGGGATCTCTGCCCGGCGCTTTTCTGGCCTCGGTGCTGATCGGGCTGATCCAGACCTTTGCCGTGGCTTTTGACTATTCACTGGGCACCTTGGCGGCGCAATTGGGCTTGTCGCTCAGTGCGGGTGCGCTACAAAATTCGTTTATCAAACTGACCTTGTCGCAGGTGGCGCCGATTCTGCCCTACCTGTTTCTGGTGTTGATTCTGATCTTCCGGCCCAAAGGCCTGCTTGGCACGCGGGAGGGCTGAGCCATGCGTAACACCTACGAATTCAAACCGCTTAATGTGGGGCGCTGGCTGATCTGGAGCCTGTTCGCCTTGCTGCTGGCGGTGGTTCCGCATGTCTTCACGAGCAGCCTGTCGAGCACCATCCTGTCGCAGATGGGTATCGCCATCATTGCCTGCCTGTCCTACAACATGTTGCTGGGGCAGGGCGGCATGCTGAGCTTCGGCCATGCGGTCTACACCGGCCTCGGTGCCTTTCTCGCGATTCATGCGCTCAACAGCATCAGCGATGGCTCGCTGCCGATTCCGGTGGCAGCGGTGCCACTGGTCGGTGGTCTGTCCGGCATGGGCTTTGCTGCCTTGCTCGGCTATGTGACGACACGCAAAGCAGGCACCACGTTTGCCATGATCACGATGGGCATGGGGGAGCTGGTTTTTGCCATGTCGCTGATGATTCCCGAGTTCTTTGGCGGTGAGGGCGGTGTCTCAGGCAACCGGGTCATCGGCAAGCCCTTCATGGGCATTAGCTACGGGCCGCCGATCCAGGTCTATTACCTGATTGCGATTTACACCTTTTTCGCTGTGGCTGCGATGTATGCCTTCACGCGCACGCCGCTCGGGCGCATGCTCAACGCCGTGCGTGATAACCCGGAACGGGTTGAGTTTGTCGGTTACAACACGCAGCGTGTGCGCTACACGGCTTTCATCATTGCGGGCTTCTTTGCTGGCATTTCCGGTGGTCTGGGTGCCCTCAATTTCGAGATCGTCACGGCCGAGGTGGTCGGCGCCGCGCGTTCCGGCGCCTACTTGCTGTTCACCTTTCTCGGCGGTGCCACCTTCTTCTTCGGTCCGATCATTGGCGCCATCCTGATGGTGCTTGCCTTTGTGCTGTTCAGCGAGTTTACCAAGGCCTGGCTACTCTATCTGGGCCTGATTTTTCTGTTCATGGTGATGTATGCGCCAGGCGGTGTCGCCTCGCTCATCATGATGAACCTGCGCGTGGCCATGTATGGCTTCCTGCGGCGCTTGTGGGTCAGTTATCTGGCGCTGGCCGTGACCGCCATTGTCACGCTGCTCGGCGCTGCGGCGATGATCGAAATGGTCTACCACCTGCAACTCAATTCGGCGCTTGGCTCGGAACTGCGCTTCATGGCGATGACGCTGGACGCCAAGGGCATCAACAGCTGGTTTGGCGCTATCTTTGTGATGTTGACGGGTCTTGGTCTGTTCGAACTCTGCCGGCGCCAGTTCGCGCTGGAGTGGGGTCAGATTCAGGAAGACATCGAGAAGGAAATCAAGCGGAGGGCTGCGCTATGAGCTACGCCCTCGAATTGAAGGATTTGCGCAAGGCCTTTGGCAAGAGCGAGATCATTCGCGGCATCAACCTGGCGATTCCTGCCGGCGAACGCGTCGGCATCATCGGCCCGAACGGCGCCGGCAAGTCGACCCTGTTCAACCTGATCAGCGGGCGCTTCGAACCGAGTAGCGGCGAAGTGCTGCTCAACGGTGAGCGCATCAGCGGTAAGAAGCCGTTCGAGATCAACCGCATGGGACTGTCGCGCAGCTTCCAGATCACCAACATCTTCCCCAAGCTCAGCGTCTTCGAGAACCTGCGCTGCGGTGTGCTCTGGAGTTTGGGTTACCGCTACAGCTTCTGGAAGTTTCTGGCTGATCTGAAGGACGCCAACGAGCGCACCGAAGAACTGATGGAAATGGTCAAGCTCGACAAGAAGCACGATGTGCTCGCGATGAACCTGACCTATGCCGAGCAGCGCGCGCTGGAGATCGGCATCACCATTGCCGGTGGCGCCAACGTCATCCTGCTCGATGAGCCGACCGCGGGTATGAGCAAGTCGGAGACCAGCCGTTTCATCAAGCTGATCAAGGATGTGACCGTGGGCAAGACTCTGTTGACGGTGGAGCACGACATGGGCGTGGTGTTCGGACTGGCCGACAAGATCGCCGTCGTTGTCTATGGTGAATTGCTGGCCTACGACACGCCCGACGCCGTGCGCGCCAACCAGCGTGTGCAGGAGGCCTACCTCGGCTCCTCCGTCGCCGACTCTCAAGCCGGGGGGCACTGATCATGTTGAAAATTGACAACCTCCATGCCTTTTACGGCAAGAGCCACGTACTGCACGGCGTTCACCTCGATGTGCGCGAGGGCGAGATCACGGCGCTGCTGGGGCGCAACGGCTCCGGGCGCTCGACCACGGCCAAGGCCATCATGGGACTGGTTGACTGCAACGGCTCGGTGCTCTGGAAGGGCCATGAGATCACGGGTAAGCGCACTTACGAGATTGCCCATCTGGGCATTGGCTACGTACCCGAAAGCCGCGACATCTTCCCAACCCTGACGGTCGAGCAGAACCTGTATCTGGGGCAAAAAAGTGCGCGCAAGGCCGGGCGCTGGTCGCTCAATGACATGTACCAGCTGTTCCCGCGGCTTGAAGAGCGCCGCAACACCATGGCCGGTGTCATGTCGGGCGGCGAGCAGCAGATGCTGACACTGTGCCGCACCCTGATGGGCGACCCCGATCTCATCATCATCGATGAGCCGACCGAAGGCCTGGCGCCGAAGATCGTTGAGTTGGTGGCGCAGTACCTGAAGGAACTCAAGAAACGCGGCATTTCGGTGCTGTTGATCGAGCAGAAACTGACGATTGCGATGGACATTTCGGACCGCTGCATGGTCATGGGCCACGGCAGCATCGTGTTCACGGGCACGCCCGCCGAACTGCGCAATGACAGCTACATCCGCAAGGAGTGGCTCGAGGTCTGACGACCTTGTCCCACTCGTGACAAATCCAGGCCACAGAACTGGGACGCCCTTCTACAATCGAAAAATCGCACGACCGTACTATTTTCACTTCCGAGGAATGCAAGCATGACCGCTGAATACAAAGTGCATGGCGATATCGCCATCATCACACTCAATAATCCACCCGTTAACGGCTTGGGACACGCGACACGGCTCGGGATTGCCGAGGCGCTGGAACAGGCCAACGCCGACGCCAGTGTCAAGGCCATCGTCCTGACCGGCGCCGGCAAAGCCTTTTCGGGTGGCGCCGACATCAAGGAATTTGGCAGCCCGAAGGCGATGCAGGAACCCAATCTGCTGAGCGTCATTCTGGCGATTGAATCGTCACCGAAACCGGTGGTGGCGGCAATCCACAGCGTCTGCATGGGCGGCGGGCTGGAACTGGCGCTGGGCTGCCATTACCGCATCTCTGCACCTGGTTGCAGCGTTGCCCTGCCCGAAGTCAAGCTCGGCTTGCTGCCGGGCGCTGGCGGCACACAGCGTCTGCCGCGCGCGCTGGGCGTTGAGCCGGCGCTCAACATGATCGTCAGCGGCGAAGCGATCAAGAGCGAGATGCTGGCCATGATCCCAGGCCAGAAACTGTTCGACAAAATGGCGTCTTCTGCCGCCAGCCTGGCTGAAGAGGCGCTGGCCTTTGCGCAGTCGGTGGCCGCTGCACGGCCGCTGCCGCTGGTGCGCAACCTGCCTTGCAAGCATCCGCAAGGTGACGCCTACTTCCAGTTTGCCCGCAACATGGTCAAGGGTATGTCGAAAAACTTCCCGGCACCGGGCAAGTGCGTGGACGCAGTCGAGGCCGCCGCGACGAAGAAGTTTGACGACGGCATGACGGTTGAGCGCGAGATCTTCATCAACCTGATGTGGACGCCTGAGAGCAAGGCCCTGCGCCATATTTTCCTGGCCGAGCGTGCCGCATCGAAGATTCCCGATGTGCCCTCCGACACGCCACTGCGCGATATCAAATCGCTGGCGGTTATTGGTGCCGGCACCATGGGTGGCGGCATTTCGATGAACTTCCTCAACGCCGGCATTCCGGTCACGATGCTGGAAATGAAGCAGGACGCGCTGGACCGTGGCGTGGCCACGATTCGCAAGAACTACGAAGCACAGGTCAAGAAGGGCAAACTCAAGCAGGACAAGTACGAGCAGCGTATGAGCCTGCTCAAGACCACGCTGAGCTACGACGATCTGAAAGACGCTGACATGGTGATCGAAGCCGTGTTTGAAGAGATTGGCGTCAAGGAAGCGGTGTTCAAGGAACTCGACCGCGTGATGAAGCCTGGCTCCATTCTGGCCTCCAATACCTCGACGCTCGACGTCGACAAGATCGCGTCCTTCACCAAGCGGCCGCAGGACGTCGTCGGCTTGCACTTCTTCAGTCCGGCCAATGTCATGCGCTTGCTCGAAGTGGTGCGCGGCGCCAAGACCGCCAAGGACGTGATGGCCACCGTGATGGTGCTTGCCAAGAAGATCAAGAAGACGGCTGTGGTCTCGGGTGTCTGCGACGGCTTCATCGGCAACCGCATGATCGAACAATATGGTCGTCAAGGCGGGTTCCTGCTTGACGAAGGCTGCACGCCAGCGCAAGTCGACAAGGCGATCGAGAAGTTCGGTTTTGCGATGGGACCGTTTCGCATGGGAGACCTGGCCGGCAACGACATCGGCTGGGCCATTCGCAAGCGCCGCTACCAGGAAAAGCCTGACATGAAGTACAGCAAGACGGCTGACCTCTTGTGCGAAAAAGGCCGTTATGGTCAGAAGACCGGCGCCGGCTGGTACGACTACGTACCGGGCAAACGCGATGCGATCCCGAATGCTGAAGTGGTCGCCATGATCGAGGCGCACCGCAAGGCACTGGGCATCACGCCGCGCAAGATTTCCGATGAAGAGATCGTGCAGCGTCTGGTCTATTCGCTGGTTAATGAAGCAGCCCGCATCCTGGAAGACGGCATTGCCTCCAAGGCCAGCGACATCGACATGGTTTACCTGATGGGCTATGGCTTCCCGATCTACCGCGGTGGCCCGATGAACTACGCCGACCAGGTCGGCCTCTTTAACGTGGTGCAGGCGATGAAGCGCTTCGCCAAGAACCCGCTCGACGACGCCAAGTTCTGGCAGCCTGCGCCTTTGCTCGCCAAGCTGGCCGCCGAAGGCAAAACGTTCAACTGATTAGAAAGATTCACCATGACATCAGCCGTAATTGTTTCCACTGCCCGCACCCCGCTCGCCAAGAGCTGGAAGGGTTCCTTCAACATGACACATGGCGCCACGCTCGGCGGCCATGCCATCGAGCATGCGATTGCCAGGGCCGGTATCGAAGCCGGCGAAGTTGAAGATGTCATCATGGGTTGCGCCACGCCTGAAGGCGCGACCGGCGCCAACATCGCGCGTCAGGCTGCATTGCGCGCCGGCTGCCCGATCACCGTTTCGGGCATGACGGTCAATCGCTTTTGTTCCTCCGGTCTGCAGTCGATTGCCCTGGCATCGCAGCGCGTGATCGCAGGCGAGGGCGATATCTTTGTCGCCGGCGGCGTTGAAGCGATTTCCTGCGTGCAGCAGGAAATGAACAAGCACATGCTGGCTGATCCCTGGCTGGTCAAAAACAAGCCCGAGATCTACTGGAACATGCTGCAGACGGCAGAGAACGTGGCCAAGCGCTACAACATTGGTCGCGACGTGATGGATGAATACGGCGCGGCCAGCCAGCAGCGTGCCACTGCCGCCCTGGAAGCGGGTTTGTTTACCGCCGAAATTGCGCCGATCACGGTGACCATGGGTGTGGCTGACAAGGTCATGGGTCTGATGACGAAGAAGGTCACCGTGAGCCAGGACGAAGGCATCCGCGCCGGCACCACGGTGGCGGCGATCAGCGGCCTGCGCTCAGCCGTTCCCGGCGGTCTGATCACAGCCGGCAATGCCAGCCAGTTTTCCGACGGTGCTGGTGCGGTCGTGGTGATGCACGAATCGGTGGCGGCGAAGAAGGGCCTGCAACCGCTCGGTCGTTTTCTCGGCTTTGCCGTGGCTGGCTGCGAACCCGATGAGATGGGTATCGGTCCGGTGTTTGCGATTCCGAAGGTGCTCGCGCGCCTGGGCCTGAATGTCAGCGACATCGATTTGTGGGAACTCAACGAAGCGTTTGCCGTGCAGGTGATTTACTGCCGCGACAAGCTCGGCATTCCGAACGACCGCCTCAATGTCAACGGTGGCGCGATTGCGGTCGGCCATCCCTATGGCGTCAGCGGCCAGCGTCTGACTGGTCACGCGCTGATAGAAGGCAAGCGCCGCGGCGCCAAGCGCGTCTGCGTCACCATGTGCATCGGTGGCGGCATGGGCGCGGCCGGTATTTTCGAGGTTTTGTAAAAATCGATTGCCGGCGCCTATGAGGCCGGTATCGTCATTGCGGGCGCGCCGTTTCGGGCAACCGAGACCGCATGCGGACCATGAACCCGTTATTGTCATTGCGGACTTGATCCGCAATCCATGGCTCGCGTGGCAGTGGGTGCCGGATCAAGTCCGGCATGACAAGCCAGAGACTGGATCGTCACGGTCGTCCGCCTCGCGATGACGAAATTGACGGTACGGGCTTTTGTATTTCAACTCTTTGCGAGGCCATCATGAGCTTGCGGTCCACTCTTGACTTTCTACTGTTTCACTGGCTCCAGGTTGAAACCCTGAACCAGCGCGCGCGTTTTGCCGATCATTCGCGTGAGACTTTTGATGCCGTACTTGATACCTGCGAGCGCATCGCGCGCGAAAAATACGCACCAAACAACCGCACGGTCGATATTCAGGAGCCACAATTCGACGGCGAGAAAGTAATCCTGCCGCAGGTGACGTATGAAGCGCAAAAGGCCTATGCCGAGTCCGGCATGCTCAGCGCGGCACAGGATTTTGAGATGGGTGGCATGCAATTGCCGTACGCGATCGAAGCCGCAGCCAATTCATTCTTTGCCTGCGCCTCGGTCAGCATCGGATCCGGCATGCTGACCACGGGCAACGCCAATTTGCTGATGGTGCATGGCACGCCGCTGCAAAAGGAAGTTTTTTCGCGCAATGAATTCTCCGGCCGCTTCTCGGGCACCATGTGCCTGAGTGAACCGCAGGCCGGCTCCAGCCTGGGCGATGTCGCAACACGCGCCGTGCCCGATGGCGCGGATTTCGAGTCTGAGCCGCTCGGCGCGCGTTACCGCCTGACCGGCAACAAGATGTGGATATCGGCGGGCGAGCACGAGTTGACCGAGAACATCATCCATCTCGTGCTGGCCAAGATTGCGGGGGCCGATGGCAAGCTCGTCGCTGGTACGCGCGGCATTTCGCTCTTCATCGTGCCCAAGAAGCTCGTCGGCACGAACGGTCAACTGACCGGAGTGCGCAACGACGTGGCAATGGCCGGGCTGAACCACAAACTGGGCTGGCGCGGCACGGTCAATACGCTGCTCAATTTCGGTGAAGGCAAGTACCCGGTTGGCGGGCAAGCCGGCGCCGTCGGCTATCTGGTGGGCAAACCGGGTGAAGGCCTGCGCTGCATGTTCCACATGATGAACGAGGCGCGCATCGGGGTCGGCATTGCCGCCACCATGCTCGGCATGGCGGGCTATTTTGCGAGTTTGGATTACGCCAAGACCCGTCCCCAGGGACGCGCCATGGGGGCCGGTGGCAAGGACGTCTCGCAGCCGCAACTTCGCATCATCGAGCACGCTGATGTGAAACGCATGCTGCTGGCGCAAAAATCCTATTGCGAAGGGGCGCTGGCCCTGGAACTGTATTGCGCGCGTCTGGTCGACGAGCAGCATACCGGCGCGCCGGAGTTGGCAGACGAGGCCCGGCTGTTGCTTGAGGTGCTGACGCCGATTGCCAAGAGCTGGCCCAGCGAATGGTGTCTGGAAGCCAATTCCCTGGCGATCCAGATCCATGGCGGTTACGGCTACACGCGTGATTTCCCGGTCGAGCAGTACTGGCGCGACAACCGCCTGAACATGATTCACGAAGGCACGCATGGCATACAGGCCATGGACTTGCTCGGGCGCAAGGTGTTGATGGAAAACGGGCGCGGTCTGGCGCTGCTGGCAGCGCGCATCACGGCCACAGCACAGCGGGCCGCCAGCGTTCCTGACTTGGCCGCGCATGCTGCTGCCTTATTGGGGGCCTTGCAGCAGGTTGGCAGTGCGACGCAGGCGGCCTGGTCTACCGGCAAGCCGAGCGACGCGCTGGCCAATGCCGTACCTTATATGCAGGCTTTTGGTCACACGGTGCTGGCCTGGATCTGGCTTGATGTCGCGCTGGCGGCGCAGAGTGAAGCCGAGGTCGCGTCAAGCGCGGCCAACGTCGGTCGATTGGCGGCGGCGCGTTATTTCTACCACTATGAATTGCCCAAGATCGGCGCCTGGCTGCAAGTGGTGGCAAGCCGCGATCCGACCTGTGCCGACATGGCAGAAGACGCGTTTTAACCCAGCACGCGCAGCGGCAAGCGTGGGGGCTATATCTGTGCGCCTTTGCTGATGAGCAAGGCAACAAGCTCCGGGTTGTTGGCCCGTTGCGCCAGCATCAGCGGTGTTTCGCCTTTTCGCGTACGCACCGTCACATCGGCGCCGTGCTCTACTAGCAGCTGCGCAATGTCGAAGATGCCACCGGTCAGCGAGAGCAGGAGAGGGGTGAACCTGAGCGAGTCACGCACATTGATCTGCGCCCCCTTGCGAATCAGGGTCTCGGCGACTTCCCGGTAGCCCCGCGTTGCCTTGCCGCAGGTCACCAGTAGCGGGGTCAAGCCCAGTTTATCTTTTTCGTTGACATCGGCGCCCGCGTTCAAAAGTATCTTGGCAATGACGGTAAAGCCGCGCTTCAAGGCAAACAGCAGGGGTGGGTTGCCGTCGTCGTCGTGGACGTGAATGTCGAACTGGGCACGCACAAACAGATCGATGATTTCCTGATCGCCTTTTTTAAGTGATCGAAAAAACTCGTCCACACTCACGTAGAGTCCGCGTTGTGTCAATGCCTCAATCGCCGCTTCTTTTCGCTCTGCAGCGCGAAATGTTTCCATCTCCCTGAATTCGCGCAAGGCGATGATCTCCTGCGAGACCTCCTTGGAAAATCCTTTGCGGCCACCTCGTTTATCGATCAGCAGATCACTCAGGAAGTCATGGATCTCCGGCTGATCCCAGATTTCGTCCAGTCTCCTGAGGATATGGTCGTGGTGTTTCTCCAAATGCACTGGATAGCCGACTTCCAGGTCGGCGAAAAGCGGGTGCTTCATAGGTGGATTCTTGTCCATGTGCACAATGGTAAGGCATATCTCCCGGAGAAGCGCCATTCGTCAGGTCAGCTCGCGTTCTCTTGTCACTATCGCCATTGAGACAGCGCAGTGACAACAAAGCGCCAAGTTCCTGCAAAATGCGGGCTCTGTGCTGGCGCTGATTGGCGCACGACGCGCAACGTTTCTCTCATCGTTTCAACTTAGGCATTCACCATGACCCGTACTGTCCAACAATTGTTTGATCTCACCGGCAAGACCGCGCTCGTGACGGGTGGCTCGCGCGGCCTGGGCCTGCAGATGGCGCACGCCCTGGGCGAGGCTGGCGCGCGCATCATGCTCAGTTCACGCAAGGCGGGCGATCTGGAGCAGGCGGCAGCCGAATTGCAGGCCGCCGGCATTGACGCGCGCTGGATTGCCGCTGACTGTGCCAAGGAGGCTGACATTGCGCGTCTGGCTGATGAAACCCTGCAGCGCATGGGCGACGTCGATATTCTGGTCAACAATGCAGGAGCCACCTGGGGCGCGCCGGCCGAAGACCATCCACTGGAGGCCTGGGACAAGGTCATGAACCTCAACGTGCGCGGCTACTTCATCCTGAGCCAACTCATCGCCAAGCGCAGCATGATAGCGCGCCGCTCGGGGCGCATCATCAATGTGGCATCGATTGCCGGAC
>CAIXNB010000005.1 GCA_903920695.1 uncultured beta proteobacterium
ATGGCGGGGCGGATGCCGGCGTTGAAGAGCGAGGTTTCCAGGAAAATCTGGCCGTCGGTAATCGAGATCACATTGGTCGGCACGAAAGCCGAGACGTCGCCAGCCTGGGTTTCAATGATCGGCAGCGCTGTGAGCGAACCGGTCTTGCCCTTGACCGCACCCTTGGTGAAGTCTTCAACGTATTTTTCGTTGACGCGCGCAGCGCGTTCCAGCAGACGGCTGTGAAGATAGAAGACGTCGCCAGGGTAGGCTTCGCGACCCGGTGGGCGGCGCAGCAGCAAGGAAACCTGGCGGTAGGCAACGGCCTGCTTGGACAGATCGTCGTACACGATCAGCGCGTCTTCGCCACGGTCACGGAAGTATTCACCCATCGTGCAACCCGAGTAGGCGCTCACGTATTGCATAGCAGCCGACTCGGAGGCGGTAGCCGCCACCACAATCGTGTATTCCATGGCGCCAACTTTTTCCAGCGCGCGCACCACGTTCTTGACGCTGGAGGCCTTCTGGCCAATGGCGACATAAACGCAGGTCATGTTCTGCCCTTTCTGGTTGATGATGGCGTCGATCGCGACGGCGGTTTTGCCGGTCTGACGGTCACCAATGATCAGCTCGCGCTGACCGCGGCCAACCGGCACCATGGAGTCAATCGACTTCAGGCCGGTTTGCATCGGCTGGCTCACGGACTGGCGCGCGATCACGCCGGGCGCGACCTTTTCAATCACGTCGGTCATCTTGGCGTTGATCGGACCCTTGCCGTCAATCGGCTGGCCCAGCGCGTTGACAACGCGGCCTTTGAGCTCGGGGCCAACCGGCACTTCCAGAATACGACCCGTGCACTTGACGGTATCGCCTTCGGAAATGTGTTCGTATTCGCCCAGAATCACGGCGCCAACCGAGTCACGCTCGAGATTGAGCGCCAGCCCGAAGGTCGGCAGACCATCGCTGCCAGCCGGGAATTCAAGCATTTCGCCCTGCATCACATCCGACAGGCCATGAATGCGACAAATACCGTCGGTCACGGACACAACGGTACCCTGATTGCGGATGTTGGCGCTGGCGGACAGGCCCTCGATACGGCTCTTGATCAGTTCAGAAATTTCTGCGGGATTGAGTTGCATGACTCTTTCCTTCTTTCGTTAATTGGGCTTGCCAACCTGGGCTTGCGCCTCAGGCTGTCAAAGCCACTTTCATTTGTTCCAGACGGGCCTTGACAGAAGAGTCAAGAACCTCATCACCCACCACCACGCGAATGCCGCCGATCAGATCGGGCTGCAATTGCACCGCCACATTGAGCTTGCGGTTGAAGCGCTTTTCAAGCGTCGCCGTCAGATCCGTGAGCGCAGCGCCGTCGATGGCGAACGCGCTGTAGACCACGGCGTCAGACGAGCCGCCCTTGGCATTTTTCATAACCCGAAACTGCGCCGCAATTTCAGGCATGACAGCCAGGCGTCCGTTTTCAATCACGGTGCGAAGAAAGTTCTTTGCCTGCTCCGGCAAAGCCATCTGGGCCACAACGGTAATGACATCAAACACCTGCGCTGCGGTGACGTTGGGATTGTCAGCGAATTGCAACAGTTGCGGATTTTTCGCAACCTCGTTCAACGCGTCAACCCAAAGCGCCGCACCCGTCAGGTCGGATGCCGAGGCCTTAAACAAGGCTTCGGCGTAAGGTCGGGCAATGGTGGCGAGTTCAGCCATGGTCGTCCTTTTACAGCTCAGTCTTCAGTCGGCCCAGCAAATCTGCATGGACCGTGGCATTGACTTCCCTGCGCAGAATCTGCTCAGCACCCTTGACCGCCAGCGCTGCCACCTGCTCGCGAAGTACTTCGCGTGCCCGGTTGCTTTGCTGCTGGGCTTCAACTTTGGCGGCAGCAATGATCTTGTTGCCCTCTTCGGTTGCTTTGGCCTTGGCTTCCTCGACCATGGACTGGCCACGGCGCTCAGCCTCAGCCAGTCGCGCTGCGGTTTCGGTGCGCGACGTGGCCAACTCAGCTTCGACGCGCTTATTGGCGGAGGAGAGCTCAGATTTGGCTTTGTCGGCAGCCGCCAGGCCGTCGGCTATTTTCTGTGCCCGCTCATCGAGCGCCTTCA
This sequence comes from uncultured beta proteobacterium, assembly GCA_903920695.1. Classification (GTDB taxonomy): domain Bacteria; phylum Pseudomonadota; class Gammaproteobacteria; order Burkholderiales; family Burkholderiaceae_C; genus Rhodoferax. Next base: position 2,092 of record CAIXNB010000005.1, read on the forward strand.
TGATCGGGGGCCACACGTATGTCATCGTGAACCACACCAGAATCGCAAAGACGACGGCCTGCAGGAACAGGCTTGCATTGATATTCACAGCTTATTCCCTTTCAAGCGTGAAAGCTTGGCCAAAATTAGATGGCGAAGGGCTTGGCGAACGCAAACAGCAGGGCAATCGCCACGCCGATCAGGTAAGCAGCGTCGATCAGACCTGCCAAGATGAACATCTTCACCTGCAGCTCATTCATCAGCTCAGGCTGACGGGCCGAGGCTTCCAGGAACTTGCCGCCCATCAGCGCAATGCCGATCGACGCGCCCATTGCGCCCAAACCAACGATCAAACCGCAAGCCAGTGCCACGAGGCCGAGAATGTTTTCCATGATTGCTCCTAAAAAGTACAGAAAGAAAGAAAAAAGAAAAGAAAAGAAAAGAAAAGAAAAAAACGATCAGTGTGAGCTGTGGGCCTGTCCCACATAAATCAGCGTCAACATCATGAAGATGAAGGCTTGCAGCGTGATCACCAGAATGTGGAACAGCGTCCAGACCGTTCCAGCAAACACTTGCCCGAATCCCAGCCAAAACCCGCCAGACAGGGGATTGAGTTGCCAGGCCCATGCACCACCCATCAGGGCGATCAGCATGAAAATCAGTTCGCCGGCAAACATATTGCCAAACAACCGCATGCCGTGCGAAACGGTCTTGGCGGCAAATTCGATCATCTGCATCAGGAAGTTAATCGGATACAGGAAAAAGTTGTCACCGAAGGGCGCCGCCACCAGTTCGTGCGTCCAGCCGCCCAAACCTTTGATCTTGATGCTGTAAAAAATGCAAACCAGCAGCACGCTGACCGACATGCCCAGCGTGGTCGAAAGATCGGCGGTGGGCACGACGCGCATGTAGTTCATGAAGCCCAAGGAAGGACCGGCACTGTGCCAGAGGGCCGGAATTGCATCGACCGGCAACATGTCCATCGCGTTCATCAGGAAAATCCAGACAAACACCGTCAAGGCCAGTGGTGACACCACTTTGCGGCTGGCAGCATTGTGAATCACGCCTTTGGCCTGGGTTTCTACCATTTCGGCCAGAATTTCGATTGCAGCCTGGAAGCGCCCCGGCACACCGGCGGTGACGTTGCGCGCGGCACGCCACAGGATGAAGCAACCAATGACACCTAACAACACGGAATAGACCAGGGAATCGAGATTGAAAACGCTGAAATCGACGATGCTGTGCTGCTCGGCGTTTCCAAAGGAAAAGTTCTTCTGCAGATGATGCAGGTGATGCTGGACGTATTCTCCAGCCGTCGGGGCATGTGTTGCAGCGTGTTCAGCAGCCATAGTTCACCACTTTTTTCAATTCTTATTTGACAGAGTTCTTGTGCTTTGGGCGCAACCAAATGGCCACCCAGTGCACCTTCATCGTCACCACAAAACCAGCCAGCAGCGCCAGCCAGTTCAAATTCAGGACCAGCCTTGGTGCAGCCACCAGCATGGCCACCGTCAAGGCAATTTTGACTATCTCCCACATCACAAAACCGGCCAGAGCCGAACCGGCACTGGCAGCCTTGCGCTGTCGCAACAGACCACGGGCAAACAACGCAGCCGGGACCAGCACCGCCAGCGCACCATAAGCTGTCGACCAAGCCAGCGCGGGTTTTCGCGTCAGACCCCAGGTCGCCAATGCCATCACCAAACCGACCAGCGCCTGCCAGAGCACCACCCGCCAGGGTGAAACCATGGGTTGCTGCTCGCGCAAGACCTGCGCCTCAGCGGCACTGAGCTGCTTGAACGCTGGCTCTTCGGACTCATCTGAATCAAATTCGGAAACTGGCGCGATTATCGACATCTCAAATTACACGCAGGTTACACGCCAGTTACACAGATGCGACAACTGCCGCAAAGCCTCAGATTATACGTAGATGGCCATCGCTTTTTGACCTATTCTTTTGACAAAGATCAACCCGGACTGGGCCGGCGCGCGGGTTAGCGAGCGTCGGCGGCACTTCAGTGCTGAAGAATCCGGGACAGAAAATTACGCGCCCGTTCATTGCGCGCTTCCGGATTGCCAAAAAACTCTTCCTTTTCGCAATCCTCCACGATGCGTCCCTGGTCCATGAAGATGACGCGATTCGAGACTTTGCGCGCAAAACCCATTTCGTGGGTCACGCACATCATGGTCATGCCTTCCTGCGCCAGCTGGACCATGACATCAAGCACCTCGCCCACCATTTCGGGGTCAAGTGCCGAGGTCGGCTCATCAAACAACATGCACACCGGGTCCATCGACAAGGCCCGCGCAATCGCCACGCGCTGCTGCTGACCGCCGGAGAGCTGACCCGGGAACTTGTCCTTTTGCGCCATCAGGCCAACCCGGTCGAGCATCTTCAGGCCTCGCTGATTGGCCTCGTCCGGGTTCCGACCCAAGACCTTGATCTGGGCCAGCGTCAGGTTCTCGGTGACAGACAGATGAGGAAACAACTCGAAGTGCTGGAACACCATGCCAACCCGGGAACGCAGCTTGGGCAGATTCGTCTTGGGATCGGTCAAACTGATACCATCGACGACGATGTCCCCCTTCTGGAACGGCTCAAGCGCATTGACGGTCTTAATCAGGGTCGATTTGCCCGAGCCCGACGGACCGCAGACCACCACCACCTCGCCCTTGCTGATGCGGGTGCTGCAGTCATTGAGCACCTGGAACTGGTCGTACCACTTGGAGACGTTTTTGACAATGATCATTGGATTCCCCGTCAACTTGGACTTGTTCTTAGCGAATGATGGCAATCTTCTTCTGCAGTCGGCGCACCAGCATCGACAGACTGAAACAGATCACAAAATAAAGCACGGTGGCCGCCAGATAGGTCTCGACCGGGCGGTTGAAGTTCTTGCCCGCCACCTCAAAGCCCTTGAGCAGGTCGTAAGCGCCGATCGCATAGACCAGCGAGGTATCCTGAAACAGGACCACGGTCTGCGTCAGCAGCACCGGCAGCATGTTGCGAAAGGCCTGCGGCAACACAATGTATTGCATGCATTGCGGGTAGGTCATGCCGACGGCGTACCCGGCATAGACCTGGCCCTTGGACACCGACTGGATGCCCGCGCGCATGATCTCGGCGTAATAGGCGGCCTCAAACACGGTAAAGGTGATGATGGCCGAGGTCTCGGCCCCCATCGGTCGCCCGGTCATCATCGGGATCAGCAAAAAAAACCACAAAATCACCATCACCAGCGGAATCGAGCGCAGCGTGTTGACATAAAACGCCGCCACCCGGACCAGCCACTTGCGGCCCGACAGCCGCATCAGGGCCAGCACCGTGCCCAGCACAATGCCCCCCAGCATTGCGATCAGCGTCAACTGAACCGAAAACACCAGACCCTTGAGCACCAGATTGGAAATGACGCTCCAGGTCAGGAACGAGAAATCGAGCGCGATCATTTGCTACCCCCGATCATTCCCGGAATCTGAACCTGACTCTCAATGAACAGCGCGACCCGGTTCACCGCCAAGGCCGACACAAAATACAGCGCCGTCACAGCCAGATAGATTTCAATCCCGCGCGCGGTTTCTTCCTGCGCCTGCATCGCAAACATGGTGAGTTCGGCAATGCTGACGGCGAACGCCACCGACGAATTCTTGATGATGTTCATGGACTCGCTGGTCAGCGGCGGAATGACGATGCGAAAAGCCATCGGCAACAACACGTAACGGTAGGTTTGCGGCAAGGTCAGCCCCATAGCCAGGCCGGCGTAACGCTGGCCTTGCGGTAGCGACTGAATGCCAGCCTTGATCTGCTCTGAAATGCGCGATGAGGTAAAAAAGCCGAGCGCAAACACCACCAGCACAAAGCTCGGCACCGCGCGCAGGCTGACAAAGAACGAGGGAATCACGTGGTACCAGAGGAAGACCTGGACCAGCAAGGGAATATTGCGAAACAGCTCGGTCCAGGCATTGCCGAGAAACACCAGTCCTTTGCTGGGCGTGGTGCGCAGGATGCCCATCAAGGTTCCTACCAGCAAGGCCACCACCAGCGAGCACAGCGCCACCGACATGGTCCAGCCCCAGGCCGACATCAACCAGGCGAGGTAGGTCTGGCCGCCGCCGTTTTGCTGCAGGAATATCTGCCAATTCCAGGTAAAGGTCACATCGCTTCTCCTTCGGTTCTGCCGTATCAGCCAGGTGCTAGCGTCACAGCGTGCTGGCGCTGCGCCAGCGACCAGGCCACCGTGCGCCTAGCCAAACTGACCGTGGCGTCGATCACCGGCACCGGCGAATTGGCCGCGCCCAGAACCAGCGGAATCTCGGTGCAGCCAAGCACCAGGGCCTGAGCCCCGCGACGCACCAGCGCCTGAGCGGCGCTGCCCAGAAGTTCCCGGCCCTGCGCCAGAGCGCCGGCCTTGACGGCGGCAATACCTGGCATCACCAGTTCCATCATTTCGGTGGCAGTGGGCAGTGTCCAGCACACCGGCGCCGCGCCCTGGGACGGGACGCGGTTGAAATACAGGCCCGATGCCAGCGTGGCATCGGTGCCCAGCAATCCAATCGCCGCACCCGGCGCCACGCTGGCTGTCGCGTCCTCGATGGCAGCATCCACCAGATGCAGCATCGGCACCTGAAGCGCCGCTTCAATCTCGGCAAACCAGAGGTGCGCCGTGTTGCAGGGGATCACCACCAAGCCGGCGCCGGCATGAACCAGGCGCTGCCCATTGACGATCATGGCGGCCAGTGGCGAGGCCCCATCGCCCCGGAATGCGGCCGTGCGATCCGGTATCTGGGGAATTGAACTGACCAGCAACGGCACATGGTCCTGGTCCCGCAGCGCCGGCGTCAGATCGAGCACCTTGTGCATGAAATCGATCGTGGCCAACGGCCCCATACCCCCCAGCACGCCGACCAGACCCGGCACGCACAAGGATTGCGCAGCGACTTGCATCCCTCAGATTCAGGCGGCCGGTTTGTCAGACAGCTTCTTGAGGTTGTCTTGCAAGTCTTTGCTCATCGGCGCATTCAGGTTGATGCCCTTGGGCGGAATCGGGGACATGAACCACTTCTTGTAAAGCTTCTCGAAATCGCCGCTTTTCATGAGACCAGCCAGCGTGTCGTCCACCAGCTTCTTGAATGCCGGATCATCCTTGCGCAACATGATGGCATAGGGCTCCACCTGGATGGCCTCACCAACCACGGCAAATTCGGCCGGGTTCGCAGCACTGGCCTTCAGACCATAGAGCAGGATGTCGTCCATGCCGAAGGCCAGGGCGCGACCGGTTTGCACCAGCAAGGCTGAATCAGCATGGTCCTTGGCGCCGATCAGGTCGATGCCGAGTTTCTTCTCTTCATTCAGATTGCGGATGATCTTGTAATTGGTCGTGCCGGTGGTTGACACCACGGTCTTGCCCTTGAGGTCGTCAATGGAATGGACGGCAGTACCGGCCTTGACCAGAAAACGGGTGCCGGTGTAGAAATAATTGGTGGCGAAGGCGACCTGTTTCTGGCGTTCGCTGTTGTTGGTGGTGGAACCACATTCGATGTCGATGGTACCGTTCATCAGCAGCGGAATGCGATTGGCCGACGTCACCGCCTGGGACTGAACCTTCAAACTCGCCTGACCGGTGGCTTTCTTCACCGCATCAACGATCACGCCGCAGATTTCCCAGCCAAAGCCGGTCGGCTGGGCCTTGTCGTCCAGGTACGAAAACGGAATCGACGAGTCGCGATAGGCCACGGTGATGGTGCCGCTGCTCTTGACCTTGTCCAGAGTCAGCGGAGTTTGCGCGATCGCCGCAGGCACAACGAACGCAAGTAGACAGGTGAGACCGAGAGTGTGTGTACGCATTCCGCAATCCTTTGTAAAGAGTGGTTGACGATGGATGGCCGTCAGAGACAAACCATCCCTATTATGTGATTGGTTTTATTAACAAACGTTCTGGCAGACGAAATCCATCGATTCCGTGGTCTGACAGGATTTGCAGCGCCACTGGCACGACAGCGATAATTCGCACATGCACAACTTACCTTCCCTTCCCTGCTACCTCAACGGCGAGTTCACCGAGTTGCCGAAGGCCAAGATCAGCGTCATGGACCGCGGCTTCATCTTTGGCGACGGCGTCTATGAAGTCGCGCCGGTACACGCCGGCCAATTGTTCCGCTTTGACCAGCACATGGCGCGACTCGACCGCAGTCTGGCCGAACTGCGCATCGCCAACCCCTTGAGCAAGGCGCAATGGACCGCCATCGCCCGGCAATTAATCGCCAGCTACGCCCAATCCATCGGTGCCAAGGTACAGGACACCGAGCAACTGATTTACATCCAGATCACGCGTGGCGTAGCCATGCGCGACCACGTTATGCCGCAGAACATCGCGCCGACCGTGTTTCTCATGACCAACGTCCTCAAGCCCGTGCCGCCAGCGCAGCGCCTGGCCGGGGTGAGTTGCGTGACGGCCGATGATTTCCGCTGGAAGAAAGCCCACATCAAGGCCACCAGCCTGCTCGGCGCGGTCTTTGCCCGCCAGATCAGCTTTGACGCTGACGCCATGGAAACCGTCATGTTCCGCGACGGCTTCCTGAGCGAAGCGGCCGCCAGCAACGTCTGGGTCATCAAAGACGGCAAGGTTCTGGGTGTGCCCAAGGACAACCTGGTACTTGAAGGCATCCGCTACGGTCTGATCGAGGAAATTTGCCGCGCGCGCGGCATTGACTTCGAGCTGCGCCGTATCAGCCGCGACGAAGTCCTCAATGCCGATGAACTGCTGCTGTCCTCCGCCACCAAAGAGGTCGTGGCCATCACCGCGCTGGACGGCAGGCCGGTCGGCAGCGGCAAGC
>CAIXNB010000006.1 GCA_903920695.1 uncultured beta proteobacterium
ACAACAGCCGGATCAAGGACCTGCGCACCAACTACGAGACCTCGGCGACGCAGAAGGTGCTCGACGGCGACCTCGATCCGTTTATCGAGGCGTCCCTGAAGCAGGGCGTGTGATGCCGGTGCAAGCCCTGATCTTCGACATGGACGGCACCATGATCGACTCGATGCCCTACCACGCGCAGAGTTGGATTACCTTCACGCAGCGTCATGGCCTGCGCATCGACGTCGATGAGCTGATGCGCCGCACCACCGGGCACACCGGGCTCGAATGCATGCGTGATCTGTTTGGGCGCGATCTCGACGAGGGCGAGGCGCGCGCACTGATTCGGGAAAAAGAAGACCTGTACCGCGAACTCTATGCCCCGTTCTTTGCCGAAGTGGCGGGTTTCACAAGATTCTCGCAACAGGCGCTCGGGCAGGGCCTGTTGCTGGGCGTGGGCACAGCGGGCGACCAGCACAACATCGCCTTTGCCCTTTCACACTTGAAACTGCAAACGCCGCCGCACGCAGTGGTTGGCGGCGACGAGGGCCTGCCCGGCAAGCCCGACCCCGCCATCTTTCTGGAAACCGCGCGGCGCATGAACACGCCAGCGCAAGCCTGTATCGTTTTTGAAGACGCGCCTTACGGCATCGAGGCAGCGCGCCGCGCCGGGATGCGCGCCGTTGCGGTGTGCACCTCGCACACGGCTGACCAACTTGCCGGCCCCCACGTGCTGGCCAGCGTCGGCAACTACCTTGACTTGATGAATTCGAATTTTCTGGAGAATCTGCATGTTGCTACCTCGTGAGGCCGACGGCCCGACCACAGTGACCCTACGCGCCGACTACACGGCACCCGCCTTCTGGATTGACACAGTCAACCTGTGCTTTGATCTGGACCCCGCCAAGACCCGCGTTCTGAACAAGATGACGCTGCGCCGCAACCCCGCGCTTGCTGCGCAGGCGCTCAGACTCGACGGCGAAGAGCTCAATCTGGCGCGCGTGCTGGTCAACGGCCAGGGTGCCTCCTTCAAGATCGAAGGCAATCAGTTGGTGCTCGACAACCTGCCCGCCGAAGGCGCTTTCGAGCTTGAGATTTTCACCACCTGCGCCCCGATCAAGAACAGCAAGCTGATGGGACTTTACGTCAGCAACGACGCCTTCTTCACGCAATGCGAGGCCGAGGGCTTCCGGCGCATCACCTACTTCATGGACCGCCCCGATGTCATGGCCAGCTACAGCGTCACGCTGCGCGCCGACAAGCAGAAGTACCCGGTGCTGCTGTCCAACGGCAACCTCGTTACTTCGGGAGCACTGGAAGGCGCCGGCAACGAGGGCCGCCATTTTGCGACCTGGGTTGACCCGCACAAAAAGCCGTCCTACCTGTTTGCGCTGGTGGCCGGGCAACTGGTATGCCGCGAGCAACGCATCACCTCGCGCGCCGGCAAGGAGCATCTGCTGCAAGTCTATATACGCGCCGGCGACCTCGACAAGACCGAGCACGCCATGAACTCGTTGATGGCATCTGTGGTCTGGGATGAAGCGCGCTTCGGCCTGCCGCTGGACCTGGATCGCTTCATGATCGTCGCCACCAGCGACTTCAACATGGGCGCCATGGAGAACAAGGGCCTCAACATCTTCAACACCAAATACGTGTTGGCGAACCAGGCCACCGCCACCGATGCGGACTATTCCAACATCGAAAGCGTCGTCGGCCACGAGTACTTTCATAACTGGACCGGTAACCGCATCACTTGCCGCGACTGGTTCCAGCTCAGCCTGAAGGAAGGCCTGACAGTGTTTCGCGACCAGGAGTTCTCGCAGGACCTGTGCAGCGAGCCTTCAGCGCGTGCCGTCAAGCGCATCGAGGACGTGCGCCTACTGCGCACCGCCCAGTTCGCCGAGGACGCGGGACCGATGGCGCACCCGGTGCGGCCTGACAGCTACGTCGAGATCAACAACTTCTACACCGTCACGATCTACGAAAAAGGTGCTGAAGTCGTGCGCATGATGCAGACTCTGGTTGGACGCTCCGGTTTTGCCAAGGGTATGAGCCTGTATTTCGCACGCCATGATGGCCAGGCCGTAACCTGCGACGACTTCGCCCAGGCCATTGCCGACGCCAATCCGGCATCCGCTTTGGCACGCCTGTTACCCGAGTTCAAGCGCTGGTACAGCCAGGCCGGCACGCCGCATCTGCAAGCCCGCGCTGTATTCAACCCGCAAGAGCGAACCTACACGCTGAACTTCAGCCAGCGGTGCGCCGCCACAGCGGGCCAGACACAGAAAGAAGCGTTTGTCATCCCCGTGCAGATCGGTCTGATCGGCAGCGACGGTGCCGCCTTGCCCCTGCAGGTCCAGGGCCGTGACGGTACGGCCGCCGATAGCCACCTGTTTGTGATGAGCCTGCCAAGCGAATCCATCACCTTCATGAATGTGGACGACGCGCCGGTGCCTTCCATCCTGCGCGGTTTCAGCGCCCCGGTGGTATTGGAATTCGACTACAGCGACGCCCAGTTGCTCACGCTGCTGGCCAATGACCCCGATCCCTTCAACCGCTGGGAAGCCGGGCAGCGCCTGGCGTTGCACAGTACGATCAAGGCCCTCAGCAGCGAGGCCGCGAACGATGCTGGCGTGCTTGACGAGGCCTATATCGAGGCCATGCGCAGCGTGCTGCGCCATGGCGCGCTTGACGCCGCTTTCAAGGAACTGGTGCTGACCCTGCCGTCGGAGACCTACATCGCGGAGCAGCTCGACGTGGTCGACCCGCAGCGCATCCACGCGGTGCGCGAAGCGATGCGCGCACAACTGGCACACGCCTTGGCGCCGGATTGGCAATGGGCTTTCGAGAACCACAGCGAAAACGGCGCCTACCAGCCCGATGCCCTCTCCGCGGGACGGCGCGTCTTGGCCGGCATGGCGCTGGCGCAGCTGTGCCTTGCCGCGCGCGGCAAGGCCGACAGCGTCTGGCCCGGCAAGACCTACCAGCGCTTCAAGGACGCAAGCAATATGACAGACCGCTTCAATGCCCTGAGCGCGCTCGTCAACAGCGGCCACGAACTGGCGACACAAGCACTGGCACGCTTTCATACACAGTTCAGCAAGGAAGAACTGGTGCTCGACAAATGGTTTGCGCTGCAGGCCGGCGCCTGTGATCGCGCCGGCCAAGTGCTGCCGGCAGTGCGCCAGTTGCTGAACCACCCTGACTTCCACATCCGCAATCCGAACCGGGCGCGCAGCCTGATCTTCAGCTATTGCAGCGCCAACCCGGCGGCCTTCCACCGCCCGGATGCGGCGGGCTATGTGTTCTGGAGCGAGCGCGTGATGGAACTCGACAGCTTCAACCCGCAGGTGGCCGCCCGCCTGGCGCGCGCGCTGGACCGCTGGAAGAAGCTGGCCGAGCCCTACCGCAGCGCCGCCCGCGAGGCCATTGCCCGCGTTGCCGCCAAGAGCGACCTGAGCAAGGACGTACGCGAAGTGGTCAGCCGCGCGCTGGCCGATTGATGTCCGATTGATGTCGTAAGTGCCGGCTATAATTCACGCCGGTAAGCCGGTGTAGCTCAGTCGGTAGAGCAGCTCATTCGTAATGAGAAGGTCGGGTGTTCGATTCATCTCTCCGGCACCAATCGATTGAAGGGTTTGTTGTTACGAAAGTAATGAAAAACCCTTTTTTTGGTGCTCTTGCAGGCACTTTGTAGCTACTAGAAGTAGCGGCACGGCGACATGGTTCATGGAGAGACATGCAACTTTTCCTGCAACCAGACCTTGATCAGCGACTGGTAGGGCACGTCACGCGCATTGGCTGCGTTCTTGATGCCATCCAAAAGGTGTTGCGGCAAGCGCAACGAAATCGTTTGGGTGCTGGGCTTCAAGTTTGGTAACACCACTTTCCTGGCCTGACGCCAGTTCAGATACTCGGTTGAGTCTTGCGTCTCCCAGAACGTGCGTTCTTGCGCTTCGCTGGCGAACTTCGGGATCGATTTAACTTGCTTTGTCATAAATGGCTCGTTCTTTTCGGTGCATGTCGCGGGCTGAAATAACACGGATCACGGCGCTTGACTCTCGCAGCGTCAGCGTGATGTGCAGGGTGCGCCCTTCGTTTGTTTTTCCCAACGCGTGAAGTCTGCTCTCTTGCTGACTGTGCCTGACATCATCGAGCAAGAGCACCGGCGCATTGAAGAAAACCTGCTCTGCCTCGGCCATCGACACACCATGTTTCTCGTTCTTGCGGGCATTTCCCTCATCCCATTCAAAGCCGGAAATCTTGCTCAGGTCAATCATGCTTGTATATTACCATCATGTACACATCGCGTGTTGCCCATGATGCCATGCTTCACCATCGAGCAGGTATGCCCGAAGCGGCGCACCAGCTTACCCACCTCCGCCGCAGCGATGAAGGTGCTGCAGGATCTGGGCATCGTGAGCGCCACGGGCATTGCGGCCACGCTCACCAGCAAAGGCCAAGTCACCATTCCGAAACAGATTCGCGACGCCTTGAGCATGACGCCTGGGTACTCGGTGGCGTTTGCCGTTAATACCGATGGCGACGTTGTGATTCACAAGGTCGGCGCCCGCTACAGCCGCAAACCCGACCGCTTTGAAGCGGCGCGCGGCAAGGCCGACGTGAAATGGCGCGCCGACGATCTGATGGCCTTGCTGCGCGGTGAAGGCTGATGCTGCTTGTCGACACCAATATGCTGGTGGACGTCCTGCAGGACGATCCGCAATGGATCGACTGGTCCATCGGGCAACTGCGTGCGCAATCCAAGATCCGTCGGCTGGCCATCAACCCCATCATCTACGGCGAACTGTCGCTCACCTTCGCAACGGTTGAGGCACTGGACCAGACCGTCGCCGACCTGGGGCTGCTCATGATCGAGATACCGCGCCCTGCTCTGTTCTAGGCCGGCAAGGCTTTTGTGCAATACCGGCGCCAGGGCGGAAGCAAGAGTAATGTCCTGGGGGACTTCTTCATCGGCGCGCACGCTGCCGTTTCCGGTCACGCACTGCTGACCCGGGATACAAGGCGCTATACAACGTATTTTGCGGATGTGAAGCTTGTCGCGCCAGCAGTGTCAATTTGAAAAAAATTGAGACGTAATCCCCGACGCATCACCAGGCAAGAATTGGGAGAATTCGTTGCCAGCCCTTCATGACCTGATCAAGCAAATCGATGCGCCTCGTCTGCGTAAGCGGCCGAGGCGTGTCGCTGTCCTCTGATCAAAGTCTGTCAAGAAGACGCCACAGAACTTCGACAAGCGCGCATCGGGCGATAGATATGCCATCACGAGCCCTGCAGCCGTGCCCAGTGTCGATCAGAACCAGCATCGGCTGACCAGGTCCGGGCGCCCAAGCACCGGCTCAAGCTCGTCTAGACCCGCCGCGGCAGCAGCTTCAAGTTCGTTGCGCCACTTTGTACGCAGGCAGGTAGGCAGCCAGTCGCTGGCTCATCTTCACACCGAGCGCTTGCAGCCCACTCATCGGCCTGATCATGACTTCAAATTCCACGATCAAACCGGCTGCATCAAACTGGATCAGGTCGATGCCCTTGAGGGCTTTGTTGCCCACGTTTGCGCTGAACTCCAGCGCCACGCTCAATCCGTCGCCCGTGGCGAGTTGGCGGTGATAGGCGAAGTTGCTAAAGACCGACATCACCGTGTTCAGGATGAGTGATACGGCCTGGGCGCTGGCGTAGGGGCTGTGGGCCATTGGGGACCGGAACACGGCATCCGGATGCAGCAGCGCGGCCAGGCCCGACAAATCGCGCTGCGCTACCATCGCGTGCCACTTTATCAGCGACGCAGCCACGGCGACGGGAAGTTTCAGGTCATGCTTCACAAAAGGTTCTCCTAGTTCAACGCACCGGCCTATTCTGCACCGTCAGCCAAGCGCAGGCCAGGATACCAAGCTTGCCCCGGCTGATGCATGCCAAGGCGGCCGATCAGATCGCAAAGCCGTCATTGCGATGGCACGACACGGGTCTGGTAAGTCAGCGCCGAGGCGGCACCAGGAACGCGATGGCCAGGGATCCGAAGAAATACAGGCCTTGCAGCTCCAGTGACCAGCCGCCGGTCTTGCCGAGCGTAAAGACCTGGCCCGCGTGAACCAGAGCCACGGCAACGACCATGTTGAAGGCCATCACCAACGCAGCCGGCACCACAAACCGGTTCGCCATTACCAACAGCGGTGCCAGCACCTCACCGATGAGCACACCGTAGGCCACGAACGCGGGAAGGCCGGCACTGACCACCAGGGCCTCGATGGAGCCGATGCCGCGCGTCAGCTTGGAGATGCCGTGCAGGAGCAGCGAGCCAGCGACGGCCCAGCGCAGGATGAAGTAACCGATAGCGGGCTGGTGGAAGGCGGACACAAGCTTGTTCATAGCGGCGAAATGATTGAATGAAATTTGATGATCGCAGGCGAGTCCCGCGATCATCATAAGCCACACGCCTGAAGGGCTTTATGCCCCGCTAAGAAAGGCAAAAAAACTCCGTGCGCCAGCAGACCGAGTGCCCCGCCTGAAAAACCTACGATAGATTTCACACATCCCTCAAGAAATGCACCATGACTTACACCGAACCATCCGTCACATCTGAAACAGCCACGATAACGCCGCAATTGCGCCAGATCAATGCGGCGGTACTATCAGGGAAGGCAGAGAAGCATTACCGCAACGCAGCACGCCTGCATGAAATAGGCGATACTGGGCAGGCCATGATTCATGCCAGCATTGCTCGACGACATACAGTGGCGGCCCTAATGGCCTGCGATGTCAATTGCGAGCTTTAACCAACAATACGTACCGAACCATAGCTTCAAAAACCATGGTGACTCTATGACTCAAGAATCCCCCTCCCATTACGACGCCCTGAGCCAATTTTTTCATTGGCTGACAGTTATCGTCGTGACCATCGCCTTCTTCCTCGGCCCGGAAAACTTTGGTCGGCTCATGCACCAGGGTGTAGATCCGGCAAGCCGAAGCGACATCGTCTGGCACGAGTCCCTGGGAATATTGGTCCTAGTGCTGACGGTGTTACGCCTTCTATGGCTGACCGTCCGCCCGGCACCGCCTCAGATTCCGATGACCCGTTGGATGAGTTTGATGGCCAGCCTGATGCATGTGACTTTGTGGACGCTGCTGATGGTATTGCCGATCACGGCCATCCTGGCACTGGGCAGCGAAGGCCATGCGCTGACACTGCTGGGCGGTGTGCGCATTGACCAGTTGCCCATGATTGCCAAAGCCGCGCCTGTCAAATGGGTCGACTGGGGCGACGTGCACAAATTCCTGGGCGACGCCATCATGTGGCTTGCCGGCGCGCATGCTGCTGCAGCCATCTACCATCATCTGATTCTCAAGGATGGCGTTCTCTCGGCCATGTTGCCCTATAAAGGGCTTCGCTGAGCACTTGCCGGACCGCGCTTGGCATTCCCGGCTTGATAGCAGAGCCTACAGCTTGCGTGACAGCAAGCCACTGACCTGGCGCAGCAGCCATTTCGGCGTGCTGCGCGACGCGATCATGGCGGCGCGGTTGAACACACCGGGCACGCAGATCACATCGCCGCGCATGCAGGCCTCAAAGCCCTGACGCGCCACCTCCTCCACATTGCCGATCAAAAAATCTGGCAGAGCGGATAACTGCTGATTGGCCTGCGTTGCGCTCGACAGCATCTGCGTTGCGGTAATGCCAGGGCACAAGGCGGTCACGCTGACACCGCTGCCCTTGAGTTCCTGCGACAGCGACTCGGTCAACGACAACACATAAGCCTTGCTGGCGGCGTAGGTGGCCAGCATCGGCACCGGCTGAAACGCGGCGATCGACGCGACATTGAGCACGCGCCCCGATCGGCGCGCTGTCATCAGCGGTAGAAAGTGCGACAACATGCCAGTGAGCGCCGAAATATTGAGATCGATGATGGCCTGATGCCCATCCGGTTTCATGCCGGTGAACGGTCCCTGCGCCAACACGCCGGCGCAATTAACCAATATGTCGGGCACGCGTTGGCGCCGCTTCAGTCTGGCTGCCAATCGAGCCGGAGATTCCGGGTCGGCCAGATCAATGGCCAGAACCAGTGCCTTGATCGGATGCTGCGCTTGCAGTTCGCGCGCCAGGGTTTGCAGCTTGTCGGCGCTGCGGGCCACCAGCACCAGATCGTGCCCGGCGCGGGCGAAGCAGCGCGCCAGTTCTTCGCCAATGCCGGACGAGGCACCGGTGACGAGCGCAATCGAGAGTTTGGTGTTGACAGTCAAGGCAACCAATACGTCAAGGGTGAGCACCTGAACGCGCAGTTCGTGCGCGATTTGGAACTTATCCGCGCAAGGCCAAGTCCAAACACTGCCCCATCTTGGCAAAGTACTTGGTGGTCAGGTCGGTGGCGACAATGTAGCGGATCCGGCTGTCGGTCTCATGTTCAGACAAGGCGATCATTCCCTTCTTTCGCAGGGTCTTCAAGCGCCGATGAACCGTCGCGGCCGACACGTCGGTCGACATTTGCATGGCTTCCAGAACCGTGACCTTGATGCCCAGATGCCATTGGCTAGCGAGCTGATTCAGCAAGCGCTCTTCCAGCGGGTCGAGCTTGGGAAAGCTCGGCAAATCTCTGATGGCCTGCACGAGATTCAGAAACTTGGCGTAGGTATTTGACTGAGTTCGGATTTTATTCACACCATAATGATAAACACTTGGGCCCCCGGCTGACAAGCCCTTGCGCGTCGAAATGTTGCTAATTGTTCCGAACCACTGGAAGCAGCGCCAGCGCAGCTTTTGCCGCGTAGAGGACAGCGACCGTGCCAAGCAGGTCGCCGACGACCATAACAGCGGTGCTGCTGACGAAATTGGCTGTCACACCCCGGGACGTGTACCAAAGTTGATGCAGCACTGGACTCAACACCGAAAACAACACCGATATTCTTAACAACGTCGTCGCCGTTAAGTTGCTGAAATTGACATCCAGCTTGAACTTGTCAATGCAGATCAATAGTGCCAGCCATGGGGCAAATCCTGACAGGAAACCGGCGCCTACGGCGGTAAGCAAATTGCCATCAAACTGGTAAAGGTAGCTAATGGCGACAGAGGCGACCGAGATGCGCGCACCCTCACCGCCTCTGGCGCGTGCGTTGCTGCTTTCACGCGCCAGCCGTATAGTTCGCATTGTCTAATGTTTTGCAAGGATGTCTCATGTATAAGAAATTGCTGCTTCTTGTTGCTTCGTTGGCCTTATTTGCCGGCTGCGCTACCAAGCCTCCGATAGTGATGCCCGTCGCGGTGGAAACACATGCGGTGCGGGCGGGGGAAATCCGCACCAACGATCAGGAGGCTGCTTTTGATTTTGTCAGCCAATTACGGGGGGCCGAGGCGGTTGTAATCATCTACGACGCATCGGGAAGCATGCGCTGGCCGATTCGGCAAGGCGGCGAAGCTCGGTACGTCGCAGCTTATAAGGCGATTACCGATTATGTGAAGAAGCTTCAACCCAAGGATCAGGTCGGCCTGATCGTTTTTGGATCGCAGGCGCCATCCGGGGCTTTCGATGGACGGGTGAATGACATGGCGCGGGCGCAAAAGTCTTGCCTTGGCGACATATTGGTGAAACGATCATTGGACACCTTCTCTCACACTGAGATGCAAACTGAGCTTGCACCCCTCGCCAAGGAAGGATCCTATCGCGGCGACACCCCCATCGGCGGTGCCATCCAGAAAGCAGTTTCTCTGCTGGAACCGGTTCAGGGGCGCAAGAAACGTATCGTCCTTATGACCGATGGCATGGAAGAATGTTACCCAGGAGTAAAGGGCGCACCTAATCCACGGGTTGAAATCGACAGGGCTAAGGAACTGGAGATTACCTTAGACATCGTTTTCTCCGGCGGAGGTCTTAACGCCAAAGGAGAACCTTCAGCAAGGTCAGAGGAAAACGCCCGTTCCTTAAGCAAGCTTGCTAGTGGCGTGTTTCTGGAGGCCGATTCGTATGAAGGCATACTCAATGCGCTGATGCAAATAGAAATCGCCAAATTCAGCTATCAACTGCTAGATCTGAATGATAAAGTTGCAATCACTGCGCGAATTGGCGAGCGCGTCACAGTACCTTCTGGAAAATATTTGTTCAAGGGATTGACAGCCGCACCATTTACTCTCCCCGTCGCAGTGCCGGCGACTCGTTCAGTTCGGATTTTTCTTGGACTGACGACCGGTGATAACGCGACACCTGAAATTCTTGTCCAGGCAGAAAAATAGGTAAGTCGTTATATCCGAAACCTGCACTCATTGCCTCCGTTGTCAGTTTCCCATCACGGGTGGCTTATCCCATTGCACAAACTGTGGAAACGTGCTTGCATCGGCGGGGGAAAAGACGCTCCTCATCAATACCATACAACGGAACGGGAAAAGCCCATGGGCAAAAATTGGCAGTTTCTTGAAAAATGGACAGCCCCCTTTTTCGGAAACGCCAGCGTCCTCTGCACCAGTCACCCCGGTAAGTAGGACAACTCCCAACAACTCCTTCACATTGCCAAGTGCCAGAACAAATAATCGATCAGATGTGGAAAGTTCGGAATACAACGGCGACCGCACCGTCATTGTCGGACGGGAACTTGGGCTTACGCCACATTTGGTCGGTTGGCTAGTGGGAACGGGAGGAATTGAGGCAGAACGGGACTTTCGTTTGCTGATCGGGAAGAACACTATTGGGCGTGGCGCCGAAGCCATGGTGCGACTCTCCGATGCAGCGGTTTCGCATCGCCACGCAGTCCTGTGGTGTAAAGAAGGAGGAGAAGCCGTGCTAGTGGATCAAGACTCGCAAAACGGCCTGCTGGTGAACGGTAACCGTATGTTTCAACCCACCCCGCTGGAGCATGGTGACCTAATCCAATTCGGCGGAGAAACCCAAGTTCAGTTCGTGCGTTTTATTCGGACCTAAGCAACCCACATGGAAAAATACTGGCAGCAAGTGGCCGCGATTTACCGACCAAAGTTGAGCCCTGCCAAAGTCGTTGAGCCCACCACTCAAACCATTTGCCGGGCGGCAACGAACGCTTCGTCAAATTTGGCATACCCTTTGGGCAAGGTCAATTGGTGGTCGAAACGCAGTGCATTCTGAAACGCGGCCAGCGCCTTTAGGCGCAGGGAGGGAAACTCCATGACATTGGCGGGGTTTGCACGGGCGAGGATCGCCAAACCAACATGAAGATACCCTTGGGCCACATGCACGAACTGGTTTGAGCGGGCGACACGCTCAAAAAGAGACTGGGCTTGTTCAAATTGTCCTGCGGCAAGCAGCCTCTTACCCTTATCCAACAGTGTGCCAGTATCGTCTGCTGATGTCGCCGCAATTTGGGCAATTTCGTTGACCACAGTGCGCACTTTTGGGTCAGACGAGGTAGTTAAAGTGGCTTGGGCGCGTCGGGCAATACTTAATGCCTCAGGGTCGCCCGGCCGGGCCGCGAGGGCCGTCTTCAGTGATTCTTTTAATTCGGCCACTAACACCCGAGGCGTCTCGCTTCCCTTGCCTGGGTTTGCCCGCTTATTTTCAAGAACCGCCCATTGTTTGGCGGCAGTTTCGGTCGCTTTGTGCGAGTTTTCAGCCATCTTTTCTTGGGCATGACGGATTAGACTGCGCACTTGCTCGCTTTCCGGATCAATCACTATGGCACGTCCTAGCGCTTCCCTCAAATCATCAAAGCGATTTTGCACGATAGCAGTGTCCGCTTCGGCCAGCGCAACGGCAAGGTCTTTGTCGGCCAGAGCGCGAAGTGTGAGCGACAGCTCGGCCGCTTGAGCATGACTCGGCGCTACATTGAGAATGCGCTGACAAGCGCGCCAAGCGCGTCCCGGTTGGCTGTCTTTGTATTCACCGACCATACGCCACTGCTGGCCGACAAAACTTCTGATGGCCGCTTTCAACGAAACAAGTTGCAGAGGGAAAAGTGAGCTATTGGGATATTGCGCGATGCCTTCTTTTAGTATCTCTTGCGCTTCCACCAAACGGTAGTCCCGCACCGCTTGGTTGTAACTATCAATAAATTCTTCTTCGCCGGCATGCGATGAGGCTGTGAATACCAACAGGACGACAGATAGCATCAGATTGCTGAAAAGGCGGAAGACTGTCATGGCGCGTCCCTCACAACTTTTCACCACCGACTTCACCAATTACCGCTTCCTCTCCTTCAGTGACATAGAACACCTTCTCAGGCTGGTTCGGCAGGGTGAAATGATGACGACCAATTGGCAGCTTTATCGTAGCGGGTGCTGCAACCCGCTTGCTGCCATCAATCAGCACGGACGTTCCCGCTTCGGGAGCAATCACGCGAACATTTCCAAAAGTGGGAAAGACCGCTTCCACGAGAGCCGTCTCTTCCCGCTTTACCATCACCGTTCGCTCTATTTCCATGAACCCAGGTTGCACCAGCTTGATTCTTCGTTCCCCAATGGCTACTGACGGTAGCATCATCGGCGCTATTCCCAGTCGCACCCCATCCAAATAAACTTCCGCCGCTTCACTCGCCACCACTTCGATCCGCCCGGTTGCCTGCGCTGATGGCCACAAAGCGAAGGCAGACAACCCGCCGACAAATGTGAATCCGGTAAGCACAACCAAATAAGTGGCAATCGGACGCCGCCGAGACCGCACAGGCTCCCCATGCGGTGCAGCCGTTACCGACAGAAGTGCGTTGCGAAACTCGCTTGCCGTTTGAAAACGATCATCTGGCTTTTTTTGAGTCGCCTTCAACACTATGTCATTCAAGGCTAGCGGTATCGCCGGATTAATTTCGTGGGGTGGCACCAATCTTTCGCTGATTTGTTTGACGATGATTTCCTCGTAGGTCCGCCCGGAGAAGGCACGTTGCCCGGTGAGTAACGCATAAAGGACCGTTCCTGTTGCATAGATGTCAGCGCGACCGTCTATGTCTTGGCCGAGAATTTGCTCCGGCGCCATGTACATGGGAGACCCGATGCCAACGCGCGTGGCCTCGAGATTTTCCCGACCGACAATCTTGGCGATGCCAAAATCAGTGAGTTTTACATGTCCATTTTCCGCAACAAAGATATTCCCCGGCTTGACGTCGCGGTGGACAATTCCTGCACTATGCGCCACGTCCAGCGCGAGCAGTACCTGGGCGACAATATCCACTGCGCGCTTCACCGGAAGTGGAACAGCTTGCTGTTGTCCGTCCTGCAGATCTCGGAGGATGGCGTCTAAAGCCCGGCCATTTAGGAATTCCATGAAAAAGGCAAGATGGGCGCTGTCGTAATAAAAAATGCTGACAATGTGGGGGCTATTCAAGCGGGCCAGCAGAATCGCTTCGTCCTCGAATCGGCGACGAATATCATCATGGTGGAGAAAGGCGGGCTTGAGACATTTTGCCGCCACCCGCCGCCGGACCGAAACTTGAAAGGCCTCGAACACATCCCCCATACCACCCTCGTCCGAGATCAGACGATCAATGCGAAAATCCCCGGTAACTTGACCGACTTGCAGCAGAGCCATGATTTTGATATGAAACGTTGGCGATTCGTGAATCGCAACAAACCGCAGAAATTATTAATCCTTTTTCAATCGGGCCAGATTCAGCCAAAATTCGGCATAAAAAGGGGCAAGTAGAGTAATAAACAATTTCCAATATAGTGGAACTATCGAAATTGGACAAACCGCCAATTGGCACCGCTGTGCCGGCAATCTTACTCTGGAACAATGATCCTGTCGCGCTGGTAAATGGCCTGCAAGCTGGGACTGGACTCTGCCCCCTTGATGGCGGCGGCGCGTGATGGCCTAGTTGGCGGCACCCACGCCGCATTTGTTTTGTGCGCGCTGATTTCGGGCGTCAGCATCCTGATCAGTGTTTGTTTGCCTCGCCACACGATCAGGACACCGCGCAAGACCGAGGTCGAACAACAATCTGACTGACGCCTTCGACGTCCCGGTCCGCGGCTGTGAATGAGTAAGAGGGGAATGCAATGGCATAGACCCGCATGGCAAATGGAGCCCCGCCGAGCGGTTCGTATCCGGGTCCGCACAACAAGTGCAACAAGGCCGTCTGCAAATATGCAGTCTGTTCCCGTTTCCTCGCCGCTTCAACTAACGCCAATGCCGAATACCGTCATCAAGGAAATACCAATCCCATCAGTGCTTGACTACGTGGTGAGACCCTGTAAATTTTAGTTAGACGATGCATAAGATCCTAGATGAATCAGAGTTGTGGCTGGCCAAAAATCATCATGCCCGTGGTTTTTGCTTTTCATATTTGGGAATACCTCAGGCCAGTCCCCGTCGCGACCGCGACGCCATGTCCATGCAAAACAGCGGCGATTCCCTGGGCGCCGCCGCTTCAGCATGGACGATGTGCTAGAGTGAATTTCGATTTTCAGGAGACACCCAATGCATGCCACCACGCCAACTGCCGGCCTTCAACTTCGCTCGCTGATCAAGCCCGATGGCGAACTTGAGCTTTCACTGGTCAACGAAGCTATACCAAGCCCCGCAGCCGACGATGTGGTGGTGCGAATCGAAGCCGCACCGATCAACCCATCCGACATTGGTCTACTGTTCGGCGCCGCAGACATGAGTACGGCCACCGCAGCAGGCACAAGCACCCATCCGGTCATCACAGCCCGCATTCCTGAGCGCGCCATGAAAGGCATGGCGGCGCGCGTCGGCCAGTCGCTGCCGGTCGGCAACGAGGGCGCCGGCGTCGTCGTGGCGGCCGGCGCATCGGCTGAGGCACAAGCCCTGCTAGGCCAGACCGTGGCCGTGCTGGGCGGCGCCATGTACACGCAGTACCGCTGCATCAAGGTTGAGCAGTGCCTGCGCTTGCCCGCTGGCACCACGCCGGCCGAGGGCGCGTCCTGCTTTGTCAACCCACTGACCGCGCTCGGCATGGTCGAGACCATGCGACGCGAGGGTCACAAGGCCCTGGTGCACACGGCGGCGGCGTCCAACCTGGGCCAGATGCTCAACCGGATCTGCATCAAGGACGGAATCGCGCTGGTCAACATCGTGCGCAAACCGGAACAGGAAGCCATCCTGCGCGCCATCGGCGCCCGCTATGTGTGTAACGCGACCGCGCCCACCTTCATGGATGACCTGACGCAGGCGCTCATTGCCACCGGCGCCACCATCGCCTTCGATGCCACCGGCGGGGGCAAACTGGCGGGGCAAATCCTGAGTTGCATGGAAGCGGCGCTGAACAAGACCGCCACCGAATACAGCCGTTATGGGTCCACGACACACAAGCAGGTCTACATCTATGGCGGACTCGACACCAGTGCGACCGAGTTCAACCGCAATTTCGGCATGGCCTGGGGCATGGGCGGCTGGCTGCTGTTCCCGTTTCTGCAGCGCATCGGTACCGAAGCAGCGCAGGCCCTGCGACAACGCGTGGCCAATGAACTCAAGACCACCTTTGCCAGTAATTACGCCAAGGAAATATCGCTCGCGCAGGCGCTGCAACTCGATGCCATCCAGACCTATGGCCAGCGTGCCACCGGCATCAAGTACCTGATCAACCCGAACCAATGACCGGGAGACCCCTGCATGCAGGGATTGCCCGTCAGGCCCGCAATGACACCTCGCGCTTGATGCAATGATCGAACGCCTCACGCCGCCGTTTGTGACGCAATACCGCGCGCTGATGCTGCAGGCTTATGCCGATCATCCGGACGCCTTCACCTCGAGCGTAGCCGAGCGCGCGGCGCTGCCGCTGACGTGGTGGGCGCAGCGGCTGGCTCCGGATCCGAATGCGCGCGAGCTGATCTTTGGCGCCGTGGCCGACGGATTGCTGCTGGGTGTGGCCGGCCTGTCGTTCGACCCACGCGAGAAAGCCGCGCACAAGGCAACATTGTTCGGCATGTATGTGGCACCCGCGCTGCGGGGTCGCGGCCTTGGGCGCGAGCTTGTCATGGCAGTGCTCGAGTGCGCGCGCTGCAGAACTGGTACCCGGCTGGTACAACTCACGGTGACGCAGGGTAACCACGGCGCCGAGGCGCTTTACCGCCAATGCGGCTTCACGCCGTTCGGACTGGAGCCGCTGGCGGTTGCAGTTAATGGCCAATTCGTCGCCAAGCTGCACATGTGGTCCGATCTACGCGCCAACGACTGAGCGCTACCTTGTTTTGCCGGGCTTGAGGAGCCCGACCCGGACTCCGATCCGGGGGCATCCATGGATTGCGCAACACGGATTGCGCAACACGGATTGCGGGTCAGGCCCCCAATGACAACAAGGAGCATCGCCGCGACGCAGCCCTTTCACTTTGATTTGATGCGATGATCGCCGGTTGAGGTTTTGAATCAATCGTTGAAAAGGGTGCAAGTGTTCAAGAACATGATCGTGTATCGGGTCGGACCTGATTGGTCCGCAAGCGTGGCGCAGATCGAGGCCAGCCTGGATGGCGCGCGCTTTGTCGAATGTGGTGCGACGCAGGAAAAGTCCATTGGCTGGTGCGAACCGCGCGGCGAGGCCCATGGCCCGCTGGTGGAATCGGTCGGCGGCCAGCTCATTTTCAAGCTGATGATCGAAACCCGCGCCCTGCCCGGTTCGGTCGTCACGCGCAAGGCCAAGGAACGCGTCGCGCAGATCGAAGCCAGCACCGGGCGCAAACCCGGCAAGAAGGAAATCCGCGACCTGAAGGACGACATCAAGCTGGAATTGCTGCCGCAGGCCTTCACCAAACAGGCGTCTACCGGCGTCTGGATTGACCCCGAGGCGCGTTGGCTGGTGATCGATGCCAGCAGCCAGACGCGTGCCGATGAGGTGGTAACGATGCTGGTCAAGTCGCTCAACGGCCTGGCCGTGGCACTGCTCAACACCAAGGTCTCACCGACCGCCGCCATGTCGGAATGGCTGGTCAGCCAGGAAACCCCGGCCGGCTTCAGCGTGGACCGCGAATGCGAACTCAAGGCGGCCGACGAATCGAAAGCTGTGGTGCGCTACGCGCGCCATCCGCTGGACAATGAGGAGGTGCGCCAGCACGTGCAGGCCGGCAAGTTGCCGACCCGGCTCGCGCTGACCTGGGATAGCCGCGTCTCGTTTGTGCTGACCGAAGGCCTGCAGGTCAAGAAGCTGGCGTTTCTCGACGTCGTGATGGATGGCGCATCCACCGGCAAGGACGATGGATTCGATGCCAACGTGGCGATTGCCACCGGTGAATTGCGCAAGCTGCTGCCTGACTTGATCGAAGCGCTGGGTGGTGAAATGCAAGCGGCGTAAACACCGCCTGAGACCAGTCTACCAGTTGCGCACGCGGCCGGTGTCAACGTGGACGAACTGCTCGCCCGGGTAGTAGCCGACACCCCCGGCGCGCAAGGAGAGCGCCGCGTCGCGCAACTCACCCAGCGCGACGCCCGGCAGGCGGATGTCGATCGCCTTGCCTTCCATGTGCAGGCTGTGCTTGGCTACGCCACCGCCACGCGTGTTTCGCAGCGTGTTGTTGGTGGTCCGGCAACGGTAGCCCGATATCACCTGAAACGATTGCCCGGCGCCCAGCGTCTGTTGCACGCGATACAGCACGTCAAACAGCTGCGGGTCGATGATGCCGACGTCGCCGGCATAGTGATCGCGCAGGAAATGATTCAAACTGTTCAGCGCCTGCGGCACATAGTTGCCACCAACGGCATATACCAGCGCAATGCGTTCGCCGGTGTGCGTGTGGTCCAGCGTCAGGCTACGCGCATCCGGCACCGAGGCCTGCGCCGTCCGCGCTGCCAGTGGCAGAGCTGCACCGGCCACTGCGAGGTGGGCGGCGCGGCGCAGGAAGGAGCGACGCTCAGGGTGGCTTGGTTGGTTCAGCATGGATGCGGCGCATTCTATCTGGCAACGACGTTTGGCGCTTGCACTGAGCTTAAGCCTGCGGAATGCTGACGCAGCGCTTGGTCCAGCAGCTTGTCGTGGCCGTAAAGGTCCGGGTAGAAAAAGACCCTGTCCTTCTTCACAATGACCGTGGTGTAGGCGATCAGCACCGGCAAGGGCTGCGCCAACCGCAGCGTGTTGGACTCACCCTTCTCCATCGCCTGGCGGATGCGTTCCTCGGTCCAGGTCGGTTCATCCTTTAGCACGAACTGCGCCAGCGCTACCGGTTCTTCGACGCGGATACAGCCATGGCTGAAATCACGGCGCGTACGCTCAAACAGTTTGGGCGCCGGCGTGTGATGCAGGTAGATGTTGTCATTATTGGGGAAGACAAACTTGATGTCACCCAGCGCATTCTTCGGCCCCGGACGCTGCCGGATGCGCCAGCCACCGTGCAGCACGGCGTCCAGGTGCTCGGGCGCGAGGGTACCCACAACCTGGCCGCTGCCGGTCACAAATTCAAAACCCTCATGTTCAAAATAGCTGGCATCGCGCCGCAGATGCGGCACCAGTTCCTTGCGCGCGATTGAAGGTGGTACGTTCCAGTAGGGGCTGAATTCAATGAAGCGCATGTCCTCATCCATCAGCGGCGTGCGCGTATTGAGCGCCCTGCCAACAATGACCTTCATCGTCAGCTTGACATCAACCTGCCCGTCGTGCACCTCGTAGGCACGCAGTACAAACTCTGGCACGTTGACCACGATCATGCGCGGTACCTGCAAGAACGGTGTCCAGCGCAGACGCTCCATGGTCAGTTCAATCTGACGCACCCGGGCCGCCGGTGTCACGTTCAGCTGCTGCAGCGTGTCCTGGCCCAGCACGCCGTCGGGCGTCAGGCCATGGCGCTCCTGAAACGCCTGCAACGCGATCAGCACGGGGCCTTCCAGAACCGCCGGCACTGCGGTTCCAACCGGTAAATCCCCCAGTGCCTCCAGCCGCTGCGCCAGCAGCGGCAAACCGGCATAAGCCTGCCCCGCAATCAGTTTGCGTCCAGGCAAGGGCGACAGCGCACCCTGCCATGCCGGGTGTTTAGCCAACTCACGGTAGCGCGCCAGCGCGCGTTGCAAGCCCAGGTACATCGGCAATGGCGGTGCCGACTGGCGCACCAGTTCGGGCAAATGATGCAAAGCCAGTTCCTGGCGCAGGTAGGCGACGTCCACGCGCTCGTGGCGCGGCACGCTGAAGTTGGCGTGAATCTGGCGCGGGTCCACCCGACCCGCCTGTAAGTCCGACAAATAGTGCTGCAAGGCCGCCGTCAGCGCAGCATCGAGTAGCAACTGGACGGCATCGGGTAGCGCCGGTCCCTGCAGCGCTTGCGTCAGGCGCTGCTGCAACGCGGCAGCGTTGTAGTCATGCGGGTCCAGTCCCTCATTGGCAGCGGACAGCAAGAGCCCCAACGCCTGGCTCGCATCGCTCTTCGGTCGGCCGGCGTCGAACCACAACAAGGCATCGGCAGCTGACGCGCGGCCCAATATCAGGGTCAGTGCCAGCAGAAGGCCGTAAGCAAACTTGGATCGCATGCAGTTCAATCAATCAAAAAATGAATAGGGACAGGGTAGCGGATTTGTAGCTTTGTTCGCTGCACAAAATATATATTTACCCAACTGTTTCTCTAACATATTGATTTTGTTCGGGTTTTTATTCGCCATCCAATTTCGATGCCTGAAAATTTTGTACATCAGCATCCGGCCGTGACCACCGATTTTTGCCTTCGGACCCCGAAGAAGCTTGCAACCCATTGATTCCATTGAATTTTCAAATTTGTTTTTGAGTTGGCACGGGCTATGCAAAGGATTAATCATCTGAATCAAGTGAACTTCCAAGGAGAACCATCATGACAACCACTCTTCACACCGCCGGCCAAATGCCAGTCGATTTCGCTGA
>CAIXNB010000007.1 GCA_903920695.1 uncultured beta proteobacterium
CTGATCGACAGGCGAAAGCCGGTTGGGTGGATTTTTTGTCCCATATCTTCCTGGCCTCTTTCAGTTACCAACCGTCACGTACACATGGCACGTGGGTTTTCTGATTTGGTTTCCGCGACCTTTGGCGCGGGCCGTGAAGCGACGCAGCGATGCACCTTGTTCGACGTAGATGGTTTTCACCTTCAACTCGTCGATGTCGGCACCGTCATTGTGCTCAGCATTGGCAATGGCGGACTCCAGAACCTTCTTGATGATCACGGCAGCTTTTTTCTGCGTGAATTGCAAGATGTTCAGGGCTTGGTCCACCTTCTTGCCGCGGATCAGGTCCGCGACCAAACGGCCTTTATCGACCGATAAACGAACGCCACGAAGGGTTGCACGAGTTTCCATGGTCACCTCCTTATTTCTTTTGGACTTTTTTGTCCGCCGGATGGCCCTTGAAAGTCCGTGTGAGCGCGAACTCACCCAACTTGTGGCCAACCATTTGATCGGTGATATAGACCGGCACGTGCTGTTTGCCGTTGTGCACAGCAATGGTCAGTCCGATGAAATCGGGCAGGACCATGGAACGACGCGACCAAGTCTTAATCGGCTTCTTGTCCTTGGTAGCAACAGCCTTTTCAGTCTTGGCTACCAGGTGGTGGTCCACAAAGGGACCTTTTTTGAGAGAGCGAGTCATTTAACCTTCCCCTTACTTCTTGCGACGCGACACGATCATGACCTGCGTGCGCTTGTTGTTACGGGTACGGTAACCCTTGGTCAGATTACCCCAAGGATCAACTGGATGACGACCTTCACCGGTCTTGCCTTCACCACCGCCATGGGGTGATCGACCGGGTTCATGACAACGCCGCGAACCGTTGGGCGGATGCCCATCCAGCGCTTGACGCCGGCCTTGCCGAGTCGACGCAGACTGTGTTCTTCGTTGGCAACCTGGCCCAGCGTGGCGCGGCACTCAATGTGAATCTTGCGGACTTCACCCGAACGCATGCGCACCTGGGCGTAAGTGCCTTCACGTGCCAACAGGGTTGCTGAAGCACCAGCCGAACGCACGGTTTGCGCGCCACGACCAATTTGCAGCTCAACGCAATGCACGATCGAGCCGACCGGGATATTGCGAATCGGCAGGGTGTTGCCAACACGGATCGGGGCTTCAGCACCGCTCATGATGGATGCACCAACTTCAAGACCACGCGGGGCAATGATGTAGCGACGCTCGCCGTCGGCATAGCACACCAGGGCAATGTGGGCGGAACGATTGGGATCGTACTCAATGCGCTCGACCTTTGCCGCAATGCCATCCTTGTTGCGCAGGAAATCGACAACACGGTAGTGATGCTTGTGACCACCACCTTTGTGACGCGTCGTGATGTGCCCGTTGTTATTGCGACCGGCGTGCTGGAACTGAGGCTCCAACAGGGGGGCATAAGGCTCACCCTTGTGCAGGTGATCACGCGAAATCTTCACCACGCCACGACGGCCTGGTGAGGTTGGTTTCATTTTAATAACAGCCATGATTACGCGCCCTCCCCGCCAAGGTTCAACTCTTGGCCTGGCTTCAGCGTCACGTAGGCCTTGCGAACGTTATCGCGACGACCCACGGATTTGCCAAAACGCTTGGTTTTGCCTTTTGTGTTCACCACAGACACGCCCTTGACCTCAACCTTGAACATCAACTCCACAGCGGCTTTGATTTCGTATTTGGTCGCGTCCTGTAGCACCTTGAAAGTCACGGCATTGCTCTTCTCACCGATCATCGTTGCCTTTTCAGACACGATCGGAGCGACGAGCACCTGCATCAAACGACCTTCGTCAAATTTCGTGTTATTTGGACCGTGGCTCATGCGAACATCTCCTTGAGTTTGTCCATGGCAGCCTTGGTGACCAGCACTTTGCGGTAATGGACCAGGGACAATGGATCCGCGTAACGCGGCTCAACGACCAGCACATTCACCAGATTGCGGGAAGCCAGGTACAGGTTTTCATCAACCTCATCGGCGATCACCAGAACGGAATCGAGATTCATGGCCTTGAACTTGGCCGCCAGCGGCTTCGTCTTGGGCGAGTCAACTGTCAAGGAATCAACCACTGCCAGGCGACCTTCACGGGCCAGTTGGGAGAAGATGGAGGCCATGCCGGCACGATACATCTTCTTGTTGATCTTCTGGGCAAAATTTTCATCAGGCATATTCGGGAAAATCCGACCGCCTCCGCGCCACAAAGGCGAAGACGTCATACCCGCGCGAGCACGACCTGTCCCTTTTTGCTTGAACGGCTTCTTGGTGGAGTGCTTGACCTGCTCGCGGTCTTTCTGGGCGCGCGTGCCTTGACGGGCATTGGCCTGGAAAGCCACTACAACTTGGTGCACCAGATCTTCGTTGTATGCACGGCCGAATACAGTTTCCGGCACTTCGAATTTCGAAGTCGCCTGACCTTGGTCATTCAGGAGTTCGAGCTGCATCAGTTCGCTCCTTTCACATCATTGTTCTTGGCCTTGACCTTGACGGCCGGGCGAACGGTGACAAAACCACCGGCGGAGCCAGGAACAGCGCCTTTGATCATCAAGAGCTGACGCGCTTCGTCGATGCGGATGACATCGAGATTCTGCGTGGTGACGGTATCGTCACCCAGGTGACCCGTCATGCGCTTGCCAGGAAACACGCGACCGGGATCCTGCGCCATACCAATGGAGCCAGGGACATTGTGCGAACGGCTGTTACCGTGCGATGCCCGCTGCGAACTCATATGGTGACGTTTGATGGTTCCAGCGAAGCCCTTGCCGATGGTCGTGCCTTGCACATCGACCTTTTGCCCCACAGCGAACACAGCCGTAACAGGCACGGTCGCGCCGGCCTGGTATTGGGCTGCCACATCGGGGGTCAAGCGGAATTCCTGGATGATTTCACCGGCTTCGACACCTGCTTTGGCAAGGTGACCGGCGGCGGGCTTGGTGACGCGAGAAGCTTTGCGCGCGCCGAACGTCAGTTGCAGGGCAACGTAGCCGTCGTTCTCTTGGGTTTTGACTTGGGTGACGCGGTTGTTTGACACGTCCACCACCGTCACAGGGATTGCATCCCCGTCATCGGTGAATAGGCGCATCATGCCAACCTTGCGGCCCAACAACCCTAGGGAGTTGTTCAGACTCATTATTTTCTCCGTAACTCTCACCGCTGCAACTTCAATTGGCTACAGTGTTTTTCGTGAGAGACTGTTAATAAAACCCGACTGAAAATCCAAAGGACATTCAGCAGAGCCTTACAGTATATCCCGAACTGCTTTGGCTAGCAAGCTGCTCGGTCAACACCGTGCTTTCAAAGAACACCAGCTTTCACTGGCATTCCCATTCTTTACTGCAACTTGATCTCGACGTCCACACCGGCCGGCAAGTCAAGCTTCATCAATGCATCGACGGTCTTGTCAGTTGGGTCAACAATGTCCATCAAACGCTGGTGGGTCCGGATTTCAAACTGGTCGCGGCTGGTCTTGTTGACGTGCGGCGAACGCAGAATGTCGAAACGTTTCATGCGTGTCGGCAAGGGCACCGGGCCTTTGACAATGGCGCCGGTCCGTTTGGCAGTGTCCACAATCTCCGCCGCCGATTGGTCGATGAGTTTGTAATCAAAGGCCTTCAGGCGGATGCGGATTTTTTGTTTGGTAGCCATGGTACTAGTTCCTTACGCGATGATCTTTGCAACCACACCAGCGCCCACCGTCTTGCCACCTTCACGGATGGCGAAACGCAGACCTTCTTCCATGGCGATCGGGTTGATCAGCTTGACCGTGATCGACACGTTGTC
>CAIXNB010000008.1 GCA_903920695.1 uncultured beta proteobacterium
ACGATGGAACAGACGATTCCGCTCGGACGTGGCGGCACACCCGAAGAAGCAGCCGGCGCGGTCTATCTGCTGTGCATCCCCGAATCGGACTACGTCAGTGGCCAAACGCTCATGTGCAGCGGCGGCCTGACCGGAATCTAAAGCATGTTGCCGCAGCTTTACCGCCATCGCTGGATGGACGAAGAGATCGAGGCATTTCGCGAACAGGTGCGCCGCTACATCGCCGGCGAACTGACGCCGCACCTGGACGGCTGGCGCCGCCAGGGCTACATCCCGCGCGCAGTCTGGCAGGGCTTTGGCGCAATGGGATTCCTGCTGCCCGAACTCGACGAGGCCTGGGGCGGCGCCGGTGCCAACCTGGCCTACCAACTGGTGGTGCAGGACGAGATGACCCGCGCCGAAGTGCCGGCTGGCACCACCAGCGTGCACAGCATCGCAGCGCACTACATCCTGGCCTACGGCACAGACGCGCAGAAGCAGCGCTGGTTGCCCCGGCTTGCCAGCGGCGAGATGCTGGGCGCCATCGCGATGACCGAGCCCGGTTGCGGCTCGGACCTCAAAGCCATCGGCACGCGCGCGCGCCGGGATGGCGAGCACTACGTGATTGACGGCGCCAAGACCTTCATCACCAACGGCTTCACCTGCAACCTGCTGGTGCTGGTGGTGCGCACTGGCGAAGCTGGCAGCCGCGGCTTGTCGCTGATCGTGCTCGAAACCGAAAATCTGGCCGGCTTCAGCGTCGGTCGGCGCCTGGAGAAGCTGGGCCAGCACGCCTCGGACACGGCCGAACTCACGTTTGACGGCGTGCGCGTGCCAGTCGACCAGTTGCTCGGCGCAAAGGAAGGCCAGGCCTTTGGCCAACTGATGGGCCAGTTGCCGTTTGAGCGCTTGCTGATTGCCGTGCCGGCAGCGATGGTGATCGAACAGGCGCTGGAGCAGACGGTGCAATACTGCAAAGCGCGCAAGGCCTTCGGACAGACGCTGTTCGACTTCCAGAACACGCGCTTCAAGCTGGCCGAGGTGGCGACACTGGCGCACATCGTGCGCAGCTTCGTCAACGACTGCACGCAGCGCTTGCTCGACGGCACGCTCGATAACGAGGCGGCCTACATGGCCAAGTGGTGGTGCACCGAGCAACAGTGCCGCGCCACTGACGAGTGCCTGCAACTGTTCGGCGGTTATGGCTACATGGCCGAATACCCGATTGCCCGCATGTATGCTGACGCGCGGGTGCAAAAGATCTACGGCGGCGCCAATGAGATCATGAAGGACTTGATCGCACGCGCGCTGTGAGCGCGCTGCCATAACGCCGGCGTCCCGCCATTGCGCATTGACCAACAGGAGATACCAAAATGACATCCACCACCGGCCTGCAGACCATTGTTCAGGGCTGCCCGTCCACCATGGGCGACGACTTCCAGCTCAACACCACGACGCTGATCCGCCACGCTGCGCGCACCTACGGCGAGCAGGAGATCGTCTACCGCACGCCCGACGGCGGCTGGGACCGCTACACCTACCGTGACAGCTACGCCCGCATCGGCCGCGCCGCCAACGCGCTGCGCAAGCTCGGCGTCGCCCCCGGCGACCGTGTCGGCATCCTCGACTGGAACAGCCGGCGTCATTTCGAGTTGTACTTCGCGATCCCCGGCCTGGGCGCTGTGATGCTGCAGATGAACCTGCGCCTGGGCACCGAGGACCTGAGCTATGTCGTCGGCCATAGCAAAGCGGCACTGGTGCTGGTCGATGAGACCCTGCTGTCGGTGGCGGAGGCGATTGCGCCGCACGCGCCGGGCGTCAAGGGCTGGGTCGTGATGACCGACAAACCACTGTCGGAAATCAAAACCACCTTGTCACCGATCTACCACCATGAGGATCTGCTGGCAGCGGCCGAGCCGGTGATCGACTGGCCTGTTATCGATGAGCACGCTGCCTACAGCGCCTGCTACACCACTGGCACCACGGGCCGGCCCAAAGGGGTCTACTACTCGCACCGGGCGATCTACCTGCATTCGACCTCGATGGCACTCAACGTCGGCATGGGCCTGGACGACTGCACGATGCTGCTCACACCGATGTTCCACGCCCAATGCTGGGGCCTGCCGCAGGCGGCGGTGCTGACAGCCAACAAGATCGTGCTGCCGGGGCGCTACATGGTGGAGGACACAGCGCCGCTGACCGACGTGATCATTGCCGAGGGCGTGACTGTGACCTGCGGCGCACCGGCGATCTTTCAGCCGATGCTCAATTACATCGAGACGCTGGCGGTGAAACCCGACTTCAGTCACCTGCGCATGCTGTGCGGCGCCAGCGAGCCGCCACTGTCGCTGATGAGCGGCTTCCACCGCCTCACGGGCGCCGAGATCATCCATGCCTACGGCGCCACCGAGACCACGCCCATCGTCACGCTCAACCGGCTCAAGCCCTCGCTGAAGGCAAAGCTCTCCGAGGCCGAGCGCTGGAACCTCAAGCGCAAGCAGGGTCTGCTGGTCACGGGGGTGGATTTCAAGCTGCTCGATGACAACGACGAAGAAGTGCCACTCGATGGCAAGTCAATCGGCGAGATCTGCATTCGCGGCCCCTGGATCACGCGCAGCTACCACGACATGCCTGACTCAGCCGACCGTTTCATCGACGGCTACTGGCGTTCGGGTGACGCTGGCACGGTCGACACTGACGGCTACCTGAAGCTGACTGATCGCCTCAAGGACGTGATCAAGAGCGGCGGCGAGTGGATCTCGTCAATCGACATGGAAAACGCGCTGATGGGACATCCGTCGGTGGCCGAAGCAACCGTGGTCGGCGTGCCGCACCCGCGCTGGGAGGAGCGCCCGCTGGCGCTTGTGGTACTCAAGCCGGGCAAGCAACTGACCATCGAGCAGGTCTGGGAACACCTGTCAACGAGCTTCGCCAAATGGCAATTGCCAGACCAGGTGCTGTTCGTCGACAAGATTGCCCGCACCAGCGTCGGCAAGCTCAACAAGAAAGTTGTTCGTGCGGAATATGGTGATCGCTACACCAAATAGTTTTGGCAGGGCCGGCTCTTGAAGACTCGGTTGTGAAAGAACTTCTCACGCAATTCATCCCATACGTGCTCTATCGGATTGAGCTCTGGCAGATTGGGCGTAACGGCTTGGGGCCCAGCAGCGGATCACTTTGGGGATGGCGCTTATCGGGCGCAAGCTTTCTCCAGTTATGACGGTGCAGCGTAGTCCTGTGGCAACACAACCGCCTGCGTCTGCCGCAACTGTTCCACGGTCTGGGCCGAAGCGATGGCCTCGCGGGCATTCGTCAATATTCGGCCATCTCCACTGGCAGGACGCGACATCACTTTTTCCGTCAGGGTTGGTTTAGATGGAATATTTATCATCTAAAAGTGAAATATGCACTTTATCATCTTTAACAAATTTATTTTCAATATCATCTATCAGTGATATTATGACAGTATTGTTCAAAGATGTTATTTCGCCATGGATTATCTTGTCTCGATCCCTGACCAACTGGCGCCTCAGCTTCGCTCCCTGCGCAAAGTGCGCCGTCTGAGCCAGACGGACCTTGCCCTCAAACTGGGGGTGTCCCAGTCCCGCATCGCGGCGATTGAGCGCAATCCATCTGCGGTTAGTGCGGGGCAGCTTTTGGAATTTCTGAAGGTCTTGGGTGTCGACCTGGTTTTGCGCGATACGCATGCACCGGCTGGCAACACATCACCGGAGTTAAATATTTCCGCCACCGATCCTCAAGGGGAGTGGTAATGAGCGCGCTATCAATTTTGATGAACGGTGAATTTGTGGGCACTTGGAGTGTGGGGCGCACCGGCAACCACCGGTTGGACTATGCGCCGTCCTGGAGGGAGTCTGCGCGCAGTCGCCCGCTATCCCTGTCGCTACCCTTTACCGCAGACAACCGGTTGGAAGGCGACGCGGTACGCAACTACTTTGACAACCTGCTGCCAGATAA
The DNA here is from genome assembly GCA_903920695.1 of uncultured beta proteobacterium. Lineage (GTDB taxonomy): Bacteria > Pseudomonadota > Gammaproteobacteria > Burkholderiales > Burkholderiaceae_C > Rhodoferax. The sequence goes on from CAIXNB010000008.1 coordinate 3,958, forward strand.
TGATGGCATTCGCAAGCGCATCAGCGCCCGGTTCCATACCAAAGGCACGGACGCATTTGCATTGCTGCAAGCGGTGGGCCGGGACTGCGTGGGTGCAGTGCAGTTGCTGCCGCCCAGCATTACCCCGGAGGACTTTGACCAATTGAGGTACGAGGTTCTTACGACAAAACAAATTGAGAAGCATCTGGGTGCCCTGGGCTCCCAAGTCGGAGCGGGGGCTCAGGATGATGATGAAGGCTTCCCTTTGGCGCTCACGGGAATTGACCCACCCCTGCTCACCGGAATTGACCCGGCAGTGATTTCGTCGATGGACCTGGACGCGGCGTAGGTAATCGCGCCCGCCATGGACGACTGTCCTGACCACAGGGCAAGCCTGTGGACAG
>CAIXNB010000009.1 GCA_903920695.1 uncultured beta proteobacterium
CACGACCACGCTGTCGCCGATGCGCACGTCCTTGCGCCGCGCTTCGTCTTCGTTGTGCAAGGTGGCATTGGTGACGGTGACGCCGCCGACAAACACCGGCGCCAGGCGCGCTACCGGTGTCAGCTTGCCGGTGCGCCCGACCTGCACCTCGATATCAATCACGGTGGTGATCTGCTCCTGCGCCGGGAACTTGTGTGCCACCGCCCAGCGCGGCTCGCGCGTAACAAAACCCATGCGCCGCTGCAGCGCCAAGCTGTTGACCTTGTAGACCACGCCGTCGATGTCAAAACCCAGGCTGTCGCGTGTGCGCGCAATCGACTCGTAGTAGGCGATCAGATCGGGCGCACCCTGCGCGACCTTCACCAAATCCGACACCGGAAAACCCCAGGCCTTGAGTGTTTGCAACAACACAAAGTGGGTCTCGAAGGCCGGACCGCCCTGCTCCACCGGCGTCACTTCACCCAGGCCGTAGGCAAAGAAACTCAAGGGCCGCTGCGCCGCGATCGCCGGATCAAGCTGGCGCACGGCACCGGCTGCGGCATTGCGCGGATTGACGAAGGTTTTCAGTCCCTTCTCGCGCTGGCGCTGGTTCAATGCCTCGAAATCATCCCGGCGCATATAGACCTCGCCGCGCACTTCGAGCACCTCGGGCACGGGTGGCAGCGAGCCGCCAGCACTGAGCGCCGCCGGGCCGCCCCAAGGCGCGAGCGCGCCCTCGGGGCTTGAGCCTGCAGTTCCAAAGCTGCTTGAGTAGCTTTGGACAGGCGACCGAGGCGAAGCATCTTGCGAGCCGCGGCCTGCAAGGTGCAGCGAACTACGCGGAGCGACAAGCGTGGGGGCCAACAACTGCAGCGGGATTTGACCTACGGTGCGGATGTTCTGCGTCACGTCTTCGCCGAGTTCACCGTCGCCGCGCGTGGCAGCCTGCACCAGCACACCACGCACATAGCGCAGGTTCATCGCCAGGCCGTCGAACTTGGGCTCGGCCACGTACTCGACCCGTGGTGCCGTCGCATCCAGGCCGAGTTCGCGGCGCACGCGGCCGTCAAAAGACTCAGCGCCGCTGGCTTCGGTGTCGGTCTCGGTGCGGATGCTTAGCATCGGCACAGCGTGACGCACGCTGACAAAGGCGTCAAGGGGTCTACCGCCCACGCGCTGGGTCGGCGAGTCCGGCGTCACCAACTCGGGATGCGCAGCCTCTATCGCTTGCAACTGTCGAAACAATCGGTCGTATTCGGCGTCCGAAATCAGCGGGTCGTCGAGCACGTAGTAGCGATGCGCGTGTTCGTGCAGGGTGCGCCTGAGCTGCTCCAATGCAGTGTCGCTCCCACGGTCGCCCACTTCGTGTGGCTCCCTGCCCCCCGAGGGGGCGCAACCCGCCTTGGGGCGGCCCGGCGGCGGGTTCGACGCAAACAGATCCGACGTCATTGCGCGATCAAGTGACTGCTTGCAGGAACTCAGGAAAACAGGCGCCGCGCGGCGGCTGAACCGGCCGAGAGATCGCGCTCGTCGAGCTTGTCATAGAGCTTTTCGAGTTCGGCGCCGATCTCATCCATAGCCTCACGCGTGAGCAGCATGCCGTTGTCATCGGTCACCACACCGTCCATGCTTTCGGCCAACAGTTGCGCCGCTTCGCGCAGGCGCTGGAAAGCGCACTCGCTGCGGTCGACCTGGGCCACGTCCAGACTGATGGCCAGTTCGCGAATGGCCGACTGGGTCGGATCCTCGGCCATGGCGGCCTGCACGTCAAAACTCAGACTCAACACCGGCGGCAAGCCGACCACGCTGGCCGGTATCACCATGCGCCCAGGAATGACACCGGCGACGAAACCAAGCCGCGCCGCGCTTTGCTGCACATAGCCCGGACTCCAGGCGGAATTGCGCGCGCGCAGCACAAAGCCGAGCTGGGCATCGTTTTCACTGGCAAACTGGTCGAGCTCGCGGGCACGTGCCACCTCCTCGCGCATCTCGGGGAAATCCGGCGTGCCGTTGACGGCTTCACAAAAGTGCTGCGTTTTGACGACGAACTCCGAATACTCAATGTCGTTGAGCGCGCCAGCGCGATTGGCCAATTGCACGCCAGCTTGGAACGCGCCGTAGCGATGACCCGGCTGCGGCAACTCCCAGCTCTGGCTAAGCTCGTTAAAACCTTCGATGGCGAACGGCTTGCTGCCGGCGCGCCGCGTGTGCGGCATGGCAGCCAGCGCGGCGTCGCCCGAGACCACATCCTCCAGCGCAATCGGCGCAATGACGTCGATCAGGGCGTCCATGGCGGGCTTTTTCTCGGGCGCTGGCAAGGGAAACTTCGCCACGTCGTAAGCGGCGGCGTCAAGCTCGGGTTCGATGTCCAATGTGCCTTGCATGTCGGCGCCAAGGCCCGCGTCGGCCGAGGCTTGGCGTGGCCGGCTGCGCCGCGAGACCCAGGCCGCGTGCCCCACCATCCCCGCCAGCACCAAACCGCCGACTGCGGCCAAACCCATCTGCAGATTACTCATCATGGAGACATCCCCGTTGAATCAATTGCCTTCGGTCATCGAAACCGCAGCGTCCATATCGACCGCGACAATGCGCGACACGCCCTGTTCCTGCATGGTCACGCCGTAGA
>CAIXNB010000010.1 GCA_903920695.1 uncultured beta proteobacterium
ACGGAAGCCTGTGAGCAGTGCCTTGCACTCTTCATCGGTCTTGGCCGTTGTGGTGATACTGATATTGAGGCCGCGCAAGGCATCAACCTTGTCGTATTCAATTTCAGGGAAGATGATTTGTTCTTTGACGCCGATGTTGTAGTTGCCACGGCCATCGAATGCGCGACCCGAAATACCCCGGAAGTCACGTACACGCGGCAAAGCCACCGTCACGAAACGATCAAGAAACTCGAACATCTGGACACCACGCAGGGTCACCATGCAGCCAATGGCCTGATTCTCACGAATCTTGAAGCCAGCGATAGCCTTTTTGGACATCGTGACAACCGGCTTTTGGCCTGCAATCTTGCTCAGGTCGGCCACCGCGTGGTCCATGACCTTCTTGTCAGCTACGGCCTCACTCACACCCATGTTCAGGGTGATCTTGGTGATGCGCGGAACCTGCATCGGGGAGGTGTAGCCAAACTTGGCCATCAGCTCCGGCGCGACTTTTTCGCGATAGTGTTGTTGCAAACGAGCCATGTTTATGCCACCTTGATTTCTTCACCGCTGGACTTGTAAACGCGAACGCGTTTGCCGTCAGCCAACAGCTTGATGCCAACACGATCAGCCTTGCCCGTGGCGGCGTTGAAAATCGCCACGTTGGACTGATGAATCGGCATGGACTTTTCGACGATGCCGCCAACCGTTCCCTTGAGGGGATTGGGCTTGGTGTGTTTTTTTACGACATTGATGCCCTCAACGAGAACATACGAGTCGTCTTTGCGCAGCGCAATCTTGCCGCGCTTGCCTTTATCGCGGCCCGTGAGCACGATGATTTCGTCGCCTTTGCGAATCTTGTTCATGGCGCGTCCTTACAAAACTTCAGGTGCCAAGGACACGATCTTCATGAACTTCTCGGTACGCAGTTCACGCGTCACCGGGCCGAAGATACGGGTGCCGATTGGCTCCAATTTGGCGTTCAGCAACACTGCAGCGTTGCCGTCGAATTTGACCAGCGAGCCGTCGCTACGACGAATGCCCTTGGCCGTGCGAACCACCACCGCGCTATAGATCTCGCCTTTTTTGACGCGACCACGCGGAGCAGCTTCCTTGATACTGACTTTGATAACGTCGCCCACACTCGCGTAACGACGCTTGGAACCACCCAGCACCTTGATGCAGAGAACGGACTTCGCGCCGGTGTTGTCGGCAACTTCTAATCGAGATTCAACTTGGATCATTTCAATTTTCCCAACTTGCACCAAAAACCTTGCGACAACCAACTATGCAGTCAGATGCCGGCTGTTTTCCGGTCAGTCTTGGGCCCGTCGTTGGAGATGCAAACCACTTGCATCACTTCCGTTGGGCAGACACTTCATACTTTTTCAAGCGAAGCCTGCAATTATGCATGGCTTTCGCGGGGTCGTCAAGGACATTTATGCGGGCAAATGCAAATAGTGCTGCGTCAGCTCTGAAAAAACTTCGACCTGCGGGTCAAGACCAGTCTCCTGGAACAGGATGGCCCCAACCTGGTCTGCTAGCGAGCGGGCCACGCGGGCGTCCAGGAACAGCAGCCGGGAGCGGCGCGCCAGCACATCCTCGACCCGAACAGCGTATTCATAGCGAGCGGCAAAACGGACCATGGCTTCGCTCAGGCCGCTCGTCAACAGCAGGTCGGCGCCGGGCAGACTCGTGACCAGCGCCTGTTCGTCACCATAAGAATGCAGCCCAGGCGGCTTGCAGATTGAGCTGACTGCCATGCCGGCGGCGCCGGCGCCGATCAGTTTAAGGTGGACGGTGACGCCGCCTTTGCGGCTGGCCAGCAAGGCGCGCTGCGCGCATACCGTCAACACATCCTCGGCCATGGCGCGGTAAGTCGTCCATTTGCCGCCGGTGACGGTCACCAGGCCGCTGCGGCTGACCAACACAGTGTGCTCGCGACTCAGGCCCTTGGTGTTGTCTCCATCCTCGCCTTGCGCCTTCACCAGCGGGCGCAAACCGACCCAGACGCTTTTGACATCGGAGCGGGTCGGCGCGCGACGCAGATAACGCGCTGATTCGGTCAGGATGAAATCAACTTCTTCCTTGAATGGCGAGGGCTCTCGCGCCAGATCATGGCGCGGCGTGTCGGTGGTGCCCAGAATGACTTTTCCGAGCCAGGGCACAGCAAACAGCACCCGTCCGTCCGCCGTCTTGGGCACCATCAGGGCCGTCTCCCCACCCAGGAATTCCCGGTCCACGACCAGATGGACACCCTGGCTTGGCGCCACCATGGGCTCAACCGCTCGCCTGCCGTCACCAGGGTTGGCGGCGCCGTCTTTTTGCCGCAGCTCATCAACCCAGACACCGGCGGCATTGACAACACAGCGGGACTGGATGCGGTACGACTGACCAGTCAGCGTGTCCTCACAGAGCAGGCCGGCCACTTTCCCGCTTTCATAGAACAAATCGGTAGCCCGGCAATAGTTGATCAGCAAGGCGCCACGGGCAGCAGCGGTACGCGCCAGCGCCAGCGCCAGACGCGCATCATTGAACTGGCCGTCCCAATATTTGATACCGGCCTTGAGCCCCTGAGGCTGCGCAGTTGGCAACAGGGCCAGCGTTTCAGCGCGACTCAGGAATTCTGTCGGCCCGAGGCTGGCCTTGCCCGCCAGCGCGTCATACATCTTGAGCCCGATGCCATAAAACGGCGCCTCCCACCATTGATAGGACGGCAGCACAAAGGCCAGCGGCTGTGCCAGATGCGGGGCGTTGTCCAGCAGGGTGGTGCGCTCGCGCAAGGCCTCGCGTACCAGCGAGATATTGCCCTGCGCCAGGTAGCGCACACCCCCGTGAACCAGTTTCGTGGCGCGTGATGAAGTGCCCTTGGCAAAATCATGGGACTCCACCAGCACCACCTTGAAACCACGCGCGGCGGCGTCAAGCGCCACGCCTAGGCCGGTGGCGCCGCCCCCGACAATGGCGAGGTCATAGTGATCGTCATTGGCCAGGCGCGATATCAGTTCGGCCCGATGCGTGAACCTAGGCTGGGGTAAAGTAGACATAAGTCAAAGCTCTGTAAGTCATTGCTTGTTGAGTGCAAGCATTATTCGCCAGTGTAAACACGCCCATGACCTATCTGCTTGCCCTGGACCAGGGCACCTCCAGTTCGCGCAGCATTATTTTTGACCCCGCCGGGCAGATCAAGGCCATGGCGCAGCAGGAACTGACGCAAATTTACCCGCAGCCGGGCTGGGTTGAACACGACCCACAAGAAATCTGGCGCACCCAACTGGCCACGGCGCAAGAGGCCTTGCTTAAGGCCGGCATTTCGGCACGCCAGGTGCGCGCCATCGGCATCACCAACCAGCGTGAGACAACAGTGGTATGGAACCGTGCCACCGGACTGCCGATTCACAACGCCATCGTCTGGCAGGACCGCCGTGCCGAGCCGGCCTGCATCGAACTGCGCGAACGTGGCCTGGCCGCGCTGATTCAGGCCAAAACCGGTTTGCTGGTCGATGCCTATTTCTCCGGCACCAAGCTCAAATGGCTGCTCGACAACGTGCCCGGCGCGCGCCAACTGGCGGCCAACGGTGAACTGGCGTTTGGCACGGTTGACAGCTGGCTGATCTGGCGTTTGACCGGCGGCGCCGTGCATGCCACCGATGTCAGCAACGCGTCGCGCACCATGCTATTCAACGTCCACACCAACGCCTGGGACCCCGAATTACTGCAGGCGCTGGACATTCCGGCCAATATGCTGCCCAGCGTCAAGCCGTCGAGTGCGCGCTATGGTGAGGTAACCCCTGACTTGCTGGGCCACGCGGTGACCATCGGTGGCGTCGCTGGCGACCAGCAAGCCGCGCTGTTTGGCCAGGCCTGCTTCAAGGCCGGCATGGTCAAAAATACCTATGGCACAGGCTGCTTCATGCTGATGCACATGGGTCAGCGGCTCCAGCACTCCGATAACGGTCTGATCGCGACCAGCGCGGCGCAGACCAGCGCGCAGCCCGAGTTCGCCAGCGAGGGCAGCGTGTTTGTCGGCGGTGCCGTGGTGCAGTGGCTGCGCGACGGCTTGCAGGCAATTCAGGGCAGCAGCGAAGTGCAGGCATTAGCCGAGACCGTGCCCGACGCCGGCGGCGTGATGCTGGTGCCAGCCTTCACCGGGCTGGGCGCACCCTACTGGAAGCCCGATGCACGCGGCACCATGACCGGCTTGACCCGCGGTAGCACGCTAGGCCATATCGCCCGCGCTGCCCTGGAGAGCATTGCGTTCCAGAGCACCGCGCTGCTGCAGGCCATGAGCCGCGATGTGCTGGCAGCGGGTGACGCCGCTGTAACCGAATTGCGCGTCGATGGCGGCGCCTGCGTCAACGACCTGCTGATGCAGTTCCAGGCCGATTTGCTCGGCATACCGGTGGTGCGGCCGGCCGTGACGGAAACCACGGCGCTGGGCGCGGCTTATCTCGCAGGCTTGTCGACCGGCATTTACAAAAGCACCGACGAACTCAGTGGTCTTTGGCAAGCTGAAAAATATTTTTTGCCGACAATGGAGGCTCGGCGCGCCCAGGAATTGATGGCGCGCTGGGAACACGCCGTCCGACAGGCGGCGCTTTGACAACCCGAGGCACACACAAACATGAGCAAGCGAATTGCATTCATCGGCGGCGGCAATATGGCCAGCGCCATCATCGGCGGCCTGATCAGCCAGGGGCATGCACCGAGTCAGATTGACGTGGTCGAGCCAGTTGCCGAGACCCGGGACAAGCTGAAGACCGCCTATGGCGTAAACGCGCAGGCCGAACCCGGCGCCTTTTTGATCGAAGCCGGGCTGGTCATATGGGCCGTCAAGCCGCAGACTTTCAGAGCGGCCGCGTTACAGGTGCGCCCGCATGTGCAGCAGGCCTTGCACCTGAGCGTGGCCGCCGGCATCCGCAGCGACAGCATCGTGAACTGGCTGGGCACGCAGCGCGTGGTGCGCGCCATGCCCAACACCCCAGCCCTGATTGGCAAGGGCATCAGCGGCCTGTTTGCGCGCCCAGCGGTCACGGCCGCAGAGAAGCAGCAAGTCGTTGAAGTCATGGCAAGCACGGGCGAATTGGTCTGGATCGATGTCGAAGAAAAACTCGACATCGTCACTGCCCTGTCTGGTTCTGGACCAGCCTATGCCTTTTATTTCATGGAAGCCATGACGACCGCTGGCGCCGAGATGGGGCTCAAGCGCGACCAGGCGCAGCAACTGGCGGTTGCCACCTTCATCGGAGCCGGTGAGCTGGTGCGCAGTTCCGGCGAGGCGCCCAGGGTCTTGCGTCAGCGCGTCACCTCCAAAAACGGAACCACCGACGCCGCCATCAATTCCATGGAAGACGACGACCTGCAAGCCGTTTTCATCAACGCCATGTATGCGGCACGGCGTCGAGCCCAGGAGCTGGGCGACGAATTCGGCAAAGCCTGAAGCGTTTTTATTTCATCACATAGCTAACGGCGATCCCGGCAAACAGGGTGAAGCCAAGCCAGTGATTAAGGCGAAAGGCCTGGAAGCAGCCGTCGCGCTCGCGCGAGCGGATCAGGGTGTAATGCCAGGCGACCTGCGCAAAAGCCAGCGTCACGGCGACATAGAACGCTTGGCCCTGCACCTGCGCCATCAGGGAAACATCCCAACTGATGACGTAGATGAGGTAGCTGAGCATGATCACCAGGACGTCGAACCGCCCCAGGGTGATGGCCGAGGTCTTCATGCCGATCCGCAGATCGTCATCACGGTCGACCATCGCGTACTCGGTATCGTAGGCCAGCACCCAGAATAGATTGCCCAGCAGCAGAACCCAGGCCAGCGTTGGGACGCTGCCCTGCACGGCGGTGAAGGCCATCGGAATGCCAAAACTAAAGGCACCGCCCAGCACCGCCTGCGGCATCGAAAAAAAGCGCTTGGCGTAGGGGTAGAACAAGGTAATGGCCAGCGCCGCGAACGACCAGCCAATGGTGACGGCATTGGTGGTGAGCACCAGGGCAAAGGCGAGCAGCGCCAGCAGAGCACCGAACAACAAGGCCTGTTTGACCGACAGCGCCCCGGTCGTCACCGGACGATTGGCCGTGCGCTTGACATGGCGGTCAAACTTGCGATCTGCAACATCGTTGATGCAACAACCCGCGCTGCGCATCAGGATCGTCCCGAGCGTAAAGACCAGCAGCAAATGCCAACCGGGGAAGCCGTCGGCGGCAACCCACAGCGCGCCCAACGTCGGCCACAACAACAGCAACCAGCCGGCGGGCCGGTTCCAGCGAATCAGATCAAGATACAGGGCAATACGGGAACCAGACAATTTCACGAAAACTTCCTCAAGACAAACGCACAACACCCGGCAATTCACAGGCGTAGATGGCATTGCGCAAGGCGGCGATCGCCTCATAGCGCGTGAAGCTGCGCCGCCAGGCCAGCACGACCCGGCGCGTCGGCGGGTCGCCGGCAAACGGCAGGTACTTGACGTGAGCGTCTTCGTCGCGCTTGCGGCCTGGCTTGCGCGAGAGCGCTTCCTTGGGCACGCTCAGGCGCGGCACCAGCGTAACGCCCATACCGGCCGCCACCATGTGCTTGATGGTTTCCAGAGATGAGCCTTCAAAGGTCTTGCGGATGCCCTCGGCATTGCTGGAGAAGCGGGCGAATTCGGGACAGACCTCCAGCACATGATCACGGAAACAATGCCCGCTGCCGAGAAGCAGCATGTTCTCACGTTTGAGGTCCTCCGTTGTCACCTGATCCTGCTTGGCCAGCGGATGATGAACCGGCACCACGGCCATGAACGGCTCATCGTAAAGCGGCGCCATCGCCAACCCGGCATCCGGAAACGGCTCGGCCAGGATGGCACAGTCAATCTCGCCAGTGCGCAGCATCTCCAGCAGCTTGACCGTGAAGTTCTCTTGCAGAATCAGTGGCATCTGCGGCAGCCGCGCAATCATCTGGTGCACCAGATCGGGCAGCAGATAGGGGCCGATGGTGTAGATCACACCGAGCGTCAGCGGCCCGTTCAGCGGGTCCTTGCCGCGCTTGGCCAGTTCCTTGATATTGGACGCCTGCTCCAGCACGGCCTGCGCCTGGCGCACGATTTCCTCGCCCAGCGGCGTCACGGAAACCTCATTGGCGCTGCGCTCAAAGAGCTTGACGTCGAGCTCTTCTTCGAGCTTTTTGACGGCAACCGACAGTGTCGGTTGCGAGACATAACAGGCTTCCGCCGCCTTGCCAAAGTGGCGCTCACGCGCCACAGCCACTATGTATTTGAGTTCGGTCAGCGTCATGCGGCCATTGTCCCCTACCAAGAATCATGCCTTGAGGTACTGCGCTTTGCTGCCCAGCCAGCGCGCGATGTGCTGCGCCGCCAACTCGGGATGCTGATCGAGCATCAACGGCGCCAGCTGGCGCGCCCGATCAAGCAAAACGGTGTCGCTCGCCAGGTCGGCAAAACGCAGCAGCGCCGCACCCGACTGACGTGCGCCCAGGAATTCGCCCGGACCACGGATCTCAAGGTCACGCCGGGCGATCTCGAAGCCGTCCCCGGTCTCGACCATGGCCTTCAGGCGCTCGCGCGCTGTCTCGCCCAGGCGCGGCGCCTCACCCGTGGAATACAGCAGCACGCAGGCCGAGGCGCTGGCGCCACGCCCGACGCGGCCGCGCAATTGGTGCAGCTGCGACAGACCAAAACGCTCGGCGTGCTCGATCACCATCAACGAGGCATTGGGCACGTCGACCCCGACCTCGATCACCGTGGTGCTGACCAGCACGCCCATGGCACCACTGGTGAACAAGGCCATCACCGCCTTCTTCTCCGCCACCGGCATGCGCGAATGCAGCAACCCGATCTGCAGCGCCGCAGCGCCCACGCCAGCACCCTGCAAGGCCTGGCTCAACTGCGCATGGGTCTCGGTGGCATTGCGCAAGTCCAGAACCTCGCTCTCCTCGATCAGCGGGCAGACCCAATAGACTTGGCGCCCCTGCGCCAGTTGGACGCTGATGCGCGCAATCACCTCGTCACGCCGCGCCTCGCTCACCACTTTGGTAACGATGGGTGTGCGCCCCGGCGGCAGTTCATCGATGGTGGAAACGTCCAGATCGGCGTAATAGCTCATGGCCAGCGTGCGCGGAATCGGCGTTGCTGTCATCATCAGAAGGTGCGGCTCCTGCCCGGTCGCTATCAGTTTGTCGCGCAGGGCCAGCCGCTGGGCCACGCCGAAGCGGTGCTGCTCATCAATGATGGCCAACGCCAGGTTTTTGAACACCACCTTGTCCTGAATAACGGCGTGCGTTCCCACCACCAGTTTGGCCTCGCCACTGGCAATCTGCGCCAGTGCCGCGCGCCGCTCCTTGGTCTTCTGGCTGCCGGTCAACCAGGCCGTCTTGACGCCCAGCGGCTCGAGCCAGCCGATCAGCTTGCGGAAATGCTGCTCGGCCAGGATTTCGGTCGGCGCCATCAGGGCGCATTGGTGGCCGGCGTCCATGCAAATGGCCGCCGCCAGCGCCGCCACCACGGTCTTGCCGGAGCCAACATCGCCCTGCAGCAGGCGGTGCATGGGAACGGGGCGCGCCAGGTCGCGCATGATTTCCTCGCTGACACGGCGCTGCGCCGCAGTCAGTTGGAACGGCAAGGCCGCGAGCAATTGCTCGTGCAGCGGCAGACCCACCGAAGGCGGCTGGCGCAGCACCCGCAAAACCGGAGCCCGCAGGCGGGCGCGCTCGCGCTTGGCCTGCAACTGGGACAGTTGCTGCGCCAGCAATTCCTCGAACTTGAGGCGCTGCCAGGCCGGATGGGCGGGGTCCTGCAGCGCAACCAGCGCCACGTCGGGTCGGGGTAAATGCAAAAATGACAAGGCCTGGCGCAGGCTCCAGGCCAGTGCCAGATTGTTGGCGGGCAAACTGTCGCTCGGGACGGTTTCCGCCAGATCAGCGCGCTCCAGGCCACCCAACACGGCCCGGCGCAGGTAGGCCTGCGGCAGTGCTGCCACCGTCGGGTAGACCGGCGTCAAGGCTGTTGGCAGCGCGCCCGTGGCCGCCTTGAAACTCGGGTGCATCATCTGCAAGCCACCGAAACCGCCCTTGATTTCACCGCGCGCGCGGATGCGCTGGCCCACTGCCAGCGCCTTTTGCTGTGACGGGTAGAAGCTGAAGAAGCGCAGCAGGCAGGTCTCGGAACCATCATCGAGCGTCACCAGCAATTGACGGTGGCCGTGAGCGCGCACTTCGCAGGAAGTCACGACGCCTTCGATCTGCGCCAGCTCGCCGTCACGCACATTGCGCAGTTTGACAATGCGAGTTTCATCCTCGTAGCGCAGCGGCAGATGCAACGCCAGGTCGATCGGCCGCAGCAGACCCAGCTTGTGCAGCGCCTTTTGCGGCCCGCTCAGGGGCGTGCTGGGTGCGGGGGCGGGTGGCTGCGTCATGCGCCGATTTTGCCCGTGACTTGATGCTGCGACAATTCCAGCCTTTACTTTCCTTGGGTTACGGGTCCGTCCGAGCCTCAAGCAGCATGCCCACCTCTGTGCCCGACACCACACGCTCATTCACCCTGAGTGATTTCGACTTTGACCTGCCACCGGAACTGATTGCCCAACATCCGGCCGCCGAGCGCAGCGGCTCGCGCCTGCTCGACGGCACCGGCACAATGCCGGTGGACCGGATCTTTCGCGACCTGCCATCCCTGTTGCGATCTGGCGATTTAGTGGTTTTCAACGACACCAAGGTCATCAAGGCGCGCCTGTTTGGCGCCAAACCAAGCGGCGGCAAGCTCGAACTACTGATTGAGCGCGTGCTCGGCGGCAATCAGGTGGCAGCCCATATGCGCGTGAGCAAGAAGCCCGAAGTGGGCACGACGCTGGCCCTGACCGGCGCCCCCGGCAGCCATGACGGTCTGTGCGCGACCCTGCTCGGACGCTGGCCCAATGCCAACGGCGCGCTGTTTCGCTTTGTGCTGTCGAATGACGCTGGCGACGACCCGTTGACCCTGATGGAACGCCACGGCCATGTACCGCTGCCGCCCTACATCGCCCACACCGACTCGGCCGAGGACGCGGCGCGCTACCAAACCGTGTTCGCCAAGAACCCAGGCGCCGTGGCGGCACCGACGGCAGCGCTGCATTTTGATGAAACCCTGATCGAGGCCATTGACGCCGTCGGCGCGCAACGCGCCCATGTCACGCTGCATGTGGGCGCAGGCACGTTTCAACCAGTCAAGACTGAGAATCTGGCTGAGCACCGGATGCACAGCGAGTGGTACGAGGTGCCAGAGGTCACTCAGCGGGCTGTTGCCGAATGCCGCGCGCGCGGCGGGCGCATCCTGGCCGTTGGCACAACCACGGTACGCGCACTGGAATCCTGGGCCCGCAGCGAGAAAGGTGGCGACCCCAGCAGCGCTCAGGCCCGCGGCGACACCGACATCTTCATCACGCCAGGGTTTGACTTCAAACTGGTGGACCTTCTGGTCACCAATTTTCACCTGCCCAAGTCGAGCCTCATGATGCTGGTCAGCGCGTTTGCTGGCTACGAACACGTCATGGCGCTATACCGCCATGCCATTGCCGAGAAATACCACTTCTTCAGCTATGGCGATGCCATGCTGCTGAGCCGCAAAAGAACCTGAAATGCCGCAGTGTTTAGCGGTGATGCTCGCGCCGACGCTCTTCGAAGACAAATTCTTCCAGTTCCGGGTCCATCGCATTGCGTGACGAGATGATGCCGATGGCGCGTCCGTTTTCCACGACCGGCACATGACGGAAGCCATTTTCCTGCATCAGGAGCAGGGCATGTCCGTAGGATTTGGTGGGCGCAAGGGTCTTTGGTGAGGCAGTCATGACCTCGGCCAGAGTTGTGGTCTTGGCCTCAAGTCCCTTGGCGATGACACGAAACACCACGTCGCGCTCGGAAAAAATACCGACCAGTTGGTCATCCTCAAGCACCAGAATGGCGCCGACATTTTTGCCCGCCATCAACCGGGCCGCATCACTAACAGTCGTCTTCGGTGGCGCAGTAAGAAATTTCTTACTGTCCATTATGTTTTTAATAGGTTGATCGAACATTTCTGCCTCCAGCGGCAGATGCTATCGACCTCAAGAACCGTCGCTTTGACCTAGGTCAAAGCGACGATCTTAAGATAGCTTCGGGCTGATCAGTTTCCTTCTCAGCCTGTCGTTTCCCGGAACTAAAAATCAACCGGCCTTGACGGCCAGCACCGGACACGGAACCGTAAGCAGAAGTTCCTGGGCAACGCTGCCCAGAATCAGTTTGCCGACAGCGGTGCGTTTGCGCAGACCAATGATCAGCACCGAAACCTGCAGCGATTCGACCATTGACTCGATCTCCGCGACAGCGCTCTGGCCACGAACAAATTGCTTGAACTCGGCGTCGCAGCCGGACCCCGCCAGCAAGGCTTCGACGCGCTCAATGTCCTGCGCATCGGCCATCGCAACATCTTCTTTGCGTCCGCCAGGACTCGCATTGACCACCACCAGGCGTTCCTTGCGACGTTTTGCAATTGTCAAACCTGTATCCAGAGCGGCTTGTCCTTCGGGACGTGGCACATAAGCTACCAATATGGTCATCGATTTTTCTCCTACTTTGTGGGTACTACATTATTGTGCAACAAGACAAAGTAGCAGTCGGGACGTCATCAAAACGGCTATTTGAAATGATCAACTCGTGATTTACTGGTGCGGCTGGCGGGGATCGAACCCACGACCCTTGGCTCCCTCTACATCACCAATTCAAGAGTCCATTATGTATCAGAGTTTTGTAGCAATCTGATCCTCCGGTTCCTGCCGCCCTCCACAAAGGGAGCCGTGCTAGAAATCCCAAAGGAACTTGTCTGTTCCATGGGCCATCATCACGGATTGGCGTGTTGATTTGCAGTGCCAGGTTTGCTGGGTATTCCCGCCAGCGACCGTCTCTAATGCATTCACGTCAAGAACGGCCGCACATCGACACTCGGGTTCCCGTACAGATTCGTAGAGAATCCATTGAACGTTTTTGTCACGTGCTTCATTCGCCACGGCATGCGTGGCGGAATAGTCCGAGAGGTGTACCCAGTGCGGCCGAGCGGCCACCCACGGAGGGTCAGTCAAATTGATCGCTTCACCTTCGACTTTGGCCTGAAAAAACGTATGCTCCGTGAGCAACTCACTGTCCAGGAGCGGGGCACTGTCCATGATGAATCGCCAACGCCAATAGGAGACCTCCGCACAAGCAGCACGAAGCGTTTGCGCTCCGTACCAAACGCCAAGGGAGGCACGGTCGCGGAATCTACTCTCATGGTGCGGCCGGTATCGAAAGGGTGTTGCAAGCAGATAGTGTTTCGGATTCACGGTTATTGGCATTGGCGGCTTACTGCGCTCCAAGATTCGCTCAAGTTCGTCTTGCTCGGCCGTTGTGTCCACCAATCGCATCGTTGACACGATGTGCTGGGCTTCCACACCACGCCATACGATCATGGATTGATGTGCCACTCCCAGCCGAAACCACTCTTCTTGCCAGGGTCGAACCGTCATGCAGGCGCTCGCATTCCATCAAGATAATTCAGCGTCGCGACGAGTCCGTCGGCTCTTTCAACCAACTGCGCGGGAATCCCGCCAAGAGCCTTGTTGTAGCCCTTCATCCACGCCAAGCGTTTCTGATCATCTGTGCCGACCAGCGGGTCCAAAGATCGGTAGACGCGCACCAACATAGCCGAAAGCTCTCCTTCTTTGGAATCAGGATTAAGTGGGCGATCACCACCAAGGATGCGGGAGACGGTCGGCTCACTCACGCCGATGACACGAGCCAACGCCGCGCCGCTCAAGCCAAGCAGAGTAGATGCACGAGCGGTGGCTTTAGCCAGGACGAAACCAGGATCAACCTGAGATGCGGGGTTTGTCAACATAATCACCTTGCGTTTCTATGGAAAGATTTTTACACGAAAACACAAAAATTTCACGAAAAATGCATAGATGCTGGTCACAAAGCCGGTCGCGCGACACATCCTCCCGCATAAACCTTGCGCGTCCATCGCCTTACGTAAGGACAGAATCGAAATTTCGGCCGGAAGTAGGAAAGCAACCCCCTCAGCCCTCCGTGAGCCGTCTAGGATTTCGATGGACGGTCACGGGTGAATGACTTGCTACGCGAGCGGACGGTGACGGCTGATCCTTGAATTGGCAGAGCGGGCGAGGAGGCGTAGTTGCAGTGAGCAGGCGCTGATGTGATCAGGCGTTGCCAGCGTCACAGCTCAACAAACGTTCAGATCGGACAAGGTAATCATCAGCAACCTTGGGTCGATGGGCGACGGCTCAAAACCAATATGCTCGTAGAAGACTTTGGCTTCATCAGTCAGGGCTTGCACCGTCATACCTCTAATACCGATAACGTCTGCGGCTTGCAAGACGCGCAGCGCAGCATCGCGCACCAACGCTCGTCCAAAACCCTGCCCATGCAGGCGGCTGTCAACAGCCAAGCGGCCCAATACAACGACGGGAATCGGATCGGGCATATTGCGACGCAAGCGGCCCGTGGCATCGTTGCACATCACTGCGCCAGAAGCGATTGCGTAATAGGCAATGACCTGATCACCTTGGCAGACCACGTAGGTGCGTGAGGCTCCCTGAACCTGATTCTTCAAAGCGCGACGCTTGAGCCATGTATCCAGACTTTCGGTTCCGCAAGAAAATTCTTCCGCCTGATGCTGTGCTGACAGCGGCACCGGCGCTGAAAACCTCATCAACGCTCCCAGGGTGCCGAGGTCTGCATCGTTTTGCGCAAGCGTTCATTGGGCTTGGGCGGCATGTCCAGCCTGGCTAGGAACTGCTTATAGGCTTGAGGGCTTACCGAGATGACGACTTGGTCGAGCAAAGCATCTTCGGCTGCTAGCCGCGCCGCATCCAGGATGAAATCAGTACGGTTCTTGCCACGGGTCTTGGCCGCACGATCGATCAGGTTGCGCTCTTCGGGTTTGATGCGAATGTTGAGGGTTTCGCGTTTGGTTTCAGCGATCGCGTGCATGGAGTGTTCTCCTGGCAAAAGCCGATCTTAACATGGCGTAATGACATTGTCATTTGGCATTACTGTTGCAGGAATCCTTGACGCCAGTCGGTCAACACAGAACTCAGTGACCTCGCGCCGCATCCAGCACCCGTAGAGAAGGCTCGCTCGGCGCCTTTTTCATCTGGTGCTTACGGGCAACCTCCTCCAGTTCTTCGGCCAATGTGTTGACGCCGACCGAAAACTGACTCACTTATAGAGGTTATGCCGACCCAAAATTGACCCAGGTGTTTTACTGGCTCTGCCTTATTTTTAGGCGGGAGCAAAAAAGGTGATCACCATGGAAATTTTGGGAAAAATCAGGCGAATGCATCTGCGCGACAAGATGTCGCTGCATGCCGTTGCCAAGCAAACCGGCTTGTCGCGCAACACACTCAGGAGGTGGCTCAGGCAGCCCGATGAGGCGGCAGTGCCGACCTACCAGCGTACGCCCGGAGCGGGCAAGCTGAGCGCGTTTCATGCGACGCTGGTACCCGCGGTCTTGATGAAGCTTTCCAAAATGCCTCGGTGCTTGCGCAAGGTCGAATCTTTCAGCGTGAGCTTTCGCTCCTTCAAAAAGCTGTTTTTGGCCGTTTCCAAATTCGTGCCGCATTTCCCGGCAGGCAGCACCGCCGAGATGCCCGCCACAATTTCCGCTTGTCTGGCTGCTGCCATACCC
Source organism: uncultured beta proteobacterium (assembly GCA_903920695.1). Taxonomy (GTDB): domain Bacteria; phylum Pseudomonadota; class Gammaproteobacteria; order Burkholderiales; family Burkholderiaceae_C; genus Rhodoferax. The sequence continues at coordinate 14,673 of CAIXNB010000010.1, forward strand.
GCCAAGATCGCGGGCAGTTGCGCTGCTTCCTCGTCCATATCGGTTTGAATAATGCCCTTGGGCAAGTCAATTACGATTTTTTCGCGGATGCGCTGTTTGGCATCGGGTTTGAACAGATGCGAAAAATTGCCAATGTCATCATTCATGTGGGTCTCCACTGCCACGGACAGCGCCAAAGCACGCTGCCGGGCGATTGCTGAATCTTTGGTTCTTAGGCTGCGCCTGAACTCTGTTTTGCCAACGGACTGCCGCAATGCTAACGGAACAATCAGCCGGAAATAGAAAACGCCGCAGCGGTCGCGGATCAGGCGGGGGGTCTTGATACTCACAGGCAACTCCAAGGTGGAGCTGGATGAGCGAAGTGGATGATAGCCAAACCCGAATCGGCCGTTTCCCTAGGGAAACGCGGATTTATTCGATGAATTTGCCAACCTGCACAGGGACTCAGACGTTATGGTGGGGTAGCCACCACAACACCGAACCGACATGAATCCAACACTGCAGACCCAAGT
>CAIXNB010000011.1 GCA_903920695.1 uncultured beta proteobacterium
CGAACAAAAAAGTGTGCGCCACGTCATCATGCGGATCAAAGTTGATTTGATCCGCGTTTCCCTAGCAACAAGTCCGATTTATCGCGCGTCAGCGCAACATGTCGATGCCAGAGTTCGCCAGCAAATCGTGAATGTCAGTCGGCACCACTCCTCGCACCAGCATCCGCTTGAACGTCTCGTACACGTCCGTCTTCGAGCCCGCCTTGCGCAACGTGTCCTCGTCGTTAAACCAGACGTACGCGATGACTTTGAGCGGATTGGACGCGAAACGGAAGAATAGCCGGTAGCGATCCGGCATGCCCTTCTTGACGCGCCGCCAATTGGCGTTTGCAGCACCAAACGTTTTACCGAGCCTAAAGTCGGGCGCATCAGGGTTCGCCGGAACCAGCGCGGTCACGGCGCGATAGACCGATGCCAATAGCCTGGTTTTGGGGTGCGTTTTGTAGCCCTTTGGGTCCCTTTCGGCAAGCTCGGTCACGAACGCTTCGAGTTCATCAAGCGCCGCCTTGAAGATTCTGAAATAGTAAAGGCGCCCGCCGTTTGCGATCATGGCGCTCACTAGCCGACCTTCACACCTTTGACCAACTTGGCGATGCGGCGCAGTTGCTCGGTATCAGCAGCGACGATGTCTTGCGGGTTCTCAATCAACTGCCGGTCCAGAAACTGCAGGAAGCCAGCCATGACCAGGTCGCCTTCATCATCCTTGGCCTTGCGCTTGGCCGGTGCCGCCGCAGACACCAACACCTGCCCATCGCCCAGCACCGTCATGCGGACCTTGCCGCTGAACTCAGGATGCGCGTTGAAAAATCCAGCGGGCATGCGCATGCCACGCGAGTTGCCAACCTGGACAACCGTGCCTTCATATTGCTCCTGACGTTTGGCTACGCTCATAACAAACACCTCTTCAACGTGGATACATTTGTAATCACGTTATTCTACGCTGCTGGAACGTTTTTTGGGCCGCTTGAACCAATGCCAAATAGCGGTTTGTGGTGGTTCGGCTTGCTCCCTTGCGCTTTGCCGTCGAGGATGGCTTCGGTTGCGGCGCCGCCAAACCTCAGCGCTTGACGATCACAGCGCAAGCCAAGCGCGGGCCGGAATTGCCGGTCGGCTGGGTCTTGAAATCGTCGGAGTCGCGGTGAACAATCAGCCCACGGCCAACAACGTCGGCAACACCGCTACCGACTGAAATCGAAGCTGTTTCAAAATTCAGGCGGGCTACACCTGCGCCATCAGCCATCAAGCTGGGCAGATCGCCCGCATGGTGTTCAGCCTGATCATGCGCACCATGTGGCTTGCCAGCGGGATTGAAATGCCCACCGGCACTGACCCCGTCGCCACTGGAGCAGTCACCCTTCTCATGGATATGAAAGCCGTGCACAGCATTCGGCTTGAGCCCTGTGACCTCACCGGTGACCAGAACCTTGTCGCCCTTCTGGGTGAACTGGATCACACCACTGACGGTATTCCCGGTTGTTGCCGCCAGTTGCGCGGTGGCGGACGAACCGGATGGATAGGCAGCACAGGCACCCAGGAGCAGGATGACTGACAGCGGAGCGAATAATTTGATCATCTTTGAAATCCCTTAACACGAGGGCTGAATCGTAGGCCGATACGGATATCGTCACAATAACCCGCTCGTCAACGCGCCATCGACAAGGTTCGAAGCGGCATCGCTTGGCGCTGCATCGAGGCAAGCTGGTCAGCTCATGAAAAAGCCCGCAAATGCGGGTTTTTCTCGATGCGAAGCAAGCGACTCAACCCATGTGCAAACCACCGTTCACCGAGAAATCGGCGCCGGTTGAATAGCCACCTTCGTCCGATGCGATCCAGGCAATGATGGAGGCAATTTCGCTCGGCTCGCCCAGGCGCTTGACCGGCACAGTGGCCACGATCTTGTCAAGCACATCCTGACGGATCGCCTTGACCATGTCGGTGCCGATGTAACCCGGGCTCACCGTGTTGACGGTGACGCCCTTGGTCGCCAGTTCCTGTGCCAGTGCCATCGTGAAGCCGTGCATGCCAGCCTTGGCGGCCGAATAATTGGTCTGCCCAGCTTGGCCCTTGGCACCATTGACCGATGAGATGTTGACGATGCGGCCCCAGCCCTTGTCCACCATATCCGCCACCACCTGTTTGGTGACGTTGAACATGGAGTTCAGGTTGGTTTCAATCACGGCGTCCCAGTCTTCACGGGTCATCTTGATGAACATGCGGTCGCGCGTGATGCCGGCATTGTTCACCAGCAGGTCAATCGTGCCATGCGCGGCTTTGGCTTCCGTAAAAGCCTGCACCGTGGAGTTCCAGTCGCCAACATTGCCGACCGAGGCGTAGAAGGTGTAACCCAGCGCCTGTTGCTCGGCCAACCACTTGGCGTGATCGCGCGTTGGGCCGCAACCGGCGATGACTTTGAAGCCTTCCTTGGACAGGCGCTGACAGATGGCGGTACCGATGCCACCCATGCCTCCGGTTACATACGCTACTTTTTGACTCATTTTCTTACTCCAGTTTATTGATGAATAGAGGCACGCTGATTGAACGCACTATATCGACTAATGGCCCCATTGCCATTGCGGAAAACACTAGGGAAACGCGGATCAAATCAACTTTGATCCGCATGATGACGTGGCGCACACTTTTTTGTTCGCGTTACGCCGAATTTCGCGATCTCTTTCGCAATCGTGTCCGATTTTTCAGTTTCTACGCCTCTTTCGAGGCTTCG
>CAIXNB010000012.1 GCA_903920695.1 uncultured beta proteobacterium
CTGTGGCATCGAAGCGCGCATCGGGTCCGCCGCCACTGCGCCCCAGGGCCACGGCCAGGTCGAAGCGAAAGCCGTCGACGCCGAAGGCTTGCACCCACCAGCGCAGGCTGTCCATCACCATCTGCACGACGCGCGGCTCGCCCATATTGAGCGTGTTGCCGCAGCCGCTGGCGTTCAGGTAGTTGCCCTGGCCATCAAGCGCGTACCAGCTCGCGTTGTCCAGACCGCGCCAGCACAGTGTCGGCCCGAGGGCGTCGCCTTCGGCCGTGTGGTTGTAGACCACATCGAGAATCACCTCGATGCCATGGCGGTGCAAGGCGTCGACCATGGCGCGGAACTCGGAGCGCACCGCGGCGTTGTCGTGCATCTGGCCGCGCGCTGCCGGCGTGGCGAAGCGGGCGTCGGGCACGAAGAAGGACAGGGTGTTGTAGCCCCAGTGGTTGGACAGGCCGCGCTCGATCAAATGGCGCTCGGCCTGATGCAAGTGCACGGGCAGCAGGCACAGCGCCGTGATGCCCAGGCGCTGGTAATGTGCCAGCATGGCGTCACTGGCCACGCCGGCGAAGGTGCCGCGCAGCTCAGTTGGCACATCCGGGTGCAGCGCGGTCATGGCCTTGACTTGCGCCTCGTAGAGAACGGTCCTGGCCAGTGCGGTTTGCGGCCCCGGCGTGATGGCAGCGCCGGCGCGCAGCTCGGCCCCCAGGTCGAGCACGCACGCCTTGGGTATATGGCGGGCGTTGTCCTCTGGATCAGGCTGCTCCGGCGCATCGGCGCGGTAGCCAATCTGCAGTGCCAGTGCGGCGAGCGGACCCGACAGCGAGCGCGTCCAGGGGTCGATCAGCAGCCGCGCCGGATTGAAGCGGTGCCCGGCCTGCGGCGCCCAGGCTCCGTGAGCGCGCAGGCCGTAGTGCTGGCCAACGCCCAGGCCGGGCACAAAGCCGTGCCAGACGCCGTCACTGCAGGCCGGCAGGCGGATGCGAGCGGTCTCGGTCTCGCCGGTGGCGTCGAACAGGCAGAGTTCGACGGCGCTGGCGTGGCGTGCATAGACCGCCACATTGAGACCGCTCAAGCCCTCGCAGACGCTCGGCGTGACACCCATCGGCCAAGGCCGTCCGCTGGCACAGGGGTGCGCGCTTGCGGGTCGGTCGATCTCTGTCACGCAGTGGGCTCCAGCTCGAACCAGATCACGGCCAGTGGCGGCAGATTCAAGCTCACAGACTGGGCCTGGCCGTGCATGGGTATCGGCTGTGCGATGACGCCACCCTGGTTGCCGACATTGCTGCCGCCGTAGTGCGCGGAATCGGTGTTGAGGACCTCGCGCCACAGGCCGCCTCGCGGCACGCCGATACGCCAGCCCGAGCGCGGCACCGGCGTCAGGTTGCACACCGCCAGCAGTTGCTGCTGTGGCTGTGCGCCCAAGCGCATGAAGCTGTAGACCGAGTGGTCGGCGTCGTCGGCTTCGATCCAGCGAAAGCCAGCGGCGTCGCAGTCGCGCGCGTGCAGGCTGGGCCGGTTGCGGTAAAGCTGGTTGAGATCGCGCACCAGGCGCTGCACGCCGGCATGCGCTGGGTCCTGCAGCAAGCCCCAGTCGAGCTCGGTGTCGTGGTTCCACTCGGCAGGCGCGGCCAGTTCGCTGCCCATGAACATCAGCTTCTTGCCCGGGAATGCGTACATCAGCGCATAGAGCGCGCGCAGGTTGGCGCGCTTCTGCCAGGGGTCGCCCCACATCTTGCCCAGCAGCGAACCCTTGCCGTGCACCACTTCGTCGTGCGACAGCGGCAGCACATAGTGTTCGCTCCAGGCGTAGGTCAGCGCAAACGTGATGCGATGGTGGTGCCAGCGGCGGTGCACGGGATCGAGCGCGAAATAGGCCAGGGTATCGTTCATCCAGCCCATGTTCCATTTGAAGTCAAAGCCCAGGCCGCCCGATCCCGTGGCGCCAGTGACGCGCGGGAAAGCGGTCGACTCTTCGGCCAGGGTCAGCACGCCCGGTGCTTCCTGGTGCAGGGTCTGGTTGGTCTGTTGCAGGAAGTCGATGGCCTCGTAGTTCTCGCGGCCACCATCCCGATTGGGCAGCCATTGTCCGGCGGCGCGGCTGTAGTCGCGGTACAGCATGGAGGCTACCGCGTCCACGCGCAGGCCGTCCACCTTGTACTGCTCGATCCAGAACAGGGCGCTACCGACCAGAAAGTTGCGCACTTCGTTGCGGCCGAAGTTGTAGATCAGCGTGTTCCAGTCCTGGTGCAAGCCTTCGCGTGGGTCGGCGTGTTCGTACAGGGCCGTGCCATCAAAACGCGCCAGCGCGTAGGCGTCGGAGGGGAAGTGGCCCGGCACCCAGTCCAGAATCACTTTGAGCCCGACGCCGTGCGCGGTGGCGATGAAACGGCGCAGCGCCTCCGGTGAGCCGTAGCGCGCGGTCGGCGCGTACAGACCGGTGGGCTGGTAGCCCCAGGAGCCATAGAACGGGTGCTCGGTGATGGGCAGCAGCTCGATGTGGGTAAAGCCGAGTTCGACCACATAGGGCACCAGGGCACCGGCCAGAAAGTCCCAATCGGGCATCTGACCGCCAGGACGGCGCCAGGAGCCGGCGTGGACCTCGTAAATGGCCATCGGTGTCGACAAGGGCTTGCGGTTGCTGGCAGCGGCTGGCGTCGGGGCTGCGTCAGTGTCGGTGGCGAGTGCCCAGTCGCAGACTTGGGCTGCGTTGCCGGGCGGACCTTCGCTGCGCAGTGCGTAGGGGTCGCTCTTGAGCATGAGGTGGCCGTGCAGATCGACAATTTCAAACTTGTAGAGGGCGCCAGCCTGGACGCCGGGCACAAAGATCTCCCAGACCGCGCAGTTAGCGCGCCAGTGCATAGCGTCGCGGCGTCCGTCCCACTGGTTGAAATCGCCCACCACCGACACCCGTTGCGCGTTCGGTGCCCAGACCGCAAATGCAACGCCAGCCACGCCATCGATTTGCGTTGGATGCGCGCCAAGCTTTTGCCACGGACGCAGATGCTTGCCTTCTCGCAGCAGCCAGGCGTCCATTTCTCCCAGCCAAGGGCCGGTGTTGGGGTTTGCTTCGGGGGTGGGGTGCGGGTCGGTCGGGGGCATGTTTGCGTGTCGCGTCGGATTCATGCACCGATTATCTGCGCCCGGCTTGTCATTGCGGGCCACGACCCGCAATCCATGGGTCAGAAGCCATGGATCCCGGGTCGGGCCCGGGATGACAACCGTGAGGCCGGGGATGACAAGCGCAGGGCTGGGGATGACAACGCTGTGTGTTCTTTCAGCTCGGTATACCCAGCAGGTCCAGGATGCCGCAGACGAAGGTCAGCGGGTGCGTCGGGCAGCCCGGCAGGTAGAGCGTGGGCTTGAAGCGCTCCAGAAAATCACGGTCAATGCTCTCGTTGTCGGCGAACAGGCCACCCGAAATCGCGCAGGCGCCGACCGCAATGACGAGCTTGGGCTCGGGCATCGCGTCCCAGCACAGTTGCAGCGCCGCCGTCATGTTGCGTGTGATGGGACCGGTCAGCACCAGACCATCGGCATGGCGCGGCGAGGCCACGATGTCGATGCCGTAGCGCCCGATGTCGAAGTTGACGTTGGACAGCGCGTTGACTTCGAGTTCGCAGCCGTTGCAGCCGCCGGCCGAGACCGAGCGCAGCTTGAGCGAGCGGCCAAAGCGTTTGTGCAGCGCGGCCGAGACCTGGACCGGGTCGGGCGCCGGCCGGCTGGCGCTAAGCAACAGGCCTTCGCGGGTCGTGCAGGCCACTTTGAAATCATTCGTGAACGAGAACTTGTTGCTCGGACACACCGACGCACATTCACCGCACAGCACGCAACGACCGAGATCGATCTGCAGCGGCGCGAGCGTTATCGCCTGCGTCGGGCACAGGTCTACACAGGCATGGCAGGCGGCTGCGCATTCGAGCGCAGCGATCAGTGGCTTGCCGCGCAGGCCGGTCGGACTGGCGCGGCGCGGGTCGGGGATGTACTGCGTCCCCTGTGCGATGCGGACCTTGATGGAGTTGAGCATGATTTGGGGCGTTGCTAAAGATCGTTGCCGCAGTAGGACAGATCGAAGCTTTTGTTGCAGACGGGGAAGTCCGATATCTCGTTGTCGCGTACAGCGAGCGCCAGACCGAACCAGTTCTGCAGCGAGGGGTCTTGCAGCTTGTAGTGCACGAGCGCTCCGGCGGCGTCGGTCTCCAGCGCCTGAATGACCGGACCGCGAAAACCTTCAACGATTGAGATGCACAGATGCTCGGGCGCAAGCGGCGCGGCCAGCGCCAGCGTGACCGCGTCAGTGCGCGGTGACGTCTGCAGCACGGCATTCAACCAGCGCAGCGATTCATCGATTTCGACCATGCGCAGCTTCATTCGCGCCCAGCAGTCACCGCTGGCCTCGGTCAGTACGGCGACGGGATGCGTGTTGTAGGGTGCGCCAGCCAGGCTGACGCGCGTGTCGAAAGCGACACCGCTGGCGCGTGCCACCGGGCCGCTCAGACCGATATCCTGCGCGGCCTTTTGACTGACGACGCCCGTGCCCTGGAAGCGCGACTGGACGCTGCGCGATTCCAGCATCAGCGTGTTGACCTGCGTGAGGTCGCGGGCAAAGTCGGTCAGGGTTGCGAGCAGGTCTTGCTGCGCGGCATCGTCGATGGCACAGCGCACGCCGCCGGGGCGCAACCAGCCACGGCCAAAGCGGCTGCCGCAGACGCGCATGCTGGCGTTGATGATCGCAGTGCGCAATCGCCCGTAACTGGCGCCGCCTTGCAGAAAAGCGATGTCGGTCGCCAGACCATTGAGGGTGGCCAGGTGCATGGCGATGCGCTCCAACTCCAGCGCGACGCCGCGCTGCGCCTGCGTACGCTCGCTCACGCGGGTGCCGCTCAGCGCTTCCATCGCGGCGCAATAGCCCCAAGTGTAGGCGACGACGCTGTCACCCACAATCGATTCGACCAGCGGCGCCAGCGCCAGTGCCGGGCGGCGCAGCAATTGCGCTTCGATGCCGCGGTGCTGGTAGCCGAGCTGAATTTCGAGGTGATGGACTTTCTCGCCGTGGCACATGAAGCGGAAATGACCGGGCTCGATCACGCTGGCATGAATCGGGCCGACGCCGACCTCGTGCACCTCCTGGCCGCGCACGGTGAAGAACAGATGTTCGTGCATGCGCTGCTGGCGCGCGCCTTCGTAACGCACGGGCTTCAACCAGGGGTGGCCGCGCGGCACCAGGCCGGTCTGCTCCCACAGCTCGCGCTCCATCATCTGGGCGGCCGGGAATTGCGCCGTCAGCGAAGCGAAGAACTGCCCGCGCTGGCCGCTACCGCGCAGCACGCGCAGGGTGCCGCCCACGTCCTGCAAGAGCGCGGTCGTCAGTACCTCGTCGCCCTCAGTGACGCGGCCGAACAGCGTCAGCAAGCGTGCGCCGCTCGCCAGCCCCTGTGCGCAGCGGGCGGCCCAGTCGTCGAGCGCGTGCGTTTCCAGTTCGCGTGTGGCGATCAAAAGCAATGGCTGATTGGATGTCATCGTCAGCCTCCGATCGATTGCGCCACCTGCACCAGCAACTGGCTCAACGCGGCCGGCGTGTACAGACCGAGCATCAGCAGCACCAGCACAAAGCCGAGCTTGGGCACGGTTGTGGCCCAGGTTTCGTGGATGGTTGGACCCTGCCAGTTGGACGGTCCCCAGAGCATCGGGAAAATCGAGCGTCCGGTGGCAACAAAGATGATGGTCAGCATGGTGCACATCAGGGTGAAGGCGATCAGATTGCCCGACTGCACAATGCCTGAGAGGATCAGCATTTCGGCCAGAAAGCTGCCAAAGGGCGGAAAGCCGAGCAGCGCGAAGATGCCGACCGCAAACAACAGGCCGGAGAACGGCAGCACGCGGATGACGCCGCTGAGCGACTTGATTTGGTTGCTGTGGTAGACCGCGCGCAGGCGCCCGGCGGTGAGGAACAGCAGTGCCTTCACAAAGGCGTTGCTGACGATGTAGAGCAGCACGCCATAGGCGGCGAGTTTGCCGACCGACAGGCCGATGGCGATGACACCCGAGGAGCTCACGCAGGCGTAGGCCACCAGTCGTTTGTAGCTGTGCGCCGCCATGACCTGCACCGCAGCAACCAGCAGAGACAGGCAGCCCATGAACAGCAGTTCGTGCGACATGAAGCCGGGGTCCTGGCCGCGAAACACGTGCAGGATGCGAAACACTGCGACCACGCTGATGTTGAACTGGACTGCCGCCAGCAAGGCGCTGGTGCTGCTCGGCGCCGCTTCGTAGGTCTCGGGCATCCAGTTGTAGAGCGGCGCCAGGCCAAGTTTGCTGCCCAGGCCGAACAGCATCAAGGCCAGTCCGAGGCGCTGCCAACTGTCGCCGGCAGCAGAGATGTGGCGCGCCATCTGATCGAGCGCGAAGTTCAGCGCCAGGCCCTGCAA
>CAIXNB010000013.1 GCA_903920695.1 uncultured beta proteobacterium
GTCCTTTTGGGCGAGCGAGGCCATGATGCGCTGCACGTTGGGCCATTCACTAATGATCAATTCTTCGTTGACTTTGTTGCTCGGCCTGATCAGCATGTCCGCTGGATACTTGCTTGGATATTCAAAGCCAACCAGGGACGCAGTCTTCCGTTGCAATCTCTTGTACCGTGGCGCGAACCCATAACCAAAGGCATGCAGAATCCAGAAATTGACCTGGTTGGTGCCATGCGTGTCGGTAGAGTGGCGAGTCGGCTGGATATCGGAGCTGTTGTTGTAGAGCAAATCGAAAACGTAATGGCTCTCATGTTCATGTGTCCCAATGACCCGTACATTAATCGGTACATGGTTCGCCACCAAAGTGCAGGCACTCACGCCCTTGTTCAGGCCGAAATATTTTGGTGAATACCTAGCGTTGTAAGTGTTAATTTGGGTCTCAAACCGCTGCCCATCACTGCTGGAATGCAAGGCATCACGAATGTTAAACAGGTCAAAAGCAGGCAGGGCCACAGTTGCGTTGCTGATGGCGTCATTGGCTCCTCGCAACGTTTCAGGTCGAATGTAGCTGCGTGCGGTCGTCGCAAGCGACGAATGGACGAGACCGGACACCTCCGCCATCTTTCCTAAGCCCATATTGGTGCCAAAAGCCACCATGCAGGCCAGGATTTGACGCGTGTCCGGAGAATTCTTGACGCTGCGATCAAGCACATGCGTGAACTCGTTCATGAAACCCGTTGTCTTGCCAACAAATCGCAAGAGATCGGCAATACCGATGCCGGGCAGTTGACTATAGAACGGACTGTTGACGGACGGTTCTTGATCGGCGGGGTAGACCAACGACCAGCGCTTCTTATCTCCTTGTCCGCTAACCTTGATGTGTTCATTGACACATTCTGTGACGCGCTGATTGACGGATGCAAACCTTGATTCCAGCGCGACTCGCATAGTTGCCAGGGTTTCTTCGATGGGCTTTTGCAGCAAGGGAACACCAATTTCATCGAGTACAGCTTCTTTTTGGCTCCAGCGTACTTCGCTAATCAGGTCGTCCTCAAACTGCCTAAACTCATTGCTGTTATTGACGTACAGGTCTCCAGACTCCAGTGCGTTTCGAAGCAACCGGTACACCAAGAACTCATAGCGGTCAACGTCAAGACTTTGGCTTTTTGCATCGGGGCCGTCAGCAGTGACATACAGGTATCGCTTGACACTTGGTGGAATCAGGGCTGTTGGGAAAAGCAAGGGGTCGATCTGTCGCAGCGACTTATGCTGACGTAGCTGGGTTTGCAATACTGCGATGGCGTTTATCAGCGGCGCATCCTGAACCCGGCCGGAGAAATCCAGTTCACAAAACAGGTGCCGCAAGTTGCGTTTGACGGTTCTCGACAGCTTGGCAAAATGGTCCCATTCGTAAGCGATCCTGTCAAATGCGACGTTGCGCAGGTAGTTGGCTACGCTCGGTATGACTTGTGGTGCCAGTAAGCCGAACGCGCGTTCCCGCACCTCGCAAAACGGACAGTCAGCGGCGATGGTGTCATTTACGAAAAGTTCCAGCACTTGGCCGGCTGCCTGGAGATTCGCACTGGCTACCTCAACCGCTTTGTGCATCGCCTCTTTGGCGGCAAACTTGGTCTGCTTGTCAAATTGAGTCACCAGATGGATGTAGGCTTCGATCAGGTTATCGTTGATCTGGCGCAACCGGTAAAAGGTAAAGCAAAGCAGATACAGGCGCGCCATGGATGCTTTGATGCGCCGTAGCTTGTAGAGCGAGTAGAACTGGACCAATGCGGCATACTCTTTGATGCTTTCATTGGATAACTCTGCGTCAGCCAGAAATTTCTGCGAGAAATCGTAAAGTGGGGCCAACTGCTGGCGACGCGCTACCTCTTCACGCAGTTCGGTGTTGCTGAAATCCTTGGGCTCGTGCTTGAGCACGATGATCAAATGCTGTTTGTCACCGGCATGAAGCATCTCGTCGAGCGCCTTGCGCAATTTTGGTGATAGCGATTCATCCAATTTGCTGGTGATACGCCGGTGTTCGGCCATGACTGCACCACTGACGAGATCCTGCAGGAAGGTGTAGCCCGGTGCGACGACATGCTGATGTGCGAGGTGCTCCAAAACTTCCCGTAATATGAAGATCGGCTTCGTTGACAACATGGCCAGGCGCTGAGCGAGGCTGATCAAGTCACTTTTCAGATAAGCGTCGCACAGCCGGAAATCAAAAAGTTTGAGAACGATGCCTTGTTGAGCCAGCCGTGTAGGTTTGGACAAGACACCAATTTCGTGCATCCCGCGACCTGGGAAATGTCGCCCGAGAATGTGGAGCAGGTCTACGCTCACCATATCCAGATCGAAGACGTAGAACTGCGACTTAGCCTTGAAGTAGCCAATTTGCAAAGTCAAATGGACCGCCGCTGTAATGGTGCGAGCGGCATTGACGACTTCGCTCTCGATCGGGCTCAACGCAAAATGAACCTGCCGCTCGTCCTCAGTGAACTGAGGCAACCCGAAAATCGCCGCAATTTCATCGGCATTGAGGATGGTGAGGCGACGTGACTGGGGTGTATTCATACTTGAGAACGTAGGTTGCTTCTGACCACCGTCGCGCTGGCTGTCGGCGGCGGCTTGCATTGATATATCACATGATCTACAATGCAGGTATCAATTGATACTAAGGTCTGCATTATGGTACTTGTGACCCCAGAGAAAATCGCCTCAGTGATGGCGCTGTCTCCACCTCCTCATTCCTTTGCAGAACTCGATGATCTGGTGGCGCATGGGTTGCCTAAGGGTGCCCTCAAAGCCAGCATTGACCGTGTATGCCTGGGTGGCGAAGATCGCAAGAAGCTTCTTTATCGAATCATTCCGGAGGCGACCTACAAGCGTCGTCGTACCAGTCTTACTTCGGACGAATCTGAAAGAGCAGAACGCCTGGCCAGAATCTTTGCCACCACTGAATTCGTGTGGAATTCGGAGGACGATGCCCGCTTGTTCTTGAACACGTCTCACCCGATGCTCCAAGGCCGCACGCCATTGGATGTATCCATGACGGAGTTGGGGGCCCGACGCGTTGAAGAGTTGCTTTGGAAGCTGTTCTACGGGATCGCTGCGTAAGGCGGATTTCTCATGCAGATTTTTCGGATTGGGGACAGCCGGCATGCGCTGTGGGACGGCACCGGTGCCGCGATGGTGGGAGGCCGGTGGAATAGTCCAGGGCGACCAGCGATCTATGGTTCTTTGAGCTATGCCTGCTCCATGCTGGAAATACTGGTGCACGCCAATATTGGCCGAATCCCGACGACACATTGCTACGTGGTGGCAGAAGTTCCCGTCGACGCACCCATCGAACGCCATGATTCAGCTGCATTGCCATTGGGTTGGGATGGTGATGACCCATCCATTGCCCGTCGCTTTGGTGACCAGTGGTTGGCCGAAAGCAGAACTGCGGTCTTGATCATTCCCTCTGTCGTTGCCAAGCTGGAATGGAATGCCGTGGTCAATCCGTTGCATCCAGCAGCAGCTCAGCTTGTCGTGTCGACGAGTCAAAAGGTCATTTGGGACCAACGCTTGTTCGCTCGAAACGATCCTTGAGACCAATCGAGTGACGGCTATCGGGCTGGCTAGTTACCAAGCCGAAATTAGGTGCGAATTGGTGAGTGGAAGCCTGGCACACGGTGGAAATTTAGTCATCATGTCGAGACCGGACATTCGCCCCATTTTTTCCAGTGCCGGCACCGTGCCCAGACCCGACGATGGGTTTGCCAAAATGGCTGCCAGATACCCGACATAAGACGCAACAGATGCCGTACTTGAACGCGTTCAACCGAAGCCTACATTTTGGAGGCGACCAAAGTGCCTTCTTTCGAATTCGACTATCTATGCAAGTAGTATTGAGAACCCTGCTCTAAAGGGTGTAAGGCTGAAATTTTGAGCTTTACAGGCCTGCATTTTTCACAAACTTTCGAACAGTCTGACAACAGCCAAAGCGCCGCCACGGCAGCCCCTGATCCACAGAATTACCCTCGATGACGCGATATCATCAATGCCAAAGGTAGCTGAAAAGTCTGGATCCGTTCAGATTGTTAGCCAATGAGTGCTACAGCCTTAATCTGAACCCAAACCGCTTTGCCAACCTTTAGTTCTAGTGCCGCCGCCGAGCGGTGCGTTAGGCGAGCTAAGAGCGGCGAATTGCCCATTTTCAAGCGCAATAACGCCAGAGCTGGGTGGTAGTCGTTTGCCATACTGTCAACCGTTGCGGGCAAGCAATTCTGAATGCTGGTGTTGCCTGGCGGTGTCAACGCTAGGCTGACATCACGCGCCAAAATCCGAACGCGCACCGATTGGCCAATGGGGTGACCGCCATCGCGCACCCAAAGGCTTCCACCGTCGAACTCCACACGTGCCAGATACCACTGTGCATCGCGCTCGACGACCACAGCTTGCAGCACCACTCCAGCGTCCTCACCAAGTTGCACCGGCAAGTCCAGCCGTGCCAGTGTCTGAGTCAGTGGTCCAACAGCAACCGCACAACCCTCTTTCATGACCACGAGCGTATCGGCCAACCTCGCCACCTCATCGGGTGCATGACTCACGTAGATTATTGGGATATCCAATTCGTCATGCAATCGCTCCAGATAAGGCAGTATTTCGCTTTTGCGAGCCACATCCAAAGCGGCCAAAGGCTCATCCATCAATAGAATTTGAGGACTGGTCAACAGTGCCCGAGCAATGGCCACGCGTTGACGCTCTCCGCCAGAGAGCCCCTGTGGCATGCGCTCTAGAAGATGAGAAATGCCTAACAACTGAACCACAGAATCGAGTTCAACACGTCGTTCTTTCAGAACCACTCTGGTTTGGCCGTACAGTAGATTGCGGCGTACGTTCAGATGCGTAAATAGCGCTGCATCCTGGAACACGTAGCCGAGCGGTCTCTGGTGTGTGGGAATGAACAGCGCGTCGTTTTGCCATTGGTTACCGTTCACGCTGAGTCGTCCGGTACTGGCGCGTGCAAGTCCGGCGATGCAGCGCAGCACCGAAGTCTTGCCGCAGCCGGAGGGACCAAACAATGCAGTGACCCCTTTGCCTGGCAGGTCCAGGTCAACGTCCAGCGTGAAGTTCGGATAGCTGAGTTTGAAGCGGGCTTGAATAATCATGACTGGCGATTCCAGCCGCGGCTATAGAGTAGAAGCAGTACCAGAAACGAAAATCCCAACATACCACCGGCTAACCAATGCGCGTTCGTGTACTCCGAAGCCTCCACATGGTTGTAGATGGCCATGGAAAGCACCTGTGTCTTTCCTGGAATATTGCCTCCCATCATCAGCACCACACCAAACTCACCGACAGTGTGTGCAAAACCGAGCACACCGGCAGTGATGAATCCTGAGCGCGCCAATGGAAGTGCGACACTAAAGAACGAATCCAGTGTCGAGGCACGCAAGGTAGCCGCTGCCTCCATGGGAGCGTTTCCAACGGCAACAAACGCCTGTTGCAGCGGTTGGACGACAAAGGGCATGGAATAGATGACTGAGGCCACGACCAAACCTGCAAAGGTAAATGGCAGGAGACCGATGCCCAGAAATTGGGTAAGAACACCCACCGGTCCTTGTGGCCCCATCAAGACCAAAAGGTAAAAGCCCAGAACAGCCGGGGGAAGCACAAGCGGTAAGGTCACTACGGCTCCCACCACATTCTTAAGGCGCGAGCGACTTCCTGCCAGCCACCATGCAATCGGAGTTCCAACTACCATCAGAATCAGGGTTGTCAGACCCGCGAGCTTGACAGTCAACACTAACGCAGCGATATCGGGGTTCATACGACAGAGAGCCTATTCTTCTTTGGAAAAGCACTTGTTGAAACCACTGCATTCCCCTCATGAACGTGACGGGCAGACATAAACAACGGGTCTGCAAGCGCCTGTTCAGACGCAGTCCTTCCTAGGAGTTCAGCCTGCATTGGTGCGCGACAGTCGAGTACGGGCTTCAATGTAGTAGCCTAAAGTTGACTTGCACGTCTTTGGGCGCCGCGGTATAGGGTGCAGACGTCACCAGGAAATCGGCTCCTGCTGCCACGTAGGCAGCGGCGTTGTCCGCTCGAACACCTCCGGCCGCAGCTAGCACGGGGTGCACTGCATCAGGTAAAGCGTCAATGGCCAGGCGACAGGCAGTCACGTCTTGCGGGGTGAATTTCTCTAACTGCAGAACATCGGCACCGGCACGAGCCCAAATGAGTGCTTCTGCAACGTCGGCGACTTCCACTACGATTTTCTTCTCGGGTTGGCTTCGGCGCAGGCGTGCAATGGTTTGACCTGGGGACTCGCTAAGAAAAATGCGGTGTTCTGCAAATACGAGAAGCGTTTCAGACAGTCCCAGGCGGTGCATGCACCCGCCGCCGCTGAGCACAGCCTTCACCGAGAGCGCCTTGGTGCCGGGCACTGTTTTGCGTGTACAAGCCACCGCAACACCATTTGCCGCTAGGACAATGGTTGCGGTCGCGGTCGCAATACCGCTGGCCCACTCCACCAAGGTCTGCGCAGCCTTCCATGCACTGTGCAAACTGGCAGCAGTTCCATTGGCCTCCAGAATGAGGTCATTGGCAAGAAGTGCACTTCCCGAGGGTGCAACCAGATTGCTTGCTGCACCGGCCAGCTCGAAGAGGCGAACGGCTTCTTCGACAGCGGCAATGGTCATGGATTGCCGCGTCCGAAACTCCAGATGTGCCTTCTGCTGACCTATTCCCAGTGCTTGCGTCGTTAAGTCGCCGTTGGGCACATCGTCAGCCAGCAGGGCCAGCAAATGGATATCGCTCAGGGTTTGCATAACTCAGCGCCGGCAAGGGTGAACCAGAAAGACACGCACAGATCGGTTGTTTGCAGGCATTAGGAAAGCTCGTAGCCGAATGACTTGATGATGGCTTTGGCCTTATCGCCTTTGAGAAACTTCATCAAGGCGTCTACTGCAGGTTGTCCCTTACCCTTATCCAGAATCACCGCATCCTGACGGATGGGAGAGTAAAGGTTGGCAGGCACAAGCCAAGAAGAACCCTCAATCTTGCCGTCCTTGAGTACCTGCGACAGTGCGATAAAGCCGAGTTCGGCATTGCCGCTGCTGATGAACTGGAATGCCTGTGTAATGTTTTCTGCGGTAACCAACTTGGGCTGCACACGTTCATACACGCCTAGTGCCTTCAAGGTCTCTACGCCGGCTGCACCGTAAGGCGCAAGTTTCGGGTCCGCCAAAGAGAGATGCTCAAAGCTCCCTTTCTTGAGAACTGCGCCTGCGCCATCCACCAGGCCCGGCTTGGCTGACCACAACACCAGCTTACCAACCGCATACGTGAATTGACTTCCTGCCACGGCGGTGTTTTCTTTGATGAGTTTGGCGGGGGTCTCATCGTCTGCGGACAACAGAATTTCGAAAGGTGCGCCGTTCTTAATCTGGGCGTAGAACTTCCCTGTGGACCCGAAGGAGGCCACGACCTTGTGGCCACTGTCTTTTTCAAACTCGGCCGCGATGAGCTTCAGAGGAGCGGTGAAGTTGGCCGCCACGGCAACAGAGACTTCATCAGAATATGCGGGCATGGCCGCGAGCAGACTGGAGGCCAAAAGGGCCAGCAGTAAGCGTGAAACTTTCATGGGAAACTCCTTGGTTAGAAAAATCAAAACAATTAGTCGACTGCAGCTAGAAACACACTGGACGCCTTGAACACGGCTGTGGCACTTTGACCTTCCACGAGGCCAAGTCGCTTGACACTGTCGTCGGTAACGACGGCTGTCACGACATGACGACCACCGGACATCGACAGCGTGACTTCTGCATTCACAGGGCCATGGTGAATGGATGTGACGACGCCGGTGAATCGATTGCGCGCTGAAATGCGGCCGTCTTCCCCCACGAGCAGCAGGACAGACGATGCCTTGATAAAGGCCAGCACGTCACGTCCTACGGTGATACTCATGTTCTCTGCTGATTCACGGGTAACAATGGCCGTCAGCGCCAGGTCGGGTGCCAATTGAATCGTGACTTCGGTGTCCACTACGCCTTCTTTGATAGCAACCACCGGTCCGGCAAACTGATTGCGAGCACTGGTTTTCATGGACATTCTCCTTAACACTTGCCGGAAGTCGTCCACATCGCAGACGCCGTTTTGCTCTAGATTGCTGGTGAGCTTTTCTAAGGCCAGTTGAGACTCTTTCTCCAGAGCCCTGTAAAAGGCAATCAGGCGACGTGCAAAGGCCGTCAACTCAGTTCCACCGCCATGCTTTCCACCGGCTGAACGAGTGACCAATGGCTCAGGTGCAACGTTGTTCATGTCATCGACCGCATCCCAGGCGGCCTTGTAGGACATGGGAACGGCCTTGGCGGCTTGAGAAATCGAACCCGCCTTATCTATGGCTTCGAGCAGGCGTATGCGCTTGTCGCCCAAAAAGCTCCCCAAAGCAGTGTCAATAAGCAGCTTGCCAGTGAGTTTGGGTGATGGGGTCATCATTGGGCAGGACAATCAATTGGAATAGGAAGGCTCGGGCAGGCTGAGAAGGCCAAGCGTTGTGGTTGCAAAGAGTCAACGGTCGGGCGCATGATGGTCGTTCGCCCTCACTGGGCTATCCAAACAACAAATCAGGAAATCGTCATGTCCATCAGCGCACGTAATGTCTTCAAAGGAAAAGTCTCGGCCATCAGAAGCGGCCCCATCAATGCTGAAATTGAAATTACTACGACTGGTGGCGACAAGATCGTCGCCATGCTGACTGAAGCAAGCGTCCTCTCCCTGGGATTGGTCATCGGCTCTGAAGCCGTGGCTGTGGTCAAAACGCCTTGGGTAACCTTGCTGTCTGGTACGCCTGAATATCGCTTTAGCGCACGCAACCAATTGAAAGGTCTGGTCAGTGGCCTGGTCAAAGGCGCGGTGAATTGCCAGGTCAAGGTCGCCCTGAGTGGTGGAGGCACTGTGAGCGCCATGATTACCAACGAAGCGGCCGCAGACCTCGGTATTGCCGAAGGTGTCCCAGTGATTGCTTTGTTCAAGGCCAGCCACGTGCTGGTTGGCGTACCAGCCTGATAGGCGCGATAGCAGATTTGTCGAGTGG
This sequence comes from uncultured beta proteobacterium, assembly GCA_903920695.1. Taxonomy (GTDB): domain Bacteria; phylum Pseudomonadota; class Gammaproteobacteria; order Burkholderiales; family Burkholderiaceae_C; genus Rhodoferax. Next base: position 9,083 of record CAIXNB010000013.1, read on the forward strand.
ATCATGGCAAGGTGCTCATCGCCGACACATGCGCAGGGCAGGGTACCTGCTGTACATCAGATGCCATTCGGCAAGATCGCGTCGAATTTCATTGCCCCTTTCGTCAAGGGTAGGCGGTACCGGGGTCTCGTCAGCGATCTCGATGGTGGGGACGTCATGCTGACTGGCCAGGTCTTGCGACATGGATTCAGTGGCGAGTTGCGGAGTGGGTTGACTCATGGCTTTTCCATTCAGCCGTCAGTCGATCTTGCGGATTTGAATGTCCTTGAGCCAGCGCACATGCCTGGGCCCGGTGTGCAAGTCATTGATTGAAATCAGCGCGATTCGGCCTTCGTCATCGGCAAGTGGTTTTCCATCCTTGGCATAAAGTACCAGCACGCCTTCCCCGACCGATGTGTTGTACAACTCGCTCCAGGAAAAGACCGCTTTGTAATCATCACTGGCAATTGCCACGACGATGGTCTTCTTGAGATCGTTGGGTTCCGCCGCAACTAGTGTTGCCTTGTCCAAAAGGTCGATTAGTTTTACTCCGCTATAGCCTTTAAGAACGCGCAGGGTTTCACCTTTGCGACCCTTGACAGTAATTTCGGCCTGGTTCTGAACGGGATACGCCTTCAGATCATCCGGGCTCAGCATGAGACTGACCTTGACCCGGCCACCAACGCTTAGCGTTTGCGTAACCAGACCAGATGTGTCCGTGCCTGCCGTATGAGCTCTGGCCAAGACTGGACCGAGTGCGAGCAAAGCAATCAGGGTACGTCGGCGTAACGGGTTCATGAGCTTTCTACTTTGATGAAATGGCTAGCGTGGCATGGTCTCGCTCAAGGCGAGGTGGCTGCGAATGTGGTCCTGGTCAAAGCCCGCAATGATTTCTCGAAATACCAGCCAGCGCTCGTCCTCCAACTTCCAGGAAGTCAACGTTTCGGCGTACTCTTCCTCTTGATAGAACACTTGGTCATCATCGGAACGCAGCCGTGTGCGAACGTATCGGAAGGCGCAGTAACACGGATCGTTGTGATGGTCGTAGCCCTTCGTGCAATCAGCCACCATTTCGTATTCATGCGAAACCTTGAAATGCACTGGGGCAACCGCCAGAGCCGCCAAAGATGAAGGCAGGTACTGCTGCCATGGAACAGTTGGAAGCTCTCGAATGGAGCATCCGGCCGCAACGACACCAGATTCTTGCCTGATTAACGCTGTGCTCATTGCAACCCCTTTCAATTGATCCCTTGTATGTCACACATGGCCGGTGGCCGCCAATTCACGCGTCGTTGTATCGTTTCCTACATAACGTCAGACATCGCACAAACTCTACAAAAATTCTCGTATCCAGAGGCGACAAGACCTTTCTCGACAAGGTTTTTCGATACGATTTGCAGTGGCGCTATGTAGCTTTGCAATCAACGTGCCAGGCGCGATGAATTCGATGGGTGCTGCCGAACTGCATCTGATATGGTCTATCCCGGGTTCGTTATTCCAAAACGGAATAGCGAAAGTCTATCACTCATGCCGGTGCACAATCCACCCATGAAGACTGGTAGCCACTCAAAACCTTCCTACGCCGTGGCGCTGAGCAATGCGCCGGCTGATAAGCGCATTGAGATTTTGCGGCTGGTCGGTCAAAGTGGCTCGATTTCTCAGGCGGCACGTGAAGCTGGCGTGAGTTACAAAGCCGCCTGGCAGGCGGTAGACACCTTAACCAACCTAGCTGGTGTAGCACTGCTGGTGCGGGCGGTTGGCGGTTTTGGCGGTGGCGGTGCAAGTCTGACGCCAGCAGGTGAGCAATTGCTCGATGCGGCGCGTCAGATGGAGGGTGCCCGGTTGGAGGTTTTGCAGCGCTTCACGGGTGGTGCTGCGCAGGCTCTGTCCGGAACCGGCCTGCGTACCAGCATGCGCAATCAGCTTCCCTGTACAGTCGAGGCGCTCAAGCGCCAGGGACAGGCAGTGCGAGTGAAGTTGTGCTTGCGCGATGGCGCAATTTTGCATTCACGCGTGACCCATGAAAGTTCAGAATTGCTAGGCTTGCATTCGGGGCAATCCGTTTTGGCTTTGTGCAAGGCCACTGCGGTGAAAGTGTCGATGTCAGATGAGCCGGTGCAAGGCAGCAATCTCCTGCAAGGGTTTGTGACTCGGGTCTCGCGTGCAGCAGCTGGTGGTGAAGTCGCCGTGGAATTGAGCAGCGGACTTCAGTTGGTAGGCTTCTCGGGACCTGATAGCGGCCTGAAGAAGCGCGACTCTGCGGTGGCTCTGTTCGATGAGTCCGCCGTGGTGATTGCAGTTACGACCTGAAACAGGGCCAGGTTGCGTTGCGCTCTGCTACTGACCTCCATTCATGAAAATTGACAACCACTGATGTTGGCGGGCTCCAAAAGACTGAATCTGGGTATTGAGCAGTGGATGCTTTCCGGCGCTCCACTTCAACGCAGTAAGGGCAGTTCGTGGAGTTCGGCCTCGTGCCCAGGTCGGCCTGTCACCATCAGTGAAAGCGGTCGTCCAAGTTGGCTCCTAAAGCCCAATCAGATTTACCCTTCGTAACTCGCGAGTTCCTATCAAATTGCTGGCTGTTCTGGTAGTGGGAACTGAGTTTGGGGAATGATTGGACGTCTACAAGGCAGTACCCGCTTCAGTCGCAATCCACCGCTTCACGAATGCAACCATTGATGTTCCCAAGTCATATACTGAACTACACCCATAGCCTGTGACGGATATCACCGATGGAACGCATCACCATTTCAATAGACAAAGAGCTGGCGGCTGAATTTGACCGCTTGATTGCGACCCGTGGGTACAAGAATCGCTCAGAAGCTGTGCGTGATCTGGTTCGCTCACATCTCGAAGCAGACCGCCAGGATGCGGGACCTGCAGGGCACTGCGTCGCTAACCTCTCGTACGTCTATAACCACCACGAACGCGATCTGGCAGAGCGGCTCACCTCGTTACAGCATGATCAGCACGACCTCACCGTCGCAACGCTACACGCCCACTTGGACCACGAGAACTGCATGGAAAGCGTCATCCTGCGTGGGTCCACAGCCGCAGTACGCAGTTTTTCAGACGCGTTGATCGCCGAGCGCGGCGTACGGCATGGGCAACTCAATCTGGTGTCGGTGGAGATTGGTGGAAGTGGACACCACCATGGTCATGCCACGCATGGCAAGGCCCATCCCCACATTCATCTGAAGCCCAAGACGTAATATGAAGATCCGGCGTTTCACTGACGCTGCCGACTCAGGGGCAACTCCAGATGGCAGCGCTCAAGGAGAACACTGTCCGAGAAGATCACGTCGGGAGTGCCGTCGGCCTCCAGACGGCCATGGTGCATGACCAGGACCCTGGAACATACGTCCAGCACCAAGTCCAGATCATGTGTGGCGATGACCTTCGTGTGATCAAACCCCTTTAGCAGGTTGATCAGACGTCGGCGAGCTGCCGGATCGAGACCATCGCTGGGCTCGTCCATGACAAGGATCGACGGCGCCATCGCCAGTACGCCTGCAATTGCAACAGCACGTTTTTCGCCACCGGACAGGCGGTACGGCGGGCGGGTTGCCAAATGACTGGCTCCCACCCTGGCAAGTGCGGCTTCCACTCTCGACTGAACTTCATGTGTTGGCAACGACATATTGATGGGGCCGAACGCCACATCGTCAAAGACGGTGGGCATAAATAGCTGATCATCTGGGTCCTGAAAAACCATACCCACGGCGCGCCGAACCTCGGCCGCAGTTGCGGCGGTGATCGGAACATTTTGGACTCGCACCTCACCAGCGGTGGCTCTTAACACCCCATTGAGATGCAGCAGGAGGGTCGATTTACCAGCGCCATTGCTGCCAATGATGCCGACGGACTCACCTGGGCTCACGCAAAAGCTCACATCCTGCAAGGCCCGGTGTCCATCCGGATAGGTGAAAGACAACTCCCGCGCTTGCAGTTGATGGTGGCTCAAGTGACCCGTCCCATCAAAATCGCACCCAATAGATGCGAAAGATCAAAATGGCGCGCACCCGCAAAGCAGACCCAGCAAGTAGCCAGAAACAGGGAATCAGTAGCTCGCCAATGCAGCACCCGGTTAGAGCGCATTTCTCCACTGAATCCTCTGGATACCATGGCCTGGTAAATGCGTTGGGAACGGTCCATTGCCCGTAACAGCAAGTGTCCGAGCATGGGCCCATAGACCGCCAGTGGTAACGACTTTGCGCCACCCCGAAGCTCTCGCGCCAGATTCATGCGACCTACTTCTCCTGCGAGCACCAATGCATAGCGGTGCATGAACAGCTGTTGGGTTGTAAACTCCTGCGGCACTCCCAGGCGGGCCAAACCGACACAGATCTGTTGAAACCCGGTTGTTGCCACCAGCACCAATGCAACCCCTACCGTCAGAGCAAAGCGGAGAAGGATGGAAGCAAACGACACCCAGCCTCCTGACACTGGAATCCCAAAGAGTTCAAAGAGTGGTTTGTGATCTATCAATGGATTGAAGATGCCCACCATGACGGCAAACGGGGCCGCAGCCAATATCTTGGTTCCAATTGCCTTCAGCGGAACTTCCCCCAGGACAGCGATCACCACTGGAAACAAGGCAAAAGGCAGCAGCGCAGCGATGGCGTACCTGTCAAAGGACACTACGGTGATGATGAAACCCAGCGTGGCAAGCACCTTCGCGCGCGGGTCCAGTCCAGACAAGGCCGTTTGCCGCGTTGAATAGGCATCCAATGAAGCAAAATCGTTGAGCGTTGATTGAATGCTGCTCACAACGGGTTGTTCCGAAGCGTGAAATCAGTCGCCCGTTCCCACACTGACGGCCACATTCCTACGTCGGCGCAACAGGTACGCAACCAAAGTGACAAGACTGAGTGTTGCCAGACCACCGATGACACCTGCCAGCGACGTACCGGCGTCCACTGCAGGCCATACCTCTGGTGTCGTCGTTGCCCCTTCTTTCTGCTTGGTGGGTTCTTGAATCGCAACTTTGGCATCGAAGGAGAACTTGTAATCAGGAAATAGCGACAGACTCTTTTGAAGGTCTGCCATTCGCGTGTGAACGGAGGATTCCGTAGCATCCAACTCAGAGCGCCCCGTGACACGAGCGATGCTCCACTCAAGACCATCGGGCTGCGATGAGGCAAACCAGGAGAATACCCCCGCCGTTACCAATGCCAACACCCCCAAACCTGCAATCAACTTGGTTGGGAACTTGGAAGCTGACGATGGCACACCCGCCGCCCCTTCATCAACAAAAAGATCAGGCCGTGCTTCACGCACGAAGTGAATGAGTGCCGCCGTTGCCAGTCCCTCGATCAACCCAATGGCGAGGTGTATTGGTTGCATCAGGAGCAAAAAGGCGCTCAGTGGCAGGCTGCTGATCCCTGACAGTTGGGTTTCAGTGACTACACCGAGGGCGCCCAATTGCAGGCTGATGACAGTAGCCAGGATGGTGATGGCTGCCAAGCGCCTTTTGGAGGCCAATGCTCCGACACGTTTGATCAATGGGCGATAAATCAACGGAAAGCCGATGAAGCAGGGAAACACGCCCAGGTTAAAGATGTTGGCACCCAGAGCAAGCAACCCCCCATCGGTAAAGAACAGTGCCTGTACCGTCAGCACCGATGCAATGACAACAAAGGCGGCGTATGGACCCAACAATATGGAGAGCAGTAACCCACCACCGATATGTCCGCTTGATCCAGTGCCCGGAATCGTGAAGTTGATCATCATCGCGGCAAAGACAAACGCACCGAGCACGCCCATCAGTGGGACAAGATACTCTCTCGGATCGCTGCGGACCTTGCTGGACGATATTGCCAATGCGGTGCCGGTAGTTGCCCAAAATGCGATTCCAACGGCAGGGGAAAGCAGAGCATCGGCCATGTGCATGATGAGATCCTTCTGGCAACGCGTATGAAGATTAAAAATATTGTATTACCATTTGTTGACCGAAAGTTCCCTATTGATAGGAAATGGACATGATCAAGTTTGATTCGCGAAAGGCCATTGCCCGCTCCCTACTGTGTGCAGTGGTTCTTCTTGGCCTGGCACTTCCTGCCATGGCGCATGAGGGCGGCGGGATCGTGGGCGGATTTACGGCAGGTTTTCGCCACCCGCTGTCTGGCGCAGATCATGTGCTTGCGATGGTTGCCGTGGGCATCTGGGGAGCATTCTTGGGCGCACCTGCGATTTGGGTGCTGCCGGTTGTCTTCCCTATGGTCATGTCTGTTGGCGGAGCCATGGGAGTTTTGGGCATTCCATTGCCGGCGACAGAAACAGGAATTGCGCTGTCCTCGGTCGTGCTCGGATTGATGATTGCGCTTGCCAGGCGTCCTCCGCTGTGGGTTGCAGGAGTCATTGTGGGAGTTTTTGCGATCTTCCACGGCCATGCCCATGGGTTGGAACTGCCTGGTGCTGCTGATCCTGTCGCCTACAGTCTGGGTTTTGTGCTGTCCACCGGAATGCTGCACCTGTGCGGTATCGCGCTGGGGGAACTGACCCGCTGGAAGGCGGGGCGCAGTCTGATCCGGGTAGCAGGTATCTGCATTGCCTGCGGGGGTGTTGGCTTTCTCGGTGGCTGGATCTGAGTCCTTGCGCAATGCGGCCCTGGGTTGTCATCGTGGCGTTGACCGTATTGGCAGTGCCGGAGTTGGCACAAGCGCACAGTCCGATTCCCGGTATTGGGTTCTTGTATTCAGGGATGTTGCATCCGCTGCGGGTGGCAGAACAAGTGCTTGCCATGCTCGCGTTGGCGCTGCTGATCGGCCAAGGGGGCATTGATCGGGCGTTTCCCGCAATTGGATCATTCCTCATCGGACTGATTGTTGGCTTGCCGGTCCTGTCGTATGGCCCAGAGTGGGTAGGAAATGTTGCCGAAAGTCTTCTCTTGATTCTTGCTACAGGGGTGGGCCTCTGTGCAGCGACTGCCTGGAGGACGACAACGCACCTTCAAAGTTTGTTCGCCCTGTTCGTTGCGATTTGTGTTGTTGCAGATTCCGTCCAGGAGGGACTTCCAGCGGGCAAGTTTGCGTTGGCTACGTTTGGGGTCCTTTGCAGCTCATTCCTGATTGTGGTTGATGTGGGCTGGTTGGTTGACTGGCTCAAGCCACGCTGGGCACAAATCGGAGTTCGAATCGTTGGGTCATGGATTTGCGCTGCGTCGTTTATGGTCCTGGTGCTAAGAGTTCACGCAACTCAGCAGTAGGTTTCTGCAATCCCTGAAGTGAAAGCGGATGCTGACATAATGCGCTCGATGCAAACCCTGCGACACTTCACCTTAATCACCCGCCTCGTGCTGGCGTGGTTCGTGCTGTCGCTCGGTGTTGCAGTGGCATCGCCCATTGTCAAGCCACAGAACATCCTGCTTATTTGCACGGGCACTGGTGCGATGAAGGTTCTAGTGCAGGCCGAGGACGGCACTGCGGACGTACAAGTTCATTCCAGTCTTGACTGCCCGTTGTGCGCGACCTTGGCGGCACCACCTCCAGAACCAGGTGCCACTGTGCAATCGGTTCATCCATTGGCCTATGCCTTCCAGGGCCTTCCTGCATCACGCATTACTGCGCGTACCGCCTCGCCCATGCCGGCGCGGGGTCCACCCGCATTCTCTTGAATCCGCTACGTTTTTCGTAGCGTTCTGTGCCCACTCCACTCAGGAGTGCGTGTCATTTCGTTGAAAGATCCGGTTCATGGGTTTTCAACGAGTGTGCCTTTGTCATTCCACTCCAATGAAGTCTTATCCATGAAATCCATTGCAAAAACTACATCCGTTCTACTTTTAGCCACGCTCTCCACATTTGCGCTGGCCCAAAACGTCGAGGTTAAGGATGCCTGGGCACGATCAAGCGTACAGGGCCAAAAAGCCACAGGTGCATTCATGAAGCTCATAGCCAAAGAGAATGTCCGACTGGTGGCAGCATCTTCCCCGGCAGCCGGTGTGGTGGAGGTGCACGAAATGAAAATGGAAGGCGACGTCATGAAAATGCGCGCCTTGTCGGGTGGATTGGAACTGCCCGCTGGCAAATCGGTGGAACTCAAACCTGGCGGCTTTCACGTCATGCTGATGGATCTGAAGGCGCCACTGGTGAAGGACACCAGTATCTCCCTGACCCTGATCTTCAAGGACTCCAAGGGTGTCGAGAGTCGCATGGAAGTGAAGGTGCCTGTCGCCATGACCGCCCCCGGTGGTGCGGCGATGATGGACCACAGCCAACACAAGATGTAGGTTCACTCTAAGCGACACGCCCCGACTCGTTCATGAACCGCCCTGCCATGCTGTCACTGCCGCGCCACCGCTGGTCGGTCTGGTTGGCGCTTGTGATCGCGCTGTTTTCGGCATCGGCACCCACGTTGTCACGCGCCTTTACATTGGTCCATAGTGGGGCGCGTCAAGGCATTGAAATTTGCACTGGTCAAGGCCCCCGTATGGTGGCGGTTGACGCATCCAATTCTTCGACCGATTCCTCACCCGGGCAGGATTCGGTTCGCACTCTCTCGCATTGCCCGTTTTGCCTGCACAACGCAGACCGTGTTGCTCCTCCGCCTTCACCTGTTGCTTACCTCTTCTTGGTTCCGGGCGGACAGCAGGAGGCCACCGCCTGGCAGGCTTTTTTCTACGTTGCAGAGCCCTTTACCCGCGCGTCCCCGCGTGGACCACCCACTTCCTGAACTGCTCATTTGTAGCACTCCGTGGCTCGACCACGGAAGCTAGAGGTCGTTCTGACTATTGGGAGTACGTTCTGTGCGTCTGTTTGTTTCGCGTTGGTGTGCCGTTGCTGTGATGCTCTGCCTGGTGGGTCTGGCCCAGGGGCATGGTGTTTCCGTCGGTGACTTGGTTCTTGACCATCCTTATGCTGTTCCTAGCAAACCTGGAAGCTCCGAGGGAGCTGCCTACCTGCGTGGTATCCGCAACAAAGGAAGTCAGACGGAACGGCTGCTGAGTGCAAGTTCTCCCATTGCCGAGAGAGTGCAACTTCAGTCGGTAGCGCAAGACGGACCAAGCATGCGTCGGCATGAAGTCGCGTCCATTGAACTACCCGCCGACAAGACCACTGAACTGCGCCATGGTGGCCCCAACCACCTGGTTCTCATGAATCTGAAGCGTCCCTTGAAAGAAGGTGACCGCTTCGATCTGACCCTGAACTTTGAACGTGCTGGCAGTCAGACGGTCAAGGTTTGGGTGCAGACCCCGCGTGACAGCGCACCCGCTGTTCACAACCACTAATGAAAAAACGTACCAAAGAAGAATCATGAAAAATTCACTCAAATTTCAAGTTGCAGCAAGCTGTCTGGCAGTTGCTGCCCTGTTATCAGCATGCGGTGGAGGTGGCGGAGGTTCTGCCCCTGATGCACCAACCGCTGTATCCGTGGCCGTTGGACCCACACTGGGTACTACGGCTTCCGTGAAGTTCTCAGCTCCGGCAGTCAGCGGCAGTAGTCCCATCACCGGCTACACGGTGACTGCCAATCCAGGAGGCATTGCTGCGACAGGGACCGCTTCTCCAATAACGGTGACGGGCTTAACCCCAAAGACCGCGTACACCTATAGTGTGGTCGCCACCAATAGCCAGGGCAACAGCGTGGCTGCAACAAGCGGTCAAATCAACTTCTATAGCGTTGTGGAGACCTTTAAGGAGCCCATGACACAACCCAATGACTCCATCTTCACGGGTTCTTTCGCCTTTGACGCCACCAGCAAGACCGTATCGGGTCTGAAGGGATCTCTTACCCAATCTATGACCAAGCCTGATCCGACCTGCGTCAGCGGTGGCATGGGCGGTATGGGTGGCATGGGAGGAATGGGAACTAGTTGCTACGGTGGACCGATGACGACGGTCGCTCTTAACAACCAACTGTCTGCTGTGGCTGATACAACGCTGGGAGGACAACTCGTCACCACGTTTGCGCTGACAACGACCGACACCTTCAACGGTGGCGGATTTGTGCCAGGTGGAACGCAATATTTTGGCTTGAGCACAAGCACACCCAACAACCACAATGCCTACGCCATGATCTTTGTTAACACAACAGATCCGACGACTGCATTGACGCAGGCACAAATTGACAAACTGGCTTACGCAGACTGCACCGTCGGTGGAATGATGATGTCGTCGTGCATGACCGGAACCACTGTGGCTGGCTACGGGCGTATTGGGACGATGAGTGGGTACCCGTTATCGCAGGTCATCACCAAGCAGTAAGTATGAGTGGCTGGGCAGCGAGCGGATTCACTTGCTGCCCACGTCACTACTGTCGCGAGATCACCTGTTTGAGCGGAAAACCGCTCATTGAACCCAGTGTTCCATAGCCCGCAACCGATGTGCCGGTCATACAGGTTCCGCCCATCATGCCGCCAGGGGCACAGTCGGCATAGGCTAGCTTGTCCAGCTGCGTTTGGGACAACGGCGTGGTGGGATTGGTTGTGTTGACAAAGATGCGGGTATAGGCATTGCCTGGATTGGCATCCGGAAAGCCGTAATACAAGCCAAAGCCAGTACCTGGTGACCAGCCATCTGTGCCGCCAAAGGTCGGATTGGGTGACAACGTGTTTGTGCTGGGCAGAAGAAACGTTGTGACCAGCAATCCTCCGAGCGCCGGATCGAAGACCGATGACAACTGGGAGTTCAAGGGCAACCAGCGCATGGTGTCGTTCGGATAGGCGATTTGGTCACCTGTCATGGATTCACTCAATATTCCCCGAAGGCTCGTCACCGTGCGAGCGCTGGAGTTGAATGTGAATGAACCGATAAAGATCGAGTTCTTTGGCTGCGTCATCGGCTCCAGAAAGGTCGCTGTGACCTGATAGTTGGTAAGCACATCGACCGCGGTGGATGCAGTGCCATCCCCGACGCTGTTGATTGCCAGCACCGAGAATGTGTAACCAGCACAACTGGATGGACAGGTCACCGAAATGGGCGAAGCACTGGCGCTGGCTGTGATTCCACTCGGAATGGATGTCACTGTGTAGCCCTTGATCGGGCTACCACCGCTGCTCGTTGGCCCTACAAAACCAATTGAAACGGTATTGGGCGTCATTCCCAAGGTTGCCGCAACATTAGTTGGTGCACTGGGCAAAGTCGCGTTCGAGCCATTCGCAGAGACTGGGATAGTTTGCGTGACCTGGGCAGCCGCATGATAGTTGCCATCACCTGCCTGGCTGGCAGCGATAGTGCAATCACCCGGCGCGATACTAGTGACTACGCCTGTGGAGCTGTCAACCGTACATATCTGAGGCGTTGTGCTGCTGTAGGTCACTGGCAGACCCGAACTTGCGGTGGCAAGAACATTGGCTGTGCCATACAGGCTCAAGATCGGCATGGTTCCAAATTGAATGGTCTGGGCTGGGTCAACCAGTACCACCAAATTCTGAGTGGCTTGAACCGCCGGGGCATAGGTGTCGTTTCCATCCTGGTCGGCGGCAAGGATGCAGGTGCCCGCAGCAAATGCCGAGACTTGCCCCGTTGCGGCGTTGATGGAGCAGATTGCAGGGGTCAGGCTAGAGTAGCTCACCACCAGGCCAGAGGAGGATGTAGCCGCCACCATTGCGCTGCCGCTGAGGCGCAATGCAGGTGAAGCAGCAAATCGGATGGTCTGCACCTGCGCTTTGATGGCCGGTCCGTCACCGCCGCCACCGCAGCTTGCCAGGAATATGAGCACAGAGGCGATGAGGCCGGTTGCTCGGTGAACGCAAAATGGAGAGGTCATAGTGCGCTGCGAATGATAGAAAATTCTAGGAAGGACATGGGCGTATCTCAGAAGTTCATGCTCAAAGCAAGATTGATCGAGCGGCCCATGCCAGGCACAACAGTACCCCATGGAATGCCGGTGCTGGTCATGGACGCGCCTTGGCCGACGTAGGCGCCACCAAGCGGCTGTGCATAGTTGCGGTTGAACAGGTTCTCAACGCCAAAGTCCAGCCGTGCCTCTTTCCACTGAACACTGCTACGCCAGTTAAACAGACCATAACCCGCAGTCGGAACTTCGTTTCGGACCTGCGACACATCGGTCTTGGCTGCCACCATTTGCACTTCCGCTGTATGGGTCCAACTGTCCCAGGTCTGCACCAGGGCCAGCTTTGCATTGAGCGGCATGATGTTGTAAAGGTTGCCACCAGTGGTCTGGTTTACCCCCCGGACATAACTCAACACGCCAGTGCCTTTGAAACTGCCGTAGTCGGCGGTCTCAGCTAACAGCATCTTGCCTGACAAATCCACCCCATGGAGGCGGGCCGATTGGTTCACGTATTGAAGGTTCACGAAACCGGCGGTTGCCGCTACATTGGCAGTACCCCCACATTGCCCAAAGTCGCAACGCCGTGCATCGATGAAATCCTGTACTTGCGTGACATAGCTCGTAGCTTTGAATGCCCACAACTTTTGGTCAGCATCATGCCAGTCACCGCTTGCACTTATTGTGTGTGCCACTTCAGGCTTGAGCTCCGGATTTCCAATGTACCCATTGCCGTCGCCCACAAAGTTGTTCATGAGGGAGGCCATGGGCTGCGTGGACCAAGCGTAACGATGGTAAAGGTTCGGCGAATGTGACTTGCGCGCGAGTCCCACTTCGAAGGATTTGGTTGCATCCGGCTCATACCGTGTCAAGGCGCTGAAGTCCAGATTACTATCTGTGCGAGCGCGCGCCTGTGCGTTAATTGCAGCAGCATCGGTAGACCAAATAGCTTGCGCGTTGTAGCCCTGCACTGGCCCGGTGTTGGCTGTGACGCTCTCGTGGCGCACACCTACTTGAGTCAGCCATTGGTCATTCCACTGAGTTTCCCATTCACCGAAGATGCCAGTGCGGTTGCGCTGGCCGTAATCCATGTTCCAGAAGGTTCTCGGACCCATCACTCCGCCTGCTTGGGGCCACCAGTCGTACAGCGCGTAGGACTGCATCTCGGCCCCCAGGCGTAAAGTGGAAATGTCGGACCACAAGAAGTCAGCCTGGGTCAACGCACCACGGGTCTTGGCATTAGTGTTCATCGGCATGCCCACTGTGCCGTAGGTAAACCGGTCGGGTCCCATGTTCATGAAGTGCTCGGTATCCTGGCCGTAGGCGCGAGCTAACAGGCTGCCCCAGGCGAACTGCCCGGTGTATCGCAAGTTAACTTGTGTGCTGTCGTTGCCCGTCATGTCCATGCGCTGGTTCGGAAAACCCTCGAAGGGCAGATGCTGCGTGCCAATATTCAGCTGCAGTAAATGTTTGTCCTGGCGCAGGGCTAGTCCGATGTCCTGATTCTTGGCGCTATAAGCGGTAGAAGCCACTTCATTGGCCGCCAGCCACGGGCCTCCTGCAGTGCCTAGTCCAGCAGCCTTGAAATCGCTGCCTGCCGAATAGTTTGACGACTTCGCGCTTGAGGCGCTGTAAGTGAGGTTGACGTTTTGACCTACGAACGTTGTACCGAGGTTGTAGCCGCTGGCTTGGCCGTTGCTACGGTAGTAGGTACCGGCCTGTCCCTTAGCACGGGAACTGTCAGCGTTGTCCGCGAACTCTGGTGGCGAAGACTGGACTTGAATAGTGCCACCGATGCTGTCGCCTGCGACACTCACTGGCGTGATGCCGGCAAAGACAGAAATCCTGCCCACTTTGGTTGGGTCAATGTACGACAAGGGCGAATTCATGTGGTTGGGGCAGGCCGCCATCAGGTCCATACCGTCGATCTGAATACGCAGGCGGTCATCGGCCATGCCGTGTATCGCCGGGAGACTGGAAACACCTCCTGCGCCGTTCAGAGAAACGCCAGGCAAATCCTGCAACAGGCGCGCTGTGTCGCTGGTGGTACGACGCTGGGATGCTAGTCCGGCATCTTCCACGGCAGTAGATCCCAACGGAAGATTAGGAATTTTGGTACCTGTGACAACCACTTCGCTCAATGTTGCCGTTGTTTGCGCCATGGTCACCAATGGCAAGGCTGCAAGGACGGCGGCTAGGTTTCTTGAGGGAAATTTCATTGGGTTAAACAAGACAAATTACGTCTTGGAGTTTCGCAGCTTTTTGGCTGGAAAGCCTCGAGCTATGATGAAACACCATTCATACTAAATTGGAGAAATCATGATCCGTCGTGACGCATTGTTGAATTCTGGTGCGGTCCTGCTTGCCGCAGCTAGTAGTGCTGCATTGTCTCAGGAGCACGACCATTCGAAGATGGGTCACGGTGGAGCGAACCAGACGCTCATCGCAGCTGCAGCCGACTGTGTGGTCAAAGGACAGGCATGCCTGGCGCATTGCCTGGTTTTGCTGGCGGAGGGTGACAAGTCCATGGGCGGTTGCGCCAAAATGGTGAACCAGATGCTGGCGGTGTGTGGTGCTCTTCAAAACCTCGCATCGCAGCAGTCGACACTGGTGCCCGCGCTGGCTAAAGTTGCGTTGGATGCCTGCCAGCACTGCGAACAGGAGTGCCACAAGCATGAGGGCAAGCATGCCGAGTGCAGGGCATGCATGGAGTCTTGTCAGAACTGTGCCAAACAGTGCAAGGCGTTTGCCGCGTAGGCTTGGGATTGCTTTAGGTGAGCCAGTGACCGACTCGGTGAAGGCGGTGCATTTGAAGCACATCATGCATGACTGACGCTCCTTCGCAGGTCTTGTCGCGCTTCCAACGAACTGACTGTGTTTAGGGTTAAGTACCGACCGGTCCGCATGATCGCACTCGATATGATCGTAGGCTATGTGCCTGTTCATATCACTTCGCTAACTTGTTGCGCCGCCTCGTGAATAGAACTTTGGTCGAGCGGCAGACGCCTGTCACATTGCTCAGCCGGTGTTGTCAAATGCTATACGGGCTCTTAAAGAAGAATTCGGTTCGGCTACCTTTCATCACGCGATGCGACTCCTTGTGCAGCCAACCTTGGTATGTCAACCTGAATACAATCAACACAAACACTGAATGCAATCCGTAATGACATCTGCCTTGCTGACGCAAGTCGATCACGATTTGGAATGGAATGCGGGAGAACTCGGCTGTGGTGAACTGGTATTGGAATTGCGCCAGCGCATGCGCCAGGCTCCAGGTAAGGTGTTTAAGGTCATCGCACTTGATGCAGGAGCCCCTGCCGACATACCTGCCTGGTGCAGAATGACAAGTAACATCTTGTTGGCACACGATCCGCAGTCCAGGGCGTTCTGGATTCGTGCCAAGACTTAATTTTTCCTGCAGGCATCATTAGCGCCCGCTTTCCCTTTTTCATAACCCCCAATGGAGATTTACATGTCCGGAAAATTTCTGATCAGCCTGACGCATGGCCTCGACAATACTGACAAAGCCACGGTTGCATTCGTCGTCGCAAATGCCGCTGTCGCGTCAGACAAAGATACCGTCGTTTTCCTGTCCATTGAAGCGACTCGCCTGGCCGAGAAAGGCATTGCCGATGCGGTCCACGAAGAAGGATTCGCGCCGCTCAAGGAGTTAATGGATAACTTCGCCAAGGCCGGAGGCAAAATGTTCGTCTGTTCACCATGCTTCAAGAAGCGCAAGCTTGACGATACCAAGCTGGTTGATGGCGCAGCCATTGTCGGCGGCGCTAAGCTGGTTGAGTTCATGAGCGATGGTTGCCCGAGCGTGAGCTACTAAGAACTTATCCGTAAATAAAGGATAATGACTTTCTATGCGCGATGACCGCGCGTGGAGGCAAGATGGCAAAAGCGAAAGCATGGGAGGTCACCGATGAATTTTGGAGCCGCGTTGAACCACTGATTCCAGTGCGCCAGCGCGTTGCAGATCAGACCTATGCCCGAAAGTCCGGTGGCGGACGCAAGCCAAAAGACCCTCGATTGGTGTTTGAGGGCATCGTGTTTGTTCTACGTACAGGCTGTCAGTGGAAGGCACTCCCGGCTGAGCGCTACGGCAGTGCCAGCGCAATCCACGCCCGTTTCCTGGAATGGGAGAAAGCTGGCGTCTTTGAAGCCCTGTGGAAACTGGGACTTGCCGAATACGACGAGTTTGAGGGTATCGCCTGGCGATGGCAAAGCGTTGATGGGGCGATGATGAAAGCGCCACTGGCGCAAGAGAGCGTGGGACCCAACCCCACGGATAGGGGGAAAAAATGGGAGCAAGCGCCATTTGCTGGTGGACGGTCGTGGCGTCCCGTTGTCGCTCGTCGTGACCGGAGCCAATCGGCATGATGTTTCGCAACTGGCCGCCGTTCTCGATGCCATCATGATTGAGCGACCCAGTCCGCCTATCAGGCGCCACAAGCACTTGTGTGCTGACGCTGGCTATACAGGAGCACCCGCTCTGAAGGTCATTGAGGAACATGGCTACATCCCTCATGTCAAAGGACGAGGGCAAGAAGCCAAAGAACTCAAGCGAACCCCTGAGAAGAAGGCAAGACGCTGGGTCGTAGAAGTAGCGCACAGCTGGTTCAACCGATTCCGTAAGTTGCTCGTTAGATACGAGAAGCTTGACCGCAGCTTCCTGGCGCTCAACCACTTGGCGGCGTCCATCATGGCATTCCGAAAGATAAAGTCAGGCGAAAACATTATTTACGGATAAGTTCTAAGGCAATCTGCCATCGAAGGTCCGCAGAAGTTGTCGAAGGTCACTGTTGATCCGATCGACAGCAAGGAAGTGCGCGACCAGCAAGCTATCTGCGTCCAATGCAACTTGGTAGGAAATCACAATGACTGTCTCCCCCCAACATCCCCCGAAGCCAGACATTAGTTTCGACGGTGGCGACCTCGATTGTGGAAACGGCTTGCTGTTGCTCATACGCAAGCATATAGACCCACTTGATCGCGGGGGCCTGCTCGAAATCCGCTCGACAGAAACATCGGTCGACGAAGACTTGCCAGCTTGGTGTCGAATGACCAAGAACGAGCTGGTTTCCTTCGTCAAGGACGGTAATGTGCGCAGTTTTCTGGTTGCCAAGGGCTCGCTTGCAGAGCGCAAGATCACCGTGGGCGAGGCACCCGAGGTTCGCTCCGGCGTAACCCTGGTTGACGTGAAACCTTTGCTGGCCTTCCCTGCCGTTGCACCGGCGCCGACCATTCGACCGCTGTCAGTCATGGGTATCGGCAGCTGGCCTCGCCCGCGCTGGATGCTGCAGGCGGTGCATGAACACATGGAAGGCCGGTTGGATGAGGCGGCTTTTCACACTACCGCCGACGATGCCGTGCGCCTCGCCGTCAGTGCGCAGATCCGCGCTGGTGTCGACGTGGTCAGTGATGGCGAGCAGCGGCGCGATAGTTACTCGAGCTTCGTCGCCTCGCGCCTGGACAATTGTCAACTGATCCCTCTTACCGACCTGTTGCCACTGGTCGACGATCCGCAAGAGTTCGAACGCGAATTACGTGCGCTCGACGTGCCGGCCGGCGACGTGCGCCATCCGGCCTTGTTCGGGCCGCTCGGACGCAGCCGCGGCATCGCCGTGCACGAGGCCGAATTCGTGCGCACTCTGACCGACCTCCCAGTCAAAGTGGCACTACCCGGCCCATACTTGCTAACTCGCACCATGTGGATGGAATGCATCTCGGACCGGGCCTATGTCAACCGTGAAGCGCTCGCCATCGACATCGTGCGCGTGTTACGCGAAGAAATAGCCTGCCTGCTAGCGGTCGGCACCACGTTGATCCAGCTCGACGAACCGGTATTGTCCGAAGTTGTCTTCAGTGGCCCGGCCAATCAGCGCAGCTTCATGTGTGGGGCACTCTCGGCCAAGAAAGACAGCCCGGCTGAACTGGCCTTTGCGCGCGACCTGGTCAATGCGGTTACGGCTGGGTTTCCGCCCGAGCGTATCGCGCTGCACATGTGCCGGGGCAACTGGACAACCGACGAAACCAAGGCGCTATCGGGCAACTACGAGCCCCTGGTCGACATACTGGGGCAGATGAATGTCGGAACCTTGTTCCTGGAGTTGTGCACACCGCGTGCGGGTGAAATGGAAGTTTTGGCACGTTTGCCTGATCGCTTGCGCATCGGCATCGGCTCGTGTAACCAGAAGCATGCCCATGTGGAAAGCGTTGACTCAATCGTAGCGCACGTCGAGCGGGCGATTCACCTGTTCGGTGTCGAACGCTTGCTGATCACGCCGGACTGTGGTTTTGCCACCTTCGCCGACAATCCGCTTAACTCCGAGCGCGTGGCCGAGGCCAAGCTTGCTGCGCTTGCGCAGGCAGCGCAGATATTGCGCGATCGATATCGCATCGACTGATCACTGTCACGGTCGGAGCAATGTCGGCAATGCGGAATCTCAATTCGCGTCAGGACTGCAACCGGTCGTGTTGACCCGCATGGTGTAGATTAGAGATGTGACGCAGTGGCGTTACAGACCTGCCGCTGAGTGGCTTCAATTGACGTCAAACGTGGTTGTCAAAGCCACTACAGCGATGCCGAGAAGCAGCCAGACGATGTGACGCATTGATTGTCGTGTTCCAACATGCCTTTGAAGCTGCGGAATGAGATCGGCCAGCGCAACGTAGATGAAACTACTTGCTGCTGCGGAGATCGGAAGAGCGTCGTGTA
>CAIXNB010000014.1 GCA_903920695.1 uncultured beta proteobacterium
CTGAGCCAGTGACTGGAGTTCAGACGTGTGCTCTTCCGTCTGTCAGCACCCGCACGGTGGTGCTGTCGCCCCGCGCTTCGATCAGTCCGCGCTCCAGCGCGAACGGCACCACGGCAGCCAGCATATTGCCGCAGTTCGGTGTCGTATCCACAGTATCCTGTTCCGGCTGCAACTGGGCAAAGAGAAAGTCCAGGTCCATGCCTGGCGTTTGGCTCTTGCGCACAATGCCGACCTTGCTGGTCAGCGGATGCGCACCGCCGAGACCGTCGACCTGACGCTTGTCGGGCGAGCCCATGACCGCCAGCAGCACCTTGTCGCGGGTCGCTTCGTCAGCGGGCAGGTCGGATTCCAGGAAGAACAGTCCCTTGGACGTGCCGCCGCGCATGAGGAGGCAGGGGATGGCGGTTTGCATCTGGAAATTCTAGTGAGCAATGCCGTGTGCCGCGCCGATGGCAAGCGACTAGCTGATATCGGAATTCGGCATAGCTGGCAGATTGCTATACCATTGGTCGCCATGGACTTGAAGCAGATCGAATCCTTCGTCAGGGTCGCGGAAATGGGCAGCTTCACGCGCGCCGCGCTGGCGCTGGGCATGCCGCAGCCGCTGCTGAGCCGCCACGTGCGCCAGCTTGAAGTTGAATTGCACCAGACCTTTCTATTGCGCAACGGGCGCGGCGTCAGCCTGACCGAGCCCGGCAAGGTCTTGCTGGAACACGGGCGCGGCATTTTGCACCAGCTCGCGCTGGTGCGTGAGGAACTCGAATCGGCGCGTGGTGCCCTGGGCGGGCATGTGTCGATCGGCCTGCCTCCATCCCTGAGCCGGCTCATCACCGTGCCCTTAACGCTTGAATTTCGCAAGCGCTTGCCGCAAGCCCATTTGACGCTGACCGAGGGCTTCTCGGTTGCCATGAACGAGGGCCTGCGCTCAGGACGGCTCGACATGGCCGTGGTTTACAACTCGCCGCACTCGCCCGACATCGAGAGCCGCTTGCTGCACCGCGAAGCGCTGGTCCTGATCGCCTCGGAGGCCAGCGTCAGCAAGCTCAAGGGTGGCAAGCTCAAGGCGAAACTGCCGCTGTCGGCGCTGGCCACGCTGCCGCTGATTGTCCCGAGCCGCCCGAATGCATTCCGCCTGCTGATCGAGACCGAACTGATGCGCCTGAATTGCAAGCCACACATCGAGATGGAAGTCGATGGCCTCAACGCAATCCTGGACCTGGTCGCGCAAGGCCTCGGCTTCGCCGTCCTGCCGCCCTACACCCTGAATCATTTTCAGCGGCTGCACCCGTTTACCACGCACCAACTGCACAGTCCGCAACTGACGTGCGAACTGATGCTGGTCGCCTCAGCACGCCGGCCCAGCACGCAAACGCACAAGAGCGTTCAGACCTTGCTGGCCGATCTGGTAACCCAGGCGACTCAGGCCTATTGAGTCTTCGAGGTTTTCGAGGTCTTCGGGTTATTCCCGATCCGTGTTTTGTTATAGCAGCTATGTCTGGTGATCGCACGGATTGCGCCTTATGCTTCGCCCGCCGGGTGTTTTTCCAATCCCTTTTCAAGGTCACTGCATGATTCTCCAATTGCTCCTTCGTCCGCTCGCGTTGATCGCGTTGACGCTGGCCCTGGCCAGCACGCCTGGATTAGCACAAACTGCCAAGACTGAAGTCCTGTGGTTGGGACAGTCTGCCTTCCGGATCACGACCCCCGGCGGCAAGGTGATCATCACCGATCCGTGGTTGATCCAGAACCCGCTGACACCGCCCGAATACAAGAAGCTCGAAGCGCTGGGCAAGGTCGATCTGCTACTGGTCAGTCACGGCCACCAGGACCACTTTGCCGACGCGCCCGCAATCGCTGTACTGAACAAGATCCCGCTCTACGGACCGGGTGACATGAACCAGTCGGCAGCCCTGCTCGGCATCTTGCCACCGGCACAGTTGCCGCGTTTCAACAAGGGCGGCACGATCAATCCGCTGCCCGGCATCAAGGTCACCGCTGTGCATGCTGAACACTCGTCGGTTCTGGTCTGGAAGAACGCCGACACCGGCAAAGACGAGACCCATGTCGGCGGAGAACCCTTGGGCTTCATCATCGAACTGGAAAACGGGTTCCGGATCTACCACATGGGCGACACGGCCCTGTTCGGCGACATGAAGTTTATCGCCGAGTATTACCATCCCGACCTCGTCTTGATCCCGATTGGCGGCAACTTCACGATGGGCCCGGTGGACGCGGCCTACGCCATTCGTGAATGGCTCAAGCCGAAGTTTGTGATCCCTATGCACTACGGCGCCAATCCGCTTGGCAAGGGCACACCGGCCGAGTTGGTGCAGGCGCTCGGTGCCAGCACAACGAAAGTACTGGCCCTCAAACCGGGTGAAAAGGCCGAGTTTTGATGTGCCGCAACGGGCGCGTCATGCTGGCGCTGGCTACCGCGCTGTGCTGCAGCGGTGCGGCCACGGCACAGACCAGCTATCCGACCAAACCGATTCGGATGGTGGTTCCCTTCACGCCGGGCGGCTCGACCGACATTCTGGCGCGGTCGATCGGGATGGAACTGAGCAAGGCCTGGGGCCAGCCGGTCATCATCGACAACGTGCCCGGCGCTGGCGGCGCGATCGGCGCCGACAAGGTTGCCAAGGCGCCGGCCGACGGCTATACGCTGCTGATGGGCCACATCGGCACACTGGCCGTCAATCCATCGCTCTATCCGAAACTGGCCTATGACCCGGTGAAGGACTTTGCACCGGTGGCCTGGGTGGCGCGCGTGCCCAATGTGCTGGTGGTCCATCCGTCGGTCAAAGCGGCCAAACTCAAAGAGTTCGTGGCACTGGCCAAGGCCAAACCTGGGCAACTCAACTACGGTTCCGGCGGCAATGGCAGCGCCGCCAATTTGGCAAGCGAATATTTCAAGATGCAGACCAATACGGCCATCGTGCACATCCCGTATCGCGGCACCGCGCCGGCCGTCAGCGACTTGATGGGCGGGCAAATCCAGATGCTGTTCACGGGTGCGCCGGCTGTCATGGGGCAGATCAAGAGTGGCCAGTTGCACGCCCTGGCGGTCTCCAGCCCAAAGCGCCTGGACAGCCTGCCCGAAGTGCCGACCGTGGCCGAGTCTGGCTACAAGGACTTCGAGGCTGACCAGTGGTACGGCGTGGTGGCGCCAGCAGGAACGTCCAAGGACATCGTCACCAAACTCAATACCCAGATCAACCAGGCCCTGGCCTCAGCCGAGCTCAAGACACGTCTGAATAACGAAGGCGCAATCGCCATGCCGACCACGCCCGAGGCCTTCGGCCAGCACATCGTGCGTGAAATCGCGCGCTGGAAACCTGTGATCCGTTCGGGGCGCGTCAAGGCTGACTAGCGCTTTGCGTCGCTCAGCACTCAGGCTGGCGATCGCTTCGCTGCCAGCATACGGTCGGCATAGTCCTGCCAGCGCGCGTCCTTCGCAAGGTCCAGAAAAACGCCGGCCCTGGCCTGATCGGCCACCCATTGCTGCTTGTCGGCGATCGCGCTGGCCATGAAGGGCGGGAACCCGGTCTCCCTGACGGTGTTGGCGGATTCACGCATTTCCTCGGCGCGGCGCTGGCCATGCTGGACGACGCGCGAAAAAAAGTAGGCGCCCTGCTGCGCCCAGTCAATCGACGGGAAGGTCTCCTGCAAAGTCGGCAACAGGCGGTCTTCCACGCCGTAGGCGCGGGCCGTGAGATAGCTCTCGATCACCAGCGCCTCCAGACCCTTGATCATGACACTGCGGCACATCTTGATGGCACTGGCGATACCGAGTTCGCTCGATACCGTTCGGGCATTCATGCCCCACGCATTCAGTACCTCGGCCAGCTCGGCAGCGCGTCCACCGCCAAGCAGCATGGGCACCCGAATACCATGCGGCGCAACCGAGCTCATGACACCGGCCTCCACGTAATGCGCACCGGCGCCGTCGATCAAGGCAGCGGCCTGCTGCTTGGTGCCCGGCGAGGCCGAGTTAAGGTCCAAAAAAAACGCGCCCGGTTGGATATGCGCAGCGGCGGCCTGCGCCACGGCCAGCGTGTTGGAGGCGGTCACAGCAGAAATCACCAGATCGGAAAACTGGCACAACTGCGCCAGCGAATCAAGCGCCAGGACACCGGCAGATGCGGCGTGTTCACGCTCACTATCGCGAATCAACGGCAAGTCGAACTTGAGATCCCAGGCGCTGACGGTGCTCAAACGCTCACGCAAGCCCGCAGCAATGATCTTGCCGACTTCGCCGTATCCCAGCATTCCTAAACAATCAAACTTCATGCCTGACATCCTCTACTGTTGTGCAATCTTGGCGCGACTCATGACTTCGCCCCAACGCTTGATTTCGCTGCGGAGTAAATCTGCTGCCTGTTCCGGCGAACTCGACTGGGCGTCCACACTCAGATCGCGCAATCGCTTTTTGACCTCTGGCGCGTTCAATGCAGCGACGATGTCGCGGTTCAGTCTGGCAATGATCGGCTTGGGCGTATTGGCGGGCACAGCCAAGCCATTCCAGCTCGATGCAATGAATCCCCGGTCACACCGCTCTCTTTGGCGGTCGGGACATCGGGCAGCACACTGGCACGAGCGGCGCCGGCAATGGCCAGCGCACGCAGGGCGCCGGAGTTGATCTGAGACAGAACCGGCGCCAGAATTTCGACGGCTGCGTCGACCTGCCGACCCCGCAAGGCCGTGATCACGGCCGGCGAACTGTTGTAAGGCACGATCTGGATATCCACGCCGGCGCTGCTCTTGAACAGTTCGGCCGCCAGATTTTGGGTGCTGCCAATGCTGATGGTGGCCAGGTTCAAGCGTCCGGGCTTGGCCTTGGCGTAGGCCAGCAGGTCGCCCAGACTCTTGAACAGCGACTCCGCTGGCGTGATGATCGCCAGATCAAAGAAACCGAGTGTCGATACCGGCGCGAAATCGCGCAGCGTGTCAAAAGGCAGTGCCTTGAACAAGCCGGCACTGACGGCCGTGGCGTTGGATATCAACAGCAAGGTGTGTCCA
Source organism: uncultured beta proteobacterium (assembly GCA_903920695.1). Classification (GTDB taxonomy): domain Bacteria; phylum Pseudomonadota; class Gammaproteobacteria; order Burkholderiales; family Burkholderiaceae_C; genus Rhodoferax. The sequence goes on from CAIXNB010000014.1 coordinate 5,020, forward strand.
TCGGCATCCGCCTTGGCAACCATATCCCCGGCCACGACGCCGCCGGCACCAAAGGGCACGACGATTCGCAGCGGTTTCGAAGGGAAAACCTGTGCCGTCGACACTGCAGGCAGTATCAGCACGACAGCGCACAGCAGCACAAAGTGAATCGAAAATCTCATTTCTTCATTGACCTGTGGCGCAGTGGTTGGGGGAGCCGTCAAGCGCAGCGATGACGCAACAGCGCGGTGCGCAATTGCGCCATTCTGTGCCAAGCGCGATCCGATGTGCCTGCTAAATGGCAGATACCAGTTATGCAATTGTCTGTCGCTTGCCGAATCAAGCTATCCATCACCGAATCAGCGGCCCCAATTCTGCAGGTAGAATTCGCCCGCACCCTGCAAGTCCGCAGTTGCAGCGTTGGATTTCGCTTGATTCCTCCACGCACCCCCTCCCCTGATCCTGTTGTTATCTGACCTGGGCCAATCGCTGGCCTGCACCTACCTATGACGCGAGCCCTGACGCGTACCAACTTCAATCGTTCCAGACTTATTCAAATTCTTGCCGACCTGGCTATTTTGGATGCGGTTGAGCCGGGGAATACCTTTGCCGAAAAGCTGGGGCTGTGGGTGGACTTCATTAAAGCCAGCGCCCTGTCGGCCGCGCTCAACGCCATCAGCGCAAGCCCGATCGCCGCGAAATTTCCGGCACAAGCCGCCACGCAGCCGTCTATCGCTGACGACTTGGCTGGAACACGGTCTGTCCTGGTGAATTCGATCAACAAGAGTTTGACTGACCAGGCGGCCAGCACACGAACCGAGCTGTCGTCGGAAAAGCCGGCAGTGCCCTTTGATGTCGCTGCCGCCTATCGACCGTATCGGCGAATCTATCTCGCGCATCAGCGCGAAATGGATTTGGCGATTCGCGCCTTGCGCGCCAAGGTACGCGACGTGCTGGCCAAATCGTCAGCCGCACTCAAGAACCTGGCGCTGCTGGATGCAAGCCTCGACAACATACTGCGCGACCGCGAAAGCAAACTGCTTTCAACACTGGCTTCGCTGCTCGAAAGTCGGTTTGCGCAATTGCACCAGGCGCATCAGCAAAAACTGGCGGATGCGCAGCAAGCCGACCAGCGCAGCGAATGGATGCGGCCGGGAGGCTGGCTGGCAGGCTTCGGTGCTGAGCTTCAAAGCGTAATGCTGGCCGAATTGGAGCTTCGTTTGCAGCCGACGGTGGGACTGATTGAAGCCTTTAACAACATTACAGAACAAGCATGAACAGACATTTCTTCACCGCCGTTTTTGCATTGGGCGCGCTGGCAGTCGCTTGGGTTGGTGCCGGGTTCATGGGTTCCAACCCACTGGCACTGACGATGACCCTGATCATTGGCGCGGTCTATGTTTTTGGCGCGCTGGAGTTACACCGTTTTCGTCAGGCCAGCACGGCTCTGGCAACGGCGCTGGCGGCCATTCCGGAGCATCTGACGCAGTTGGCGGACTGGCTGCCCAGCGTGCCGTCTTCACTGCAAAACGCGGTGCGCCTGCGCATAGAAGGCGAGCGCGTCGGCTTGCCGGGCCCGGCCCTCACACCCTATCTGGTGGGGCTGCTGGTGATGCTGGGGATGTTGGGCACGTTTTTGGGCATGGTCGTCACCCTCAATGGCGCGGTATTCGCACTGGAAGGCACCTCCGATCTGCAATCGATCCGCTCGGCGTTTTCAGCCCCGATCAAGGGTTTGGGCCTGGCCTTTGGCACCTCCGTGGCCGGCGTTGCTTCATCGGCAATGCTAGGCCTGATGTCGGCACTCAGCCGGCACGAAAGAACGCTGACCGCGCAATGGCTTGACAGCAGGATTGCGACGGCATTGCGCGCTTTCTCGCTCACCCATCAGCGCCAGGAAAGCTTCAAGGCGCTGCAACTTCAATCCCAGGTCATGCCCGGGCTTGTCGATAAATTGCAGACGATGATGTCGCAGATGGAGCGTATGAGCCTGCAGTTGAACGAGCGCTTGCTCAGCAATCAGGAACATTTTCACCGCGATGTCAAAGCTGTGTATACCGATTTGGCTGGCTCGGTTGACCAATCGCTGCGGGATGCGCTGACGCAAAGCGCGCAGATGGCCGGCGCCAGCATCAAACCCGTGGTCGAATCCGCGATGACAGGCATCGCGCAGGAATCGAAGCTGATGCACGAACGCATGATTGGCACGACGCAAACGCAACTCGATGGACTTTCTGCCCGCTTTGGCGCTAGCGCCTCTGCCGTGGCCGATACCTGGACGGCAGCGCTCGCCAATCACGAACAAAGCAGTGCAAGCTTGGTCACCGGTGTCGGTCGCTCGCTAGAGAGCTTCAACAACAGCTTCGAACAGCGTTCAGCGGCTCTGCTGCTGGCGGTCAATGCGGCCTACGCGACCCTGCAGGCCGAACAGGCATCAAATGACCAGCAACGCCTGGCGGCGTGGACCGGCTCGTTGGAGGCCAGCACCAGCACGACGCTGACGGACATAGCGCGCCTGATGCGCTGCTCCGAGGAATCCATGCGTTCCCGTGTGGTTTCGGAAGCCGATTGGACGCGCCAGCATGGCGAACACATGGACCAGTTGACCCGCCTGTTGCGCGAGGAACTCGGCGCACTCCGGGATGCGGAAGCCTTGCGTGGCAACGCCGCAGTGGATCGACTGGGCGAGTTGCAGACGGCGCTGACACGACATTTAACGACCCTCGGTACAGCGCTGGAAGACCCGATCAGCCGGCTGATACAAACCGCGTCTGACGCGCCGCGCGCGGCGGCCGAGGTCATTGGCCAATTGCGCCAGGAACTGTCCAACAGTGTCGCGCGCGATAACGATCTGCTGGAAGAACGCAGCCGCATCATGGAAACACTGAGCACGCTGCTCAATGCCATCAACCATGCGTCGCTTGAACAGCGCGCGGTGATTGACACCCTGGTGGCGTCCTCGACCCTGGTCCTCCAGCACGCCGGCAGCGAGTTTTCTGACAAGGCAGACGTTGAAACAGCCAAGCTCGCCGACATTGCGGCAAATGTCACCAGCAGCGCCGTTGACGTGTCGAGCCTGAGTGAAAGCTTCGGCTTTGCGGTGCGCTCGTTCACCGATGCCAATGAGAAGTTGATCGTGAACCTGCAGCGAATTGAGGGCGCGATGGACAAGTCGATGGCGCGCAGCGACGACCAGCTTGCCTACTACGTGGCCCAGGCGCGTGAAATCATTGATCTGAGCACTCTGTCGCAAAAGGAAATTATTGACGCGCTGCGCCAGATTCCTGGTCCACAAGCCGTGCTGGCTGAAGAGGCCGCCTGATGGACGAGAGTGACGCTGGCATTGAACAAACCGCGCCAGTCTGGGCCGTTTTTGGCGACCTGATGTCCGGCTTGTTGGGGGCGTTTGTACTGCTGCTGGTTGGCGTTCTGGTGGTTCAACTGCAGTTGGCAACGCATCTGCAGGACGAGGTCAAAAAACGCCAGGTCGAAGAGCAGCGCCGGATCAGCCTTGAAAAAGCCTTGGCCATTCCGCTGGCCACGGGACGAATCACCTTGAACAACGGGCGCATCGGCATCAGCGGCCGCGTCCTGTTCTCGCTCAATTCCGACCAGTTGCAGCCTGACGGCCGGCAACTGCTTAACAGTCTGGTGATCCCGCTGCGGGCCTACTTGAGCGCACGGGATGAACTGCTGATGGTCAGCGGGTTTACCGATGATCGCTCGATACGGGAGGGCAACTCGCGCTTTTCTGACAATTGGGAGCTGTCGGCGCAGCGGGCTTTGACCGTCACGCGGGCTTTGATCGAGGAAGGGATGCCTTCTTCGCTGGTGTTCGCAGCCGCCTTTGGTGCCGAGCAACCGGTAACACCCAATGTTGATGAAGCGGCGCGCTCGCAGAACCGGCGCGTCGAAATGGCGCCTGTCCCCAAAACCAGCAATCCGAAAAATACCGCTCCATGATGGCGCTTGAATGCGGCAGGACTTCGGATGCGCTGGTGGCTCAAGCCCTGGATTTCCGCTCCGGGATCGCGGCCTTGCGCCGGCTCGGCGCTGATCGATTTGACCCCGTGGGCCTGCATTACCTTGAACGGCTTGCCTCGCACTCGATCACTCAGCAAGACCGCGTCCAGTGCATTCTGGGTACCAAACTGGCAGCCGCGCTGGCGTCGTTCAGACAGCGCTTCGAGCGGGCGCAATTGGCGACCCAGGCGGCCATCGCAGATGCGGGGTTGGAAGATCCGCTTGCCGCCATCGCGCTTGAGCGCTTGTTCGCCGCGGGTGATTTCAGCGGCGTGCTGCGCTTGATCGCGCAAGGCAAGCGCAGCGGGCCACGCGAGTCCCTGGCTGATCTGGCGCGCTATGTTTCTGAGCATGCGCCGCAATCGGTCCAGGGCGGTGTTGGCGAGAATGTCGGATCGCGTCCCGAACTGAAAGCACTGCGCTATTTCAGAAGTACCTGGTCAAAGCTCAGCGTTGACAGGCAGGTGGCACAGGCACTTGGTCAGGCGCCCAGGAATGCGGGCCCGATTAATTCGCATAAGCTGGTGCTGCGCTCGCTGGCCTTGATGCGCGAGCTCTCGCCCGATTACCTCCAGCGCTTTATGTCCTACGCCGACACCTTGCTGTGCCTCGAACAAGGTGAGCAGGAAAAGCAAACCCCTGCCAGGAAATCCGCCGACGGTGACGGTGCCACGCCAGCAAAGCGGCGGCGCAGCCGTGTCCGCTGAGGCCTGCAATCACCCGGCGAGCCCTTCGGCACGGCACAGCGACTAAAATCGGTGCGTGCTGGCCCACGAGCAGCCCCTCATCGGACGCCTGCCGTTCGAAACACCCAACACCCAAGCGCCGCATGAAAGACCATTACACCGCCCTGGGACTCGGCAGCGCCGCCTCCCTCGCCGATATCAAGAAAGCGTTTCGCCAGCGGGCGTCGCAATACCACCCGGACCGCAACACGCAGGCCGATGCGCCGGCGCGCTTTCGCGCCGTGCAAGAGGCTTACGAGGTGCTATCGGACGAGGCCAAACGCCTGGCCTATGACGACAACCGCCGCCGCAACCTGCTCGACAACCCGGCGCAAACGGCGCGGGAAATCTGGCAAGCCTATTTTCAACCCCTGCGCCAGACCGAGCCTTAATTCAGCTGTGTCCGGCCTTCAGTCAACCGCCACCAGAGTAAGTTCCCATCAGTACCTCCGCCTACTTTCACAACCTGCGCTCGGCCTACCAATCCGAACTCGATGATCTCCGCACCGACTCCGAAGGCCACGATGTGCTGCGCAAACGCCTCGCTGAAAAGCGCCGCGAGCTGGGCTTTCTGCTCAAGATGATGGAGCCCAACCCCGAGATGGTGGCCGTCGTCCTGCACCAGGCCTTTCGCTTTCGCAACCCGGTGGTGATGGACCACCTGGTGGCGCAGGATGCGGATGAGTTGCCCGAGTGGCATAGCTTCAGCGACACCATCGACGTCGCGGCCTGGGCCGGTGAGATCGTGCAAACCATTCTGGAAGAGCCCCTGGGCGAGTGGTTCATGACCATTGCCGGCGCACTCGAATACATGCACCACAAACCGCTGACGGCGGCCGAGCGTGCGCAGGTAGAAGACAACGAAGAAGACGGCCAGCAGGACCGCGACGCCGTGCGCAACGAGCGCCACGAGGACAACCACACCGAAGACCACGACGAAGAAGAGTCCGAGGCCCGCGCCCAAGAGGATGCCGGCAACGACTGGATGGTTGAGCAAGGTTTCGATCGCAAAGACTGATGCCCTCCTGAAAGACACACCATGACTGCACTCGCCCTGATTGCCAAAACCCAAAGCCTGATTGCCGCCGGTGACATCGTGGCGGCCGAAGCCGCGCTGGTTGAACTGGCCGACACCGAAGGCGACAAGGCCTTGATGCTGGTGCTCGAACAGTTGCCGCCCAAAGACATCCTGGCCGTGATCCGCGAATATGACAACTCCAAGGAGTCGGTCATCAACCTGTTGGTCACGCCCGAGCAATTTGCGCGCGCCGTGGTCATCGAGAAGCAGTACAAGGACTTGAGCCGTACCCACCTGCGCGGTATGGTCAATTCCATCATCTTCCGTGAAGACGCCGATCCGGTTGAGTTCCTGACGGCCATTGGCGACCTGGAAGGCGGCGCTGAAGCACTGGCCGACTACTTCACCGAAAAATGGAGCCGCATCGAAGCCTTTGCCCGCAGCGGCGCTTTCGACGCCGCAGAGGACGACGGCGACATCGTCTCCGAGACGGCCCTGCTGGCCAATGCCTATGTCAAGCCGCGTGTTGATGAGGACGAAGTGGCCGACCAGGACTGGATGCAACTGGCCTGGCTTTTGCGCCACGACTGCCCCGATCTTTTTGTGGAAATGCTGCTGGTGCTGCGTGCCAAGGCCCGCGCCCATGATGCCGGCCAGGGCGAAGAACTGCCGGCCGAAGAAGACGACGGCACTGTGGAAACCCGCGACACCGACCGCGGCAAGGCGACACCGGCAGCGCTGGAGGCGGACGAGGAGTCGGCTATTTAGGAGACCGCCGCAGCCATGTCGATTTCTCAAGAGCCCTCACCCGCTACGGCGCAGTCGCTTGCGCACTTCGATGCGCGTCCGTTTTTTGAAAAGGCCCTGGCCTACGGTCTGCAGCACGGCATCATCGACCAGGCCAAGCTCGACGCCATCGAGACCGAAGCACCCAAGGGCATGGTGCAGATTGCGCGTTACTTCGGCAGCGAGTTTCTGCGCCCCGAGTTGGAAAAGGCGCGCGAGCGCATCGTCAATCTGGTCAGCCTGAAACTGGAGCTGAGCAGCGCGGGCGATCTGCTGCAGGCTGCCGTGGCGCTGCGCGACCACAGCTTGCTGTCGCGCTCCAAGGGCGCCTCCGACCTGCTCAAGGCCTTGATTGCCATGCCGCAAAGCAGTCACTTCGGCATGAACGAGCGTGGCGGCTTCAGCGACGAGCAGATCCCGCAACTGGCCAAATGGTCGCTGCGCAGCCTGGCCGACTACCAGGCCGAACTGGCCCGACGCCAGCGGGTGGCACACGTCATCCATGCCGCACGCTGGTTCGCGCAGCAACTGGGCATGGACGGAGAAGACCTGGAAGACGCCGGTCGCGATGCCGAAGCGGTGATTCGCACGGCCCTGCTGATGCTCGCCACGCGCCAGACCCGCTTGCCAGACTGGGTGGCTTTCCAGAAAACAATTGCCAGCCTGCGCCGAAAAGCCACTGCATCCAAAGCCAAGGATCTGTTCATCCCCCTGCCGAACGACCTGCCGGCCGAATTCAAGGCGATTGTGGCGGGCGTGCGCAAGACCGTCGTTGCGGACCTGCCGAAGATTCTGGACAGCAGCCTGCCGGCCCGCAAACTCTTTGACCAGACACCGGCCTTCATGGGTCGCTACTTTTGGGTCGAAGACGCCCTGAGCGAAGTGGACGACTTTGACCGCGCCGCGTCCGCAGCCTGGAACAAGGCCACTGGCGGTCACAGCGACGACAGCTCGCTGCTGACGCTGTTCCTGTGCATCGCATCCGGCAGCGCCCACAAGACCCTGCTCAGCGCCAAAGCCGCCGCTGCGCTGGTGCGCAAAATCCGCAAATCGGGCATGACGCCGGAACCGGTCTCACACTACATTCTGGGCCACGCCCCGGCCCACTATCAGGAAGTCTATCTGCAACTGTGGCAGGACTTTCTCGACGAGGCGCAAGACCGTTTGCTCAGCGATCACGACGACGCCTTGCACGAGGCCATGGCCTTGTTGCGGCGTGACTGCAATATCGCTGCAGAGACCTCTTGAACCAGACCAGCAGAGCGGCCGGCTTCGGCCCCCGATCTTGATAGACTTGCGCCGATGACTGACAACGCAAAGCAACACTCCCCCATGATGCAGCAGTACCTCGGCCTCAAGGTCGGGTTCCCTGACACGCTGCTGCTGTACCGGATGGGCGATTTCTACGAGCTGTTCTACGCCGATGCCGAGAAGGCGGCGCGCCTGCTCAACATCACGCTGACGCAACGCGGCCAGTCAGCCGGCGAGCCGGTGGTGATGGCTGGCGTGCCCTTTCATTCTCTGGAAACCTACCTGGCGCGCCTGATCAAGCTTGGCGAATCGGTGGCGATCTGCGAACAGGTCGGTGAGGTCACCGGCAAAGGCCCAGTCGAGCGCAAGGTGGTGCGCGTGGTGACGCCCGGCACGCTGACCGACCTGGAACTGCTCAGCGACAAGACCGAGGCCATGCTGCTCGCTGTGCATCAGGGGCCACGCAACCGCTGCGGCCTGGCCTGGCTCAGCATCACGCAGGGCGAACTGGCGCTGGCCGAGTGCACACCCGACGAACTGCCCGACTGGCTGGCGCGCATTGCGCCGGGTGAACTGCTGTTCAGCGCCGGTGCCACACCGGCGTTCGAGGCCAGGTTGCGCCAGATCCAGACCGCATCCACACTGAGCATCACGGCACGTCCCGACTGGCAGTTCGATTCGGGACTGGGCGAGCGCAAGCTGCTGGCGCAGTTGCAGGCTGCCAGCCTGGCGCCCTGGCAGGCGCAGGAACTCACGCTGGCACACGCCGCTGCGGCGGCGCTGCTGGGCTACGCCGAACACACGCAGGGCCGGGCGCTCACGCACCTGCACAGCCTGCGCGTGCAGCGCGACGACGACACCATAGCCTTGCCGCAGAGCACGCGGCGCAATCTGGAACTCACGCAGACCCTGCGCGGCGAGGACCAGCCGACGCTGTTTTCGCTGCTCGACACCTGCCTGACCGGCATGGGCAGTCGCCAGTTAAAGAACTGGTTACTCAATCCGCGTCGTGATCGCACGCAAGCGCAGCAGCGGCGTGACGCCATTGCCGCGCTGCGCGACGGCGCGCCCGGCGCTCAACAATCCGGCCCCTGGCGCAAACTGCGCGAACAGCTCAAGGGCAGCACCGACGTTGAGCGCATCACCGCACGCTTGGCGCTGCGCCAGGTGCGACCGCGCGAATTGCTGGCACTGACGCTGACGCTGCAAAAAACCGCGCAACTCGTGCCCCTGTTTGACGGACTCGATGCCTACCTGACGCAGATCGCAGCTGCGCTGCTGCCCCCGTCTGGTTGCGCCGAACTGCTCAGCCGCGCCATCGCCCCGGAGCCGGCGGCGCTGGTGCGCGACGGCGGCGTGATCGCCGATGGCTTCGATGCCGAACTCGACGAACTGCGCGCCATCCAGACCAACTGCGACGGCTTTTTGCTCGACCTCGAAGGGCGCGAGCGTGCGCGCAGCGGCATTGCCAATTTGCGCGTTCAGTTCAACAAGGTGCACGGCTTCTACATCGAGGTCACGCAGGGCCAGGTCGACAAGGTACCCGAAGACTACCGGCGCCGCCAAACGCTGAAGAACGCCGAGCGCTTCATCACGCCCGAACTCAAGGCCTTTGAAGACAAGGCCCTGAGCGCGCAGGAGCGCGCCCTGGCACGCGAGAAATGGCTCTACGAACAATTGCTCGACCAGTTGCAGGAACACGTGCCGGCACTGGCCAGACTGGCACAGGCACTGGCCGCGCTCGATGCGCTGTGCGCCCTGACCGAGCGCGCGCTTACGCTCAACTGGTGCGCACCGCAGTTTGCCAAGGAGCCGTGCCTGGAGATCGAAGCCGGGCGCCATCCGGTGGTCGAGATGCGCCTCGCCCAGACCAGCTCCGGCGCGTTTATTGCCAACGACACGCGCCTGGGGCCGCGCCAGCGCATGCAAATCATCACCGGCCCCAACATGGGCGGCAAATCGACCTACATGCGCCAGATCGCCGTCATCGTGCTGCTCGCCAGCATGGGCAGTTACGTGCCGGCGACGGCGTGCCGTCTGGGACCGATTGACGCCATCCACACCCGCATCGGTGCCGCCGACGATCTGGCCAACGCGCAGTCCACTTTCATGCTGGAGATGCTCGAAGCGGCGCAGATCCTGCACAGCGCGACGCCGCAGTCGCTGGTGTTGATGGACGAGATCGGGCGCGGTACCAGCACCTTCGACGGTCTGGCGCTGGCCTCGGCCATCGCCACGCAGTTGCATGACAAGACCCAGGCCTATACGCTGTTTGCCACGCACTACTTCGAGCTGACCGCGTTCCCGTCCGAGCACCACGCGGCCGTCAACGTGCATGTCAGCGCGATTGAGGCGGGCCGTGACATTGTGTTTCTGCATGAGATCCAGAGCGGGCCGGCGAGTCGCAGCTACGGCATCCAGGTGGCACGCCTGGCCGGCATGCCCGCTGCTGTCGTGAACCAGGCGCGCCAGACACTGGAGGCGTTGGAGAGGCAGGCGACGCAAAGCCAGGCTCAGGTTGACCTGTTCGCTGTGCCAACTTCGACGCAGGCACTTGCCACCAGCGCGGTCGAAGCAGCGCTCAAGGTAATCGACCCGGATGCCCTGAGTCCGCGCGAAGCACTCGATGCGCTGTACCAGCTCAGGGCCCTGGCAACAAAAGGCTGAGACCATTTGCGGCATGATGTGGATGCATATTTTCTCCAATAAATATTGCAAATTCTGAACCGACGCAAGCGCCGTTCAACCACTGCCGGACCGGAGAATGGCGACGCATCGCGGGGCACATCATGCTTGTCATTCTCATGACCAACAGTGAGCGAATCACAGGCATCGCAAACTAGCTGAACGCCTTGAACAGCGACTGATTTACATTCCTGTTCCCCGCATCTGTCAAGACCGCATCCAACGCACGGAACTGCCTCGCAAGGCCACGCACCGAGCCTAGCCCCGCTACACTCTAGGTATTTCCCCTAAGCAACTAGAAAATGACCTACTGCGTCGCCATCAAACTCAATGCCGGACTGGTATTTCTATCCGACTCGCGCACCAATGCGGGGCTGGATCAGATCAGCACTTTCCGCAAAATGATCGTCTACGAAAAGGCGGGGGACCGCTTCATGGTGCTGCTGTCGGCCGGCAACCTGAGCGTTTCGCAGTCGGTGCGCGAGATCCTGCAGATCGAGCAGATCAAGGAGCATGAAGACAGCGACCCCATCACGATCTGGAACGCCAAGAGCATGTTTGATGCGGCGCGCGTGCTCGGTGCGGCGATCCGCCATGTTTATGAGCGCGACGCAGCCTCGCTCAAGCTGGCCGGCGTCGAATTCAATGTATCGCTGATTTTTGGTGGCCAGATCAAAGGCGAAGGCATGCGCCTGTTCCAGGTTTATTCGGCCGGCAATTTCATCGAAGCCACGCCCGAAACGCCCTATTTTCAGGTCGGCGAATCGAAGTACGGCAAACCGGTACTGGACCGCGTCATCACGCCCTTGACACCGCTGGACGAAGCCGCCAAATGCGCGTTGGTGTCAATGGACTCCACACTCAAGTCGAACCTGTCGGTCGGCCTGCCGCTCGACATGGTGATCTACGAGGCCAACAGCTTCCAGACCGACAAGGTGGTCTGCATCGACGATGACAACCCCTACTTCCGCATGCTGCACAGCAGTTGGGGACAGAAGCTGCGCGAAGTGTTTGACGCCATCGAAGACCCGATGTGGAACGGCGAGCAGACCGACGTGCCGCTGATCACGCAAACCGGCCGCAACCGGCCCTTGAAGAAGATCAGCACGCCGCAGGAGAAATTGATTTGAGCGTGCCGTCCACGATGATTGTTTTCTCCCACGCCAACAGCTTCCCTGCCAGCACCTATGGCGTGATGTTCAAAAGCCTGAAGTCGCGCGGTTTTGCCGTCAGGGCAATCGAGAAGTTCGGGCATGACAGCCAATACCCGGTCAGCAACAACTGGCCGCATCTGGTACAGCAACTGGTCGATTTCACGCAGGCCGAAGTCGAAAAAATCGGCGCGCCGGTCTTTCTGGTCGGCCATTCCTTTGGCGGCTTCGTCAGCCTGATGGCGGCGGCACTCGCGCCGGAGCTGGCGCGCGGCGTGCTGCTGCTGGACTCGCCAATCCTGGGCGGCTGGCGCGCCACCACGCTCGGCGTCATGAAGAGCGCGCAAATGGTCGGGTCATTCTCGCCCGGCGCCACCAGTCAGCGCCGGCGCACCCATTGGCCCAATGCCGAAGAGGCGCTGGCGCACTTTCACCACAAGAAGGCGTTTGCCAAGTGGGACGCGCAGGTGCTGCGCGACTACATCGCCCACGGCACACACGACGAGGGACGCGGCGCGGACAAGAAACGCGTGCTGAGTTTTGACCGTGCCGTCGAGACCGCGATCTACAACACCCTGCCTGACAACCTGGACCGTCTGCTGCAGCGTCATCCGGTCAAGTGTCCGGTATCCTTCATCGGCGGCACGCACTCGGCGGAGATGAAACAGGTCGGCATGGCCATGACCGAAAAAATCACGCAAGGCCGCATCATGATGCTTGACGGCAGCCATTTGTTCCCCATGGAAAAACCCCTCGCCACCGCCGCCGCCATCGAGGCAGCGCTGCGCAGCCTGCCCGGTACGGTTTAAGCAGCGCCTGCCTCAATCAGCCCAGACAACCAGCCCGCTCCAGGCAGTCGCCAGTACCACGGCACCGAACAAGATACGGTAATAGGCAAAGCCGGCGAAGCTGTGGGTGGCGATGTAGCGCAACAGCCAGCGGATGCAGAGCCAGGCGCTGAGGAACGACACCACAAGTCCCACCAAGAACAGTGGCAGGTCGGAGAGCGCGAGCAAGGCGCGTTCCTTGTACAGGCTGTAAACACCGGCGCCAATCAGCGTCGGAATCGCGAGGAAGAACGAGAACTCGGTCGCCGCCTTGCGCGACAGGCCCAGCAGCATGCCGCCGATGATGGTGGCGCCGCTGCGGCTGGTGCCTGGAATCATGCCGAGACACTGCACCAGGCCGACCTTCAGCGCATCGGTCCAGCGCATATCGTCGATCGTCTGAATGCGGGGCACCAGTTTGGCTCGCTTTTCCACCCAAAGGATGATGAAGGCGCCGACGATGAACGCGCCAGCCACCACCGGTGCATTGAACAAGTGCTCCTTGATAGTTTTATAGACCAGCAGACCAATGATGGCGGCCGGCAAGAAGCCGATCAGCACATTGAGCGCGAAGCGCTGTGCCTGAGGCTGCGAAGGCAACGCCAGCACGGTGTCGCGGATCTTCTGCCAATAGACCAGGATCACGGCGAAGATGGCGCCGGTCTGGATGGCGATGTCAAAAACCTTGGCCTTGTCATCGCCGAAGCCAAGCAGCGAGCCCGCCAGAATCAGATGCCCGGTCGATGAAATTGGCAGAAATTCCGTCAGCCCTTCCACCACGCCCATGACGGCGGCTTTACCCAACAACGCGATATCCAATTCTTGCTCCCGGATCAATTCAGTCGTCAGATTGTCGCCGGACTTTGAATGCGCACGCTGAGTAGACCGAAATCCGTGCTTCAATCCCCAGTGCAAAACCGCAGCCTGGCGGTCAATCCATCGATACAGGGAAGATCAATTCATGAAGAGAATTCTGGTTCTGGGCGCCAATTTGCTGGCTGCGGCGCTGACGGCGCAGGCGCAGGAGGCGGGCCTGCCGCTTTGGGAGGTCGGTGTGTTTGGCGGTGCCGCATCAAGCCCGTCCTACCCCGGCGCATCCGACCGCAGCGCGCGCACCCTGCTTTTGCCCTACCTGGTCTACCGCGGCGAGGTGTTGCGCATGGAACGCAGCAACATCGGCGCACGGCTGGTGCACACCGACGATGTCGAGTTCGATCTCGGTTTGGACGCCTCGCTGCCGTCCAACTCGCAGGATACATCCACGCGCCAGGGCATGCCCGACCTCGGCACCCTGGTCGAATTCGGGTCGCGCCTGAAATTCACCCTGATGCGACCGGCGCCGGGCCAGCGGCTGCGGCTGGACCTGCCGCTGCGCGCCGTGCTGGAGGTCCACAGCGGCGTGCGGCAACAGGGCGCGGTGTTCGAACCCGAACTGCGTTTTGAGGCCCGCGACATCGGCGCCGGGTGGACCCTCAGCAGCGGCGCCAGCGTCGTCATCGGCGATCAGAGATTGAACCGCTATTTCTATGAAGTCGCGCCGCAGTTTGCCACCGCCGCGCGCCCCGCCTACGAGGCACGCGCCGGACTGATTGCAACGCGCCTGACCTTCAACACCACGAAGGAGATCAGCCCGGACATACGCGTTTTTGCGCTGCTGCGACTGGAATCCTACGCCGGCGCCGCCAACCAGAACAGTCCGCTGCACGTGCAGTCCAGCGGCGTCTCAGTCGGTCTCGGTCTGGCCTGGACGCTGGGCCGCTCGGAAAGTCGCGCCTTGTAGCGTCGTCTCAGGCCTTGTTTCGGGCGTTTCGTCGCACCCATGACGCCCGAACAGTGTCAGGCCGGCTACAGTTCAGGCATCATCCAACCACCGTAGAAACCTCCATGAAAACTGCCATCTCCTCCGAAGAGCTTGAGCGCCTGGCGCGCCGGCGGGCGGGCCGCAAAATGGGCTGGTACATCCACGCCTTGGTCTATATCGCGGTCAACACCGGGCTGGCCCTGTTGTCGACCTACACAGGGCACCACTGGGCGCTGTTTCCGGCGCTGGGATGGGGCCTGGGTCTTTTGATCCACGGCTTCATTGTGTTCGTGGCCGAGCCGGGCGGCAATTTCCAGGAACGCCTGGTGCAACAGGAGCGCGAAAAATTGCGCCGACAGCATGAGCAACAGAGATGAAGCGCCGCGGGCCACCGCGATGCCATTTTCATTCGCTCTGCGTTCGGTCGAGCGCCTGATCCAGTCGGCCGCACTCAACACCTTGATTGCGCTCGGCCTGACGCTCTGGGGTGAATACGACTTTGGCACGAACCTGCTGTACGCGCAGTGCATTGGGCTGAGCATCTGGGGCCTGATCGGCGTTGGCGGTGAAATGTTGGTCCGCGACATGCGTGAACACGGGCGTCGCATGTTCTGGATCGCACCCATTGGTGCGGTCATGGGCTATGTGGTGGGCAGCACGATGGGCGACACCGTGACCGGCTACCGCACGCTGCCCGACTGGACGGCACTGCAGCGTCACGGGTTCGGCTTTCTGTTCCTGAGCCTTGGCGTCAGCCTTGCTTGCACCTACTACTTTATGAGCCAGGCGCGTCTGGCGGCGGCGCGCGAGGAAGCTGCCAGCGCCAACGCGCAAACCGAGACGGCGCAGCGTCAGGCAGCGCAGTCGCAACTCAAGCTGCTGCAAGCCCAATTGGAGCCGCACATGCTGTTCAACACGCTGGCCAATCTGCGCGCCCTGATCGGCAGCGACCCGCCGGCGGCCACCGAAATGCTGGATCGGCTCAACGCCTACCTGCGCGCCACCTTGTCGGCTTCGCGTGCCACCTCACACCCGCTGCAGACCGAGTTTGAACGCCTGCGCGATTACTTGGAGCTGATTGCGGTGCGCATGGGACCACGCCTGCAATACAGTCTGGACCTGCCACCGACCCTGGCCCTGCTGCCGGTGCCGCCGCTGCTGCTGCAGGCCCTGGTGGAAAACGCCATCCAGCACGGCCTGGAACCCAAGATCGAAGGCGGCCGCATCATGGTGCAGGCGCGCCTGACAGAGGTGCAAGTGATCATCGAAGTGACGGACACTGGCGTCGGTCTGCCGCAGAACAGTCCTGCGCTCGACGGTTTCGGCCTGGCCCAGGTGCGCGAGCGCCTGGCAAGTGCCTACGGCGAACGCGGCTTGCTTGAATTATTCCCGGGTGAGGCTGCGGGTACCCGCGTGCGCGTCAGCTATCCCTATCCAGTTTGACCATCCATGCGCACTGGTCACAATCCCACCGCCTTGATCGCTGAAGACGAGCCGCTGCTGGCCGCCGCACTGAAGGCCGAGTTGGCGCGTGCCTGGCCCGAGCTTGACCTTGTTGCCACAGTCGGTGACGGTGCCTCGGCCGTGGCGCAGGCCCTGCAATGCAAGCCCGACGTCCTGTTCTTCGACATCCGCATGCCGGGTCTGAGCGGCCTGGACGCCGCAGCCGAACTGGCCGACGCCTGGGACAGTGCTGCGCTCGGCGCGCCTTTTCCGGCGCTGGTCTTCGTCACCGCTTATGACCAGTACGCGATGGCAGCCTTTGATGCGCAGGCAATCGACTATCTGCTCAAACCACTGCAAGCACCCCGCCTGCAAATGACAGTCGCCAAACTGCAACAAACGCTTGCCAATCGGACGCAGCCGGCTCTGGATTTCGAGGCGACCTTGAGCCAGTTGCGCGGCTTGATGAGCGCCGCCCCCCAACTCGCCATGCCGCAACTCAAGCTGATCCAGGCCAGTGTCGGTACCTCTATCCGCATGGTGCCGGTGGCCGACGTGGTCTATTTCGAAGCCGCTGACAAGTACGTGCGCGTCTTGACCGCAAGCCATGAGTACCTGATCCGCACCCCGCTCAAAGAGCTAGTGCCGCAACTCGACAGAAGCCTGTTCTGGCAAATCCACCGCGGCACCGTCGTCAACTCCAGCGGCATTGACAGCGTCACGCGCGACGAGGTCGGCAAACTCAGCGTCAGCCTGCGCGGCAGACCCGAGCGGCTACCTGTGAGCCGGCTTTACGTTCATCTGTTCAAGGCGATGTAGCACGCGCCCGGCACCCTTCGCCAGGTGAGTTGACAAGCGCAGATTCTGTTTTACGATCGGGCATCCGCAATCAATGCCGTCACCATGCACGATTTGCCAACTGACTGGAGCGCCCTTTGCGCCATCATCTTTCTGCTTGGCATGCGCCATGGCTTTGATGCCGACCATCTGGCAACTATCGATGGCCTGACCCGGCTCAGTGCACGCCGGCAGTTGTGGTTTGCGCGCTATTGCGGAACGCTTTTTTCTCTTGGACACGGCGCCGTGGTGCTGAGCATTGCGATATCGGTCGGAATGATCAGTCAGCGCTGGACGCCACCGGACTGGCTCAGCGCATTTGGGGCCTGGACGTCCATCATCCTGTTGCTGTCCTTGGGCATTGCCAACTTACATGCCATGCTGACAGCTGCGCCAGACCATCAGGTATCGCTCGTTGGCTTCAAAAGTCGGATTCTTGGACGAATTCTGCAAGTCAGCAGCGTTTGGGGCGTCGGTGGCGTGGGTGCCTTATTCGCGCTGTCGTTTGACACCATCAGCCAGGCAACGCTCTTTGCTGTCACGGCGACGCAGTATGGCGGGGTCTTGCATTCGGTCATGCTGGGACTGCTCTTCGTTCTGGGGATGTTGGTCACCGATGGCTTGAATGGTTGGTGGATTTCGCGCTTGATCGCACGCGCTGACCAGATTGCCCTGCTGGCGTCGCGCATCATGAGTGCGGCGGTCTCCACGGTCAGCCTGCTCGTCGCTGCTTTAGGCATTGGCAAGTTGGCCTCGCCATGGATACAAGATTGGAGCGAGGGCAAGGATTTGATGTTCGGGGCGATCGTGCTGACCGTCATGCTGGCGAGCTACCTGGCAGCAAGCACCTTGGCCCGAATGTCCGCAAGAGCCGCCATAACCGAGCAACAGCGTCAGGACTGAACGGCCTGGTTCAGAAAGTCCAGGTCGAGGCCACATAGGCCGTGCTGCGCGTCGGCAGTTGCATCACCACCGCATCGGCCGGCCCGGCGTAGGCGCGCAGACCACCCTGCACTTGCACGCGGTCACCCTGCCAACTCAGCGACGCTGTCCACATCCGGCCCTGATCAATCGGGTTGTAGAGCAAGCTTATGGCCGGCTGCCAGGCATCCTTGGTCCAACTCGCGCGCAGAAAGACGTTACTGCGGCGCAGACTCGGCGACACATTAAAGGGCGCGGTCTGCCAGGCCAAATTCGGCGCCACGGCCGCCGCCGGTGCGCCGACTGTGGCCAATGCCGCGAGTTGCGCGTTGCGACTGCCCCAGGCATCCCACTGGGCGTCAGACGGAGCCGATCCATCCCACCAGGCTTCGGCCAGCACACTCAACTGGTCCTGATTGGTCCAGGTGCCGCCGATCAGCAACTGCTTCACGTTGGACTCGGTGCGCGTCAGCCAGGGGTCGCTGTTCGCCAGTCCGCTCACATTCGGATCAATGGCCAGACTGTCATAACGCTGTGCAAAGCGCATCGATCCATGCAACTCCAATTCATCACTGGCAACCCAGGCCAGCGCGGTGCCGACGCTGGCACCGGTATGTGCGCCGGCACGCGCGAAGCCATGCCAGTCCAACGCGCCGTCGCGCCGGTAGACGCGTGCCGCCAGCGCCGGTTCCCGTGCGCCACGCGTATCATTGCCAGCCGTCGGATTGACCCAAACCCAGGACCAGGCGGTGCTGGCATCAAAATGCTCGGCCATCAGCAAGGGCCGCCCTTCTGCCGTGCTGTCAATCAGCGAGAGACGCGCCTCCTGCTCGACGATATCGTTGGGGCGAAAGCCATAGCCGACATCCCAGGCCACGATTTTCTTGCCGGCGCTGAACTGCCAGGCACCGCCATCGTGCGAGGCGTATAACTCGTTGACCCAGGCCCGACTCTGCGTGGCGCTGCGCTCGGGCCGCTGCTGCTGCAGCGTGACGACACCGGTCAAACCGTGCCCGCTGGCGCGCAGTTCGGTTTCCAGCGCCGCCGCACCGACCGGCAAATCCACGATGCCGTTTTGCAGCGCATCGGCCTGTGCCAGCGGGCCAACGGTCGAGGCGTTTTGTCCGATCCACTGCAGCCGCACTTGGCCACCCAGTTTGGTCGTGTCGGTCGGCGTCTGTGCCTGGACGGCAGCCGCACTCAGAAGCGCCAGCGCGCCGAGCAGAATAGTGGGCTTCATGTGTCAATCCAGTGGTGGGTTGCGCACCAGGAACATCGGATTGAGCCACTCGGCCGGTACCTGCCGCTCTTTCTGGCTCAGATAGCGCACATGCGTGGTCTTGTGATTGCTCACCTGATCGCTGAGCACCATTTCCAACACCTTGGTCGGCGCGGTCGGTTTGTCCAACACGAAACGTGCCTGCTTGGCCAGCTTGTCGGACAGCACATAGAGGTCGGCGCGCACCGGCTCATGCCGGGTCTTGCCGATCCAAAGCTCGATGCGCTGGTAGGTCACGCCCTTGCGGCTGGCGTTCAAGCTCAGGTGCAGGCAGCTCTGTTTGGCCGCTGCAGCGTCCTCTTCGCACGGCTCTTCACCGATCAACTTGCCGGTATAGTCCTCGGCCCAGCTCATGGTCGCGATGTCGCCAGTCGAGGCATCGCCGATCAGCTTTTGCATCGGCGTGATGCGCAGCGGGCGCTGGCTGTTGGGCATCAGCAACCAGAAGTCGTCACCGAGCATCAGCACCTTCTGCCCAGCTTCGGCCGGGCTTTGCATGATGACCAGCGATTGCCGCTTGGCCTGGGCGAACACCTTGTAGCGGCGTTCCTTGTCAGGCGTGCCATCGGCATTGAGCACGTTGATCTGCGTCTCGACCTGCAGGTTGTCCGCGCTCATGCGGTACTTGTCCGTGGCCTTGAGCAGTGCTGCCACGTCTTGTGCTTGGGCAGCCAAAGCGGTTAGGGCGATGGCGGCGGTGATGAGGTATCGGAATGATTTCATGTGAGGTTCCTATCGGCAATATGAAGGCTAACTGTTATCCCGTTTCTTGGAGAGTTGTCATCCCGGGCCTGACCCGGGATCCAGTGCCACGCACCCCCTGGATTGCGGATCAAGTCCGCAATGACAAACAAGGTCAGTTATGCGCCAGGGCGTCAACGACCGGCATGTTCACGGTACGGCGCGCCACGGCGGCCGAGGCCACCATTGTCAGCATCACCATGACCACGATGGTCACCCCGTACATCAGCGGATCAACCGTGATGTTGAGCGGATAGCCCACCGAATAACCGGGTGGCGGCGGCATTTGGACCGGCACGATCAGGAGGAAAACAGACCCCGCCAACGCAATGGCTGCACCTACCAGCGCACCGACGCCACCGAGCACCATGCCTTCAAGCGACAAGGTGCGCAGCAACTGCCCCGGCAGCGTGCCCATGGCGCGCAGGGTGCCGATCTCGCGGGTGCGTTCGATGATGGCCATCGACATCGCGTTGGTCACGACAAACACCACAATCACGCCGATGATCAGGCCCAATGCACCGAAGATCCGGTTGTAGAGGTTGCGCACCCCCTTGTAGTAGAAAGCCTGATCCTCCCAGGTCTGCACCGTTAATTTGGGATAAGTCTTTTGCAAACTGGCCTGCATCGGGAAGGTCTGCTCCATGCGATTGAGGAAGATGCCAAGACGCGAGACTTTCTGCGTGTTCAGCAGCTTTTGCGCCGTGGCAATGTTGGCGTACACCATGCGCTTGTCCATCTCCGGTACGCCGGTCGAGAACACGCCTTTGACGCGCACGTCCAAGGCGTTCAGCGCGCCGTCCGTGGTGCTGGCCAGCAGGGTCACATTGCTGCCGGGCTTTGCCTTGAGGTTGCGCGCCAGCGCGTCACCGAGCATCACTTCGGGCTCCTTGGCATCGCTTGCCAGCACATCACCTTCCTTCACCGTGAGAAACGGGCCCTTGACCGAAAACTCGCTGTCGGGTTCCACCCCCTGCCCAACCATCACGATGGACTTCTCGCCGTTGCTGATCAGGCCGCTGAAGTCAACCCGCGGCAGCACGGCGCGCACGGAAGCGTCGGCCAGCAGTTGCGCGCGCATATCCTTGACTTGGTCCAGCCCATACTGCAAGGGCGTCTCCTCGTCTTTCACAAAGTAGTCAGGCTGGCCCAGCACGAGATGGCCCGAGTCACGCGCGGCCCCTTCGGCCAGCGACTCGTAGGTGAACAGGGCAAAGCCGCCGGCGAGCAGGATGCCGGCCGTGCCCAGGGCCGCGATCGACACCGTGACCAGCGAACGGCGCCGGTTACGCATGGTGTTTTGCACGGCAAATTTGAGCCACATCCAATTCCCCGACAGGCCGCCCTTGGGGGAATTGGCCCCCTTGGGGGGCAGCGAATTACGCGAAGCGAAGAGCGAGGGGGTAATTTTCATACGAGTCTCCCATCCAGCAGTGCCAGCACGCGGTCACAGCGGCTGCTCAAGCGGCTATCGTGTGTGGCAATTACAAAAGCGGCGCCCTCGGCATGTCCAAGTTCGCGCATCAGTTCCAGCACCTGGTCCGCAGTGTGCGAATCCAGGGCGGCGGTCGGTTCGTCGGCAATCACCAAGCGTGGCCGCTTGACCAGCGCGCGGGCTATTGCCACGCGCTGACGCTGCCCGCCCGACAGTGCATCGGGTAGATGGTTGGCATGCTCCAGCAGACCTACCGCCTTGAGCTGCGCCGCCACGCGCTCGCGCCGCTCGGCTAGTGGCACGCCGATGAGGAACAGAGGGTAGTCCACGTTCTCGGTCACCGTCATGACCGGCACCAGGTTAAAGCTCTGGAACACAAAGCCCAGCGCATCACGCCGCAGCAAGGTGCGCTGCACTTCGTCCAGACCGTTGACCTTTTTGCCGTCAAGCACGATATCGCCCGAGTCCGGCGTATCGATCAGACCGCACAGGTTCAGGATCGTGCTCTTGCCACTGCCCGAGGGGCCGGTCAGCGCCAGCAACTCACCGGGCTGCGCCGACAGGTCAACGCCGCGCAGGGCCGGAATCACATGCTGACCCAGGCGGTAGGTCTTGTGCACGCCGTGCAGTTCAACCACGCTTGCGGCGGATTGGCTCATGATACGAGCGCCTTCAATTGGGCGCGCGCAGCCTCTGCCTGGGGCGCATTCGCCTGGATCGTATCGTTGAGGTACTTGCGGGCGTCGTCCAGGCGCTTTTCCTTCGCTGCCAGTCGAGCCGCAGCGAGCCATACATCACCGCGGAAACCCACAGGACTGGATACGAACAAGGGACTGACCAACACATCGTTCAGGAGCTTGGCACCGCGCGCGCCACGGTTCATGAAACCGGGCACGCCCAAATAGGTATTGGAAGCTATGTAGCGGACTTCAAGCGAGCCGGGCACCTGGTGCTGCAGCGGCGCGTCATGCTCTGGCGTGAGCAGCGTCAGCGCCTTGTCCAGCATGGCCAAGCCATCTTCGGCGTAACGCATCTTCTTCCAGGGCAGCATGGTGGTCCTGGACTTCAGACTGGTTGCGGCACCAGCATAGGCCATCAACACTGGATTGCCTGGCTCGCTCTTGAGCAGGGTTTCAAAAGCGTCAATCGCCTTCTCAATGGCGCTTTCATCGCCATTGTTGCCCTGCACGAATTGATCGAACGCTGGCTGGAACTGGGCCTCGGGCACGGCATGGGCGTTGCCCATCAGCGCAAAGGCCATGGACACGGCAAGGAAACTGGCGGACATCTTGGGTGTGAACTGAAACTTCATTTTGGAATCTCTCTTGGGTTGAATAAAAAGCAAAACAACGAGAACGGGGGCAAGCGTATTCAGTCGGAGCCGGACATGCACCCGCGTTGCGACAAAACTGTTTTCCTTTGGCGCGAAACGCCAAAAAAGCGACGTGAGACTTGGCCACCGGTGCCGCACAGGCGCAAAACAGCCAGACCCGCCGTCTAAAATCGACCGCATGAGCCCATCCACATCGCCCGACGCCGCCCCCCATGAACCCAAGACCAGCAACTTCCTGCGTCAGATCATCGAACAGGACCTGGCCAAGGGCACGTACGCCACACGCAAGTGGGGCGGCAGCCCGGGAGACGCCGCGCATCACGCCGCCGGCCAGAGCGACCCGGCCAAAATCCGCACCCGCTTCCCGCCCGAGCCCAATGGCTACCTGCACATCGGCCACGCCAAGAGCATCTGCCTGAACTTCGGCCTGGCGCGCGACTATGGCGGCATCTGCCACCTGCGTTTTGACGACACCAACCCGGAGAAGGAAGACATCGAGTACGTCAACTCGATCTGCGATGCCATCAAATGGCTGGGTTTTGACTGGAACGGCTCAGCCGAGGCCGAACCATACCAGGCCAGCGACTACTTCGACTTCATGTACCTCGCGGCCGAGTACCTGATCGAGTCCGGCCACGCCTATGTCGACGAGCAAAGCGCCGAGGAAATCCGCATCAACCGTGGCGACTTCGGCAAGCCCGGCACCGACAGCCCGTTTCGCACACGCACACCGGCCGAGAACCTGGCACGCTTTCGCGAAATGCGCGATGGCAAGCACGAAGACGGCGCCATGGTGCTTCGCGCCAAAATCGACATGGCCAGCCCCAACATCAATCTGCGTGACCCGGCCATCTACCGCATCCGCCGCGCCACGCACCACAACACGGGCGACAAGTGGTGCATCTACCCGATGTACACCTTTGCGCACCCGATCGAGGACGCGCTGGAGCAGATCACGCACAGCATCTGCACGCTCGAATTCGAAGACCAGCGCCCGTTTTACGACTGGCTGCTGGAGCACCTGATCGAAGGCGGCCTGCTGAGCGCGCCAGCGCCCCGGCAGTACGAGTTTGCGCGCCTGAACCTGACCTATGTGATCACCAGCAAGCGCAAGCTCGCGCAACTGGTGTACGACCACCGCGTGAGCGGCTGGGACGACCCGCGCATGCCGACCATCGTGGGCCTGCGCCGGCGCGGCTACACGCCCGAGGCGATGCAACTGTTTGCCGAGCGCATCGGTGTCACCAAGAGCGACAGCTGGATCGACTATTCCACGCTCGAAGGCTGCCTGCGCGAAACGCTCGACGTCTCAGCACCGCGCGCCATGGCTGTGCTGGACCCGATCAAACTGGTGCTCGCCAACTGGGACGAGCTCATGGGTGCCGGCACGCTCGACGCCTGCACGGCGCCGCTGCACCCGCATCTGCCCGAGATGGGTCAGCGCCAGTTCAAGATCGGGAAAGAACTCTGGATCGAGCGCGGCGACTTTGAAGAGACGCCACCCAAGGGCTTCTTCCGCCTGTTCCCCGGCAACAAAGTGCGCCTGAAATACGGCCACGTGATTGAATGCACGGGCTGCAGCAAGGACGCCAACGGCCAGGTCACCGAAGTGCAAGCCAGGCTGATGCCCGACACCAAGAGCGGCACACCCGGCGCCAACGCCGTCAAGGTCAAGGGCGTGATCACCTGGGTTGCCTTTGCCGACGCCATCAGCGCCGAAGTGCGCATGTACGACCGCCTGTTCACCGACCCGAACCCCGACGCCGGCGGCAAGGACTTCATCGAAGGCCTGAACCCGAACAGCCTGAAAGTCGTTACCGCCATGGTCGAGCCGTCACTCGCCACCGCGAAAGCCGACGACAAGTTCCAGTTTGAGCGCGTCGGCTACTTTGTGGCGGATCGCATCGACCACGCGCCGGGCAGGCCGGTATTCAATCTGGCGGTGGGGTTAAGGGATGGGTGGGGAAAATAAGAAAGTGAGTCAGTCATGGGAGAGAAAAGTCAGTCATATTGGTTTGTAGGCGCGAGCTACGGGGGGACTGACGATCAGACGCCACGTTTTCTCAAAGAAGGCATTTGGGAGAACGGCTATGAGGACAAGTACCTCGATCTCGTTCGTGCCATGCAGCCTGGCGAGCGTATCGCCATCAAGGCAGCTTACACACAAAAACATGACCTGCCCTTCGACAACCGTGGACTGACGGTTTCGGTGATGGTCATCAAAGCCATTGGAACGATTACTGCAAACCCCGGCGATGGCCGGCGAGTGAAAGTTGACTGGACGCCGCTTGATCCGATCAAGCTCTGGTATTTCTACACCTACCAGCGAACGATCTGGCGAGTAAAACTTGGCGCATGGGAACCCGAGGCACTAATCAAATTTGCCTTCGAAGGTGCCACGCAGGACATCGACCGTTTCCGCAACGCACCGTATTGGGCAGAACGCTTTGGTGATGCAGACCCGGACAAACGCCGATTCGGCTGGACCAAGTTTTACGAAGAGGTCGCCGACAAGTTGCTGGACTTCCGGAATAACCGCTCTGCCTTGGTCGCCGGCATCCGAGATATTGCGGGACGAGTCGACGGCCTCGGACATTTGACCGACGATAAATATGTGGATGGCACAACGGGTTTCGTGCGAGACATTTGCCCGTTTACTACCATTGGCTTATTCAACCGGGGTATCACCAACGAAAATCGGAAAATCATTGCTACTGAACTGGCAAAATTTCTCGGCGTCACCGTGCCGATACCAACATCCTTTGAGGGCATACCGGTACTAAACAATCTGAAGTCCTGGTATTTTGGTTTTGAAAATGTACGCCCGGCCGATCACATTGATGCATTGTGGAACGTGTTCGCAGCAGGGATTAGACTCGCCGACTCCGAGGATGCCAAGGTTCGCGATGATTTCGCTGTTGCGTTCGACAGTGCCAATGGTCGTCGCGGAGTTGCCTGGAATCTCACCTTCGGCCTATATTGGGTACGGCCGTGGTCGTTCCTGAGTCTGGATAGTGGATCGCAAACCTACATAACAAAAGCGCTGGGTATTCCCATCGGTTTGCATGGCCCCAAGAAGCGTTGCAATGCTGCCGATTACCTGACGGTGATGGATGTCTTGGAGTCAAAATTTCAAGATGAGGGATTCCCGATTCACTCATTCCCCGAACTATCACTGGCTGCGTGGAATTACAAGGGACCCAGAGCGATCGCCTCGGAGTCAGAAGAGGACGATGCTGATACGGGAGACGCATCGGCGGCAATCGATGAGTCTGCCGATGTCGCCGCCGAGCCATATTCCATCGACGACATTCTGGCTGACGGTTGCTTCATGGATCGCGCCGAACTTGTGCGGCTGATTGATCGCCTACGCGCCAAGAAAAACCTGATTCTGCAAGGGCCACCCGGAACCGGAAAGACTTGGCTGGCAAAACGCTTGGCCTTTGCCTTGATTGGTCAGCGTGATCATCGCAAGCTGCGGGCAATTCAGTTCCACCCAAATCTCTCTTATGAGGATTTCGTTCGCGGATGGCGTCCATCGGGTGATGGCAAGTTGACTCTGGTTGATGGCGCCTTCATGGAGGCTATAGACGCTGCACGAGGAACCTCTCATCCTTACGTTGTCGTGATCGAAGAAATCAACCGGGGCAATCCTGCACAAATTTTTGGTGAAATGCTGACACTGTTGGAGGCGGATAAGAGATCGCCACATGAAGCCTTGGAACTGTGCTATCGGCGCAAACCCGATGAACGAATCTACATTCCCGACAATCTGTACGTAATCGGCACAATGAATATTGCAGATCGCTCGCTGGCATTGGTAGATCTCGCGTTGCGCCGCCGATTTGCATTTGTGGATCTCGAGCCCAGACTGGGGCAACCGTGGCGCAATTGGTTGATCAGCCATTGTGGAATCGCTCCCGATCTCGTTGGCGAAATCGAAATCCGTATTGCCAAGTTGAATGAGGAGATTACTGCAGATTCAACATTGGGCCGCCAATTCCGCATTGGTCATAGCTACGTGACCCCACCAGTAGGAGCGATCAACGGCGATGCGCGGGAGTGGTTCCGCCAAGTGGTGGCAACTGAGATTGGCCCCCTGCTCGATGAATACTGGTTTGATACCCTGGACAAATCACGGGCCGCACAACAGCGCTTGGTCGAGGGCCTGTAATGATTTCAGTTGCGGCTACGGATGCCGAGCCTCTGGATACTCTAGGGCACATTGGCCGTATCCCTGTTCGCAACCTATGGCTGTTGATGCTTTACGCCTCCGACCTTTTCCGTCAAATCGGCAGAAAGAAGGTTTCAGTTGAGGACAATCCGGACGACATCCCCGACCTAGTGGCTGAGATATTGGCCCATGCCGTCGAGGAACGGTTATACCGGAATCTCAGCTCTGGTTTTCGCCAGCGTGAGGCCGAATTGAGCCGAGTTCGTGGGCGCATTGACTTACTGACCACAGAGCGGCACCAGCTTCTTGCCCGTGGGAAAGTGGCTTGCCGCTTCGAAGAGCTGACGATCAACACCCCACGCAACCGCTACGTTCTCGCGGCTCTGGACGTCATCGCCGGAGTAGTGCGACAGCATGCGCTTTCTCATCGCTGCCGGAAACTCGCCAACACCCTCAAGCGACTCGGCGTATCAGGTATTCGCCCAACTCGCACTGAAGTGAGCACTGATCGCTGCGGACGTCACGATGCCAATGATCGATTCATGGTGGCGGCCGCCAGGTTGGCATTAGATATTGCTCTTCCCACCGAGGATGAAGGTGGTGAGTTTCTCGCGTCACCAGACCGTGACGAGACTTGGGCACGTCGTCTTTATGAGAAAGCGGTTGCTGGCTTTTACGATGTCGTGTTGTCATCCAGCGGCTGGCAGGTTTATGCTGGGAAAACCCTGCGCTGGCAGATCACTCACAAAACCGTGGGTATTGATGCAATTTTTCCGTCCATGCGCACGGATGTCGTGCTCGATCATGTTGGCAACGGCCGGCGCATCGTCATCGACACCAAGTTCACATCAATAGTGACGAAGGGCTGGTTCCGGGATGCCTCACTACGAAGCGGTTACGTTTATCAGATTTACACATACCTGCTTTCACAAGTGGGGCGCGGAGACGTCCTTGCAGACACTGCATCCGGCTTGCTTCTGCATCCGTCGATTGGCGAAATGATCGACGAAACGGTATTTATCCAAGGGCACGCCATTCGCTTTGCCACCGTGGATTTGACCGCACCAGCGGCTGACATCAGATCTCAGTTACTTCGTATGAGCAAGGCTACGTTGCAATGATGAACGAGGGACAACCGTGTCTGGTCCGGCAACCCAACTCAAATTGGGCACACCGTATGATTGTCAAATGCCCCGAAAGCCTAAGCCCTCACCCCGCGTAGTCATCTTCGCCGGCCCGAACGGCGCGGGCAAGTCAACCCATGCGGATGCGATTCTTGCTGCGCTGGGCATGGCGACCTTTGTCAATGCCGACTACATTGCGCGTGGGCTGTCGGGTCGCAACACCGATGCGGTTGCATTTGAGGCGGGGCGCATCATGCTCAAGCGACTTCATCAACTGGGCGATGCCGGAGCGGATTTTGCGTTCGAGTCCACTCTATCGAGCCGCACGTTCGCGCCCTTTTTGCAGACGCTGAAAGCGCAAGGATACGCAGTAGCCATTTACTATTTTTCACTCACCAATGCCCAGCTCGCAATACGGCGCGTCAAACTGCGAGTCGCTTTGGGTGGGCATGATGTGCCCAGCGATGTGGTCAAGCGCCGTTTTGGGCGTAGTCTGAGCAACTTCTTCAACCTTTATGCACCGCTGGCTGACGAATGGGCTTTGTTTGATAATTCCTCTTCACACCAGGCGTTACCGGTAGCCACGCAAGTCGCAAGTAAACTGAAAGTCACGGAGGCCAGTACATGGCGCAAACTGCAAAAACTCAGCAAAGTCGTCTGACACCCTCCCCGAAAGCACTGCAAAAGGCCTTAGAGCAATCTGCCCGGCAGGCCCAAAGACTGGCTGATGCGTTTGGCATGGTCGTACCCGGAGTCAAGCCAAAAGCCGCCAGCAGTACGCGCACCCCCCGATGAAGTGAAGCGGTTACAGTCCCATGCCTGTTGTATTTCGCTACAAAGCTTTCAAGTTTTTCTTCTACTCCAATGAGGGAAATCCACGCGAAGCAATGCACGTTCATGTGCGTAGCGCCAATGGTGAGGCAAAATTCTGGTTGACACCGACGGTCTATTTGGCCGACAGTGACGGCTTTGACGCTCGCACGTTGCGAGAGTTGCAGGGTGTGGTGACAGATAACAAACAACTCATCGAAAGGTCATGGAATGAACACTTCGCCTAGAGCAGTTCGCTTCGACGACGACACCTTGTGGGTTAGTCTGTCTGATGGACGCACCATCGCCGCGCCTCTGGCATGGTTCCCCCGCCTGCTGGAAGCCACGCCAGAGCAACGCGCGGAGGTCGAGTTGAGCAGGAATGGCCTTCATTGGGACGCCCTGAACGAGGATATTTCGGTGGCAGGGCTGCTGGCCGGACAACCGGATCTGTCGCGTCGTGGTGCGCAGCTTGTAGCGTGATTAAAGTACTTAACGCCCGTCTGACCGCCCCATTCACGCTGGAGATTGACTTCTCGGATCACTCGCAAGGGGTGTTCGATGCCAGCGCTTACCTGTCCGCGCGTTCTGGCCCCCTTTTAGAAGCGTTGCGCGAGCCGCGCTATTTCGAGCGCTACTTTATCGATGCCGGTGCGCTATGCTGGCCCAACTGGCTGGAAATCTCCGCTGCACGTTTGCATGAATTCTCCAGTGCCACCACTTCCGCTTGACGACGGCCGACGTTAGGGCAGACGGCCTTGGTCAATGCAATTCAGCACCACATGAGTGAAAAGCAATTGCAGGCCCGTGATGCCAAGCGCGACATAGGCGCGGAACTGCTGGCTTCAGTGCGCCAAATGAAGGCAGGCACGGGCAAGGTGGTCGCGCGCGTGGAAGTTCCGCCGGTAACGACTGCACGCATGAAGTCTGGGCTTTCACAGGCCGAATTTGCCAGTTTGTTGGGGGTTTCCGTGCGCACGCTGCAAGACTGGGAGCAAGGTCGCCGTCAACCTTCCGGCGCCGCCTGTAGCCTGATTGCGATTGCCGAACAACAACCGAAGGTATTGCGACAGGTCTTCAAGTCTTTGGCAGCGGCATAGCGACTGCTGCGAATCACGGGTTTGCTACAAACTCAACGCGGCAAGCCTTGAGAAACATCCCGATCACCCCAATCTGTAAGCACTGCCGCAGTTATGCTGGCGGCAACATTTTTCAAATTTCTAGGAATACCAACCATGTCTGATTTGCTCCAAAAACTCCAATGGCGCTACGCCACCAAGAAAATGAACCCGGCCAAGGCCGTGCCGCAGGAAAAGGTCGAGCGCATTCTCGAAGCTGCGCGTCTCGCGCCGACTTCAAGCGGACTGCAGCCCTACGAGATCATCGTCGTCAGCAACAAGGAAATCCGGGAGCAAATCAAGCCCAAGGCCTGGGGCCAGGGGCAGATCACCGACTGCTCGCACCTGCTGGTCTTTGCCGCCTGGGATACCTACACCCCCGAGCGCATCAACCACATGTTCGATCTGACCAACGCCGAGCGTGGCGGCACCAACGAAGGCTGGGAGAACTACCGCAAAATGCTGCTCGGAACCTACCCGGCACGCGATGAGCGGACCAACTTCGAACATGCCGCGCGTCAGGCCTACATTGGCCTCGGTGCAGCGCTGATCGCCGCCGCCTATGAAGAAGTGGACGCAACGCCGATGGAAGGCTTCGACCCGAAAGCGATTGACGAGATCCTGAACCTCGCCGCGCGTGGCCTGCGCAGTGTGGTCATCGTACCGCTGGGCTACCGCGAAGCAGACCAGGACTGGCTGGTGAACCTCAAGAAGGTGCGCCACCCGCGCGCGGAGTTCGTCACCGAGGTCAAATAGCGGCCTCAGCGCGTCAGGCGAACCATGTCTGAACCGGCCAAGCCTGCTTCAGACATGGCGCCATCCTGCGCCAGCCATCTCATTGATTCAGCCTACTGGTGCCGAAATAGCAGATAGGCACCCACCAGCATCAGCGCCGAGAATCCGCTCAAGCGCCCGATCCGGGGCAGCACTGCACTGACGTCGGCGCCACGAAGGAGCACGTCAAGCAAGGCCTCGAGTCCCCAGTTCATGGGTGAATACGCGGCAATCTGCTGCATCACTTCGGGCATGACAAACAGCGGCACCATGATGCCCCCCAGCGCCGCCATCAGCACATTCAGGATAGGCCCCAGCGTGGAAGCCTGGGCATGCGTGCGCACCAGACAGGCGACCGCCAGCGCCAGACTCACGGCAGCGGCGCTGATGGCCAACAGAACCAGCACCAGTGCGCTCCAGGAAATGCCCTGCAGCGACAGCCCGTCGCCGCCCAGCACCGGCATCAGCCAGACCCCCACCGACAGCATCAGTGCAGCCTGTATCCCGTTGACCAGCATATAGGGCACAACCTTCGCGGCCAGCAGGGTGGCGGGCGCAGCACCCAGGCTGCGCAAGCGCGCCAGCGCACCACAACTGCGC
Organism: uncultured beta proteobacterium; assembly: GCA_903920695.1. Lineage (GTDB taxonomy): Bacteria > Pseudomonadota > Gammaproteobacteria > Burkholderiales > Burkholderiaceae_C > Rhodoferax. Next base: position 35,855 of record CAIXNB010000014.1, read on the forward strand.
TCTTCAACGAACAGGCCGGCGACGGAAGCGACCACAAAGAACATGCCGAACACCAGCCAGCCCGGCACGCTTTGCTGTACCGAGCTGGGCCGTGCCGGCTTGCCAGCGCGCTCTGCCGTCACCTGGGTGTTGCTGAACATGGCCTGGCCTTTGGCGCTCACGGGAATTGACCCACCCCTGCTCACCGGAATTGACCCGGCAGTGATTTCGTCGATGGACCTGGACGCGGCGTAGGTAATCGCGCCCGCCATGGACGACTGTCCTGACCACAGGGC
>CAIXNB010000015.1 GCA_903920695.1 uncultured beta proteobacterium
AAAGACTACATGGATGACGAGGCCTACAGACTGTTGCAACTCGAGTTGATGGAAGACCCGACGGCAGGCGCTGTCATCGAAGGCACAGGCGGTTTGCGCAAGCTGCGTCAAGCGGACCCGCGTCGCGGCAAAGGAAGTCGGGTGGTCTGCGGATAATTAATTACTGGTGGTCAGGTGGTGATCAGTTTTGGCTTTTTACTGTCTATGACAAAGACCAAGCCGACGACTTGAATCCGGCACAGCGCAAAGTGCCAAACAACTTTTAAAGACCGAATTAGAAAACCGCCAGCCAAAAGATGGATCATGGGTATGGCGCCCGCAGGTTTCACTATCGACGGAGATTTTGAAGTGCTTGGCGGAGCTGGGTAGATTGCTGTGTCGTACTTATTGTGGCATTGCCGGCAAAGGATCAATATTGCCTTCTCGACCGGGTGGTGCTCCGATTTGAAGCTTTCTTCGAACTGCTGTAGTTCCACGGTGACCACACTCTCTGAAGAGATTGCTGAGAGTAGGATAATCTGATTCCGGTCTCTCTCCTTCAGATGTGCTGCTTCCAATTCTTTCCCGGCGCCGCAGTGTTCACAGGCCCCAACATTCGCCTTGTGCTTTTTTGTGAGCATCTGGACATAGTTCCGTAGGCGCGGGCCTATGTAGCGCTTGAACTCTCGACTTGTTCCAGTGAAGGTGGGCACTCCGGTCTCCTGAAGATGCCTAACGTTCGATCTAACCGGCGCGCAGCATGCGCCGCGCAGCGGCAACCTGCTGCTGTGTGTCCGCGTGGGCCGACCTGTTAAACGGATTATTCACCGGAGACATGTATTCGTGGTTCTTTAACAAGGATGGTTCGAAGCTGGTCAGTCACGATGCAAACTTGCTTCTCGGTGCTTGCTCGACCCAGCAGCTTCTTCCAAAAGAATGATGTCCAAATTGGGACGTCAGTTCCTACAAGACAAGACCATTCGATCACTCGACCATCAGGCGCAAAGGATGCCTTCTCTTCAGGCGTGACCTTACTATAGAACTCCGACCTATCGTTCCCACACCCAACCCAGAGCATGAATGGTTCCCGACTGAGCATGACACACCACCCCCAATCTTCCGCAATGACCGGCTCAGGTTCGTATCCCAGTTCCTTAAACTTGATGCGAACCCATTCTGCCAATGATCTGCCATAGCAAAACGGATTAGTTTCCTCGTCTTCTCGCGGATCGACCAAAAAGAGATCGCTGCGAAATAGGATGGTTTGAGACTCTGGAGGCATCGCGCTAGCCGTTTAACGTCGGAGTTGACCGGCGCACTTCCGGTGCAGTGTCCGGGTCGAACGACATGTTAGGCCTCATCGCCCTGGCATCCAGAACGATAGCTTTGCTGCTCATGCAATCATTGCTGCAGGTTTCTTGGACGTGTTTCCCCGTTTGCGGGCGGTTTTGAATTCGGCGACGACGGCGTCCACATCAATGCTCTTGGCGGCAAGCAAGCGATCCAGAGTCTTGCTCGCTTTCTTCAATGACGCAATGTCGGCCTCGGCTTGGCCGTGGGTAGGTATGAAATAACCAATGGTTTGCCCATGGCGTGTCACCGCGACCGGCGTGCTCGACGCAATGTATTCGGCCATGCCAGCACGAAATTCCCGAATACCTACTTTGGTAGCTTCCATCAATTTTCCTTTGAATTCAAACGCGGTTTGTTAATCATAGTGTACACAAAATGGCAAAAAGAGGATAGTTGTAGCCCCTTCAATTCCAAGGAGATGCGTCATGGATAACACTGCCAGCAAAATCAGTCGGCCACGTGAGCCCTGGAACAAGGGCAAGCTGGTGGGGCAAAAGGCCCCCTTCAAGCTTAAAGAGGTCTGGGCCATTCGTGTGTGGCTTTCACTGGAGCACCGCACCAGTGAATTAGCATTGTTTGATTTAGGTCTGGACATCGGCCTGGACCCTTGCGCCTACGGCGCCCATTCCATGCGGCGCACCAAGGCCACCCTCATTTACAAGCACAAGCGCACGAAAAACTTGCGTGCAGTGCAACTCTTACTAGGTCATGCCAAGCTGGAATCCACAGTACGCTACCTGGGTATTGAGGTGGATTGGTGAACAGCCGCTCCTGCAAGTCTTGTGAAAAATGTCGATTTCCGTGAACAGCGGCTATGTGTCTTCTAAAGCCGGTCGATAAAAGGATCTCTGTGCTTGACAGCCATGAGGAAGAAGTTGAACCGCTGGCTTTCAGGTTCTACCCAAAGCGCAGCGAAGCTCAAACCCGCAAACGCAGATCCGTCGCAAGACCTGAACTGCTTTGGGTTGGCAAATCAAACGCGCCGGCGCACGGCGATCAGGATGCCGCGCAGGATCTCGAGCGGCGGCGGCGGGCAGCCCGGCACCAATACATCGACCGGAATGATTTTGGACACCGCTCCGGCGCTGGCGTAGTTCACGCCGAAGATGCCGCCGTCGCAGCCGCAATCACCGACCGCGACCACCAGGCGCGGCTCGGGCGTCGCGTCATAGGTGCGCAGCAAGGCGGTCGCCATATTGCGTGAGACCGGTCCCGTCACCAACAGCAGGTCGGCGTGGCGCGGGCTGGCGACAAACTTGATCCCCAGGCCCTCGATGTTGTAGTAGGGGTTGCCGAGCGCGTTGATCTCGAGTTCACAGCCGTTGCAGGAACCGGTATCGACCATGCGGATGCTCAGCGCCTGCCCCAGAATCGCCAGCACCTCGGCCTGAATGCGCCCGATCTCGGCCTGCGCCTCGGAGCCGATGTCGGGCGCCGGCTCGGTGCGGATGCCGTTGCGCGCGATCTGCCGCAGGATATTCCAGGTCATAAGTCGTGCCCTGAATAACTGAGGTTGAACGACTTGTTGATGAGCGGAAAGTCCGGCACGATGTTGCCGATCACGGCGTGTTCCAGCACCGGCCAGTTCTGCCACGATGGATCGTGCAGGTGGCAGCGCCGGATACGGTGCTGATGGCTGGCGCCATCCAGCGCCAACGCGACAAACACTTCGCCACGCCAGCCTTCAACCCAGCCCGCACCCTGACTCGGTTGCTCGGGCAAAGTCACGCTCTGCTGGACTGCGCCTATGGGCAGGTCGGTCAGCATGGCGCGAATCAGCCGCAGCGACTCGAAGACTTCGTCAAAGCGCACCGACACGCGCGCTGCCACGTCGCCGTTGTTGTGCGTCGCCATCTTCACCTGCAACTGCGCATAGGGCGGCCAGGGCTGGTCGCAGCGCAGGTCCCGCGCCTGCGCACTGGCGCGACCGGCCAGACCCGTCAGACCGAGTTGCGCGGCCAGCGCCGGAGCGACACAGCCGGTCGTCATAAAGCGGTCCTGCAAACCAGCATGCTCGTCGTACACCGTGTGCAACGTCTGCACCTCGCGCTCAATCGCATCGCACTGCTGGCGCAGACGCTCGATCCGCAAGGCGTCGAGATCACTCGCAACACCGCCGGGCTGCACGCAGTCCATCAGCAGGCGATGCCCGAACACGTCTTTGGACAGGCGCAACCAGTCCTCGCGCAGGCGCGAGAACTGCGCCAGGCCAAAGGCAAAGGCCGCGTCGTTGCCGAGCGCACCGAGGTCGCCCAGGTGGTTGGCCACGCGTTCGCGCTCCAGCAGCAGCGCGCGCAAGTGGGCCGCTCGCGGCGTGATCGTGCAGCCAGTCGCCGCCTCCAGCGCCATGCAGTAGGCCCAGGCATAGGCCACCGTCGAGTCGCCCGAGACGCGGCCAGCGAGACGGTGTGCCTGCAGCGGCGGCAACTGCGTCATGCGCTGCTCGATGCCCTTGTGCGTGTAGCCCAGGCGTTGCTCCAGGCGCAGCACTTTTTCACCCACCACGGAAAAACGGAAATGCCCGGGCTCGATGACGCCAGCGTGCACCGGTCCGACCGCGATCTCGTGCACACCATCGCCCTCGACGCGCACGAACGGGTAGTCGATCAGGGCCGCATCGGGGAATATCGGCGCCACATCAACGCCGTGGCCCAAGGGTAAGTAGTCAAGCGGCCAGGCACCATGGGCCAGCCAGGGCCGCGTGTCCTGGCTGCCCGCGGCAAGCAGCCCCGACAAGTCGGCCACCGCACGCTGCAGGCGCGCCGCCGTGGCGAAGAACGGCAGCAGATCCGGGTAGCTTGCCGCTGATCCTTGCACCGGCAATTCGAGCCAGATCATGCCCTCAGGCATGGCATAGGCAACCGACACCGTTTGACCCGCTTCCGAGGCACTGCCCCACAGCGCCAGCAGACGGCCACCGCCCTCGCGCACGGCGCTGGCCGCGGCACGCCAGTCATCAGCCGTGACCTGCGCGCGCCAGATCGGCAGCGGCACCGTCAGCGCCTGCAACTCGACATTGAAGCCAGCCATCTTCATCGCTTCAGCCCCCCAGCATGCGTGCCGCCTGAACGTACCAGCCGTTCAGGTACGGTGGAATGTACAAACCCAAAACCAGCGCCAGACTCAGGTGCACGAACACCGGCAACAGGGCCGGCGGATGGGCCAGCGGTTTGAGCGCGGTCTCGCCAAACACCATCGGCAGCACGCGAATGAGCATCGAGGCGAAGGCCACACCGAGCGCCAGAAACAGAAAAGGCGTGGCCCAGGGCTGCTCGCGCATGGCGGTGGTCAGGATCAGGAATTCACTGGCAAACACGCCAAAAGGCGGCATGCCCAGAATCGCCATCACGCCCAGCATCAGACCCCAGCCCACGGTCGGGTTCACCTTGATCAGGCCGCGGATCTCGCTCATGTTCTGCGTGCCGGCCTTTTGCGTCGCATGGCCGACGGCATAGAAGATGGCTGACTTGACCAGCGAATGCACGGTCATGTGCAGCAGACCAGCAAAGTTGGCAATCGGTCCGCCCATGCCAAAGGCAAACGTGATCAGCCCCATGTGCTCGATCGACGAATAGGAAAACATGCGCTTGACGTCCTTCTGGCGCGACAGGAAGAAGGCCGCCACCACCACCGAGAGCAGGCCAAAACCCATCATCAGCGGCCCGGCCAGCGGCCGCAGCAGCGCGCCATCGGTCAGCACCTTGCAGCGCAGCACCGCGTACATGGCGACGTTGAGCAACAGACCCGAGAGCACGGCCGAGACCGGCGTCGGACCTTCGGCATGGGCGTCAGGCAACCAACTGTGCAAAGGCACCATGCCGACCTTGGCACCGTAGCCGATCAGCAGGAAGGCAAAGGCCAGCGTGACGATGGCCGGGTCGAGTTGGCCCTTGACGGCGTCCAGGCTGGTCCAGAGCAAAGTTGCGCCGAGCGGCCCGAGCACTTTCTCGGCCGCCATGTAGAGCAGCACCGTGCCAAACAGCGCCTGCGCGATGCCGACGCCGCACAGGATAAAATACTTCCAGGCCGCCTCTAGACTGGCCGCCGTGCGGTAGACGCTGACCAGCATCACGGTGGTCAGCGTTGCCGCTTCCATCGCCACCCACAGAATGCCCAGGTTGTTGGTGGTCAGCGCCAGCAGCATGGTGAAGCTGAACAACTGGTACATGCCGTGGTACAGGCGCATGCGCCGCGGCGTCATCTTGCCGCGATCCTGCTCAACGCGCATATAGGGCCGCGAGAAGATCGCGGTGGTGAGCCCGACAAACGCCGTTAGCGTGACCATGAAGACATTGAGCGGATCGATGAAGAACTGCTGGTTCCAGACCAGTTGCGGCCCTTCGGCAACAATCTGCGCCGTCAGCACGCAAGCGGCCACAAAGGTGCCGGCGCTGAAGGCCACATTGATATTGCGCGCGTAATCGCGATGCCCGGTAACGGCCAGCACCGCGCCGCCCATCAGGGGAATGCCGAGAACGAATAAGAGCGCATGCACCTTAGTCTTCCTTCAGCGCTTCGAGGTTGTGGATGTCCAAGCTGTCGAACTTCTCGCGGATCTGGAACATGAAGACGCCCAGGATCAGCACACCGACCAGCACGTCAAGCGCAATACCGAACTCGACAATCATCGGCATGCCGTTGGTGACGGTGGTGGCGGCAAAGATCAGACCGTTTTCCATTGACAGAAAGCCGATCACCTGCGGCACCGCTTTCGAGCGCGTGATCATCATCATGAAGGACAGCAGCACGCAGGCCAGCGCGATGCCGAGCGAACCGCCGGCCATCGAAGACGACAGGCGCGAGATCGGCAGCGCCAGGCTGAAAGAGAAGATCACCAGGCCGATGCCGACCAGCATGGTGGTCGGAATATTGATCAGGGTTTCGACGTCCCAGCGCACATTGAGACGCCGGATCACGCGGTACAGCAGCCATGGAATCAGAATCACCTTGAGCAGCAAGGTCAGGATGGCGGAAACGTAGAGATCAGTCTGGTGCGTGGCGTAGGCCAGCAGGACCGAGGCCGCCACCAGCGCCGCCCCCTGCATCGCAAACAGAATGATCAGCGAAACGATGCGGCGCTGCGAGATCATGGCAAACGACAGCAACAGGATCAGCGTCGCAAACAGGTTGATCAACTGCGGCACAAAGCTCATGCGCCAACTCCGAGCAGGATGTTGACCAACAGGCCGATCACCGCCAGCAGGAACGCGGTCGCCAGAAATTCGGGCACGCGAAAGATGCGCATCTTGGCGCTCAGGGTTTCGATCAAGGCCATCAGGACGCTACCCACGGCCAGCTTGACGATCAGCACCGGCAAGGCCAGCAGCAGTGCCAGCGGCGCATTGGCTTCGGCCACGCCCCAGGGGAAGAACAAGGCCAGGCCAACGCAGGAAAAGGCCAGTAGTTTCAGGCTGGAAGCCCATTCCAGCAGCGCCAGATGGCGGCCCGAGTATTCGAGGATCATGGCCTCGTGAATCATGGTCAGTTCCAGATGGGTGTCCGGGTTGTCCACCGGCACACGTGCGTTCTCGGCCAGCGAGACCATGACGAAGGCGACGCCGGTCAGCAGGAAGCTTGGGTAGATCGCCAGTTCGCGGTGCGCCAGCGTCTCCACAATCGTGGTCAAAGAAGTCGAGCGCGAAATCATGGAGGCGCAAAACATGATCATCAGCAGCGCCGGCTCGGCCAGAAAGCCGACCAGCATCTCGCGCCGCGCGCCGAGCGAACCAAAGGCCGTGCCGACATCCATAGCGGCCAGCGAGATGAAGACACGTGCCAGCGCGAACAGACCAACCAGCGCGATGGCGTCGGCCGCCGGCGACAGCGGCAGGTCGGTTGAGAGCGTCGGCACGATGGCGCAGGCCAGCAGCATGCAGCCAAAGACGATGTAGGGCGTCATGCGAAACAACGAGGATGCGTGCTCGGCCAGCACCGACTCCTTGTTGAAAAGCTTGTGCAGCACGCGATAAGGCTGCAACAAGCCCGGCGCCGACTTGTTCTGCAGCCGCGCGCGCCACTGGTTGACCCAACCGCTCATCAAAGGCGCGAGCAGCAGCGCCACCACGATGGCCATCAGTTGGGACAGGAAGCCAAGAAAGCTCATTGTTTGACCACCAGCAAGACCAGGATCAGCGTCACGAAGCTGTACATCAGGTAGACCGCGATGCGGCCCTGCTGCAACAGGCCAATCACTTTCGAGATGCGCTCAACCAGCGCGGCGATCGGCAGGTAGAGCCAGTACCAGAGCGGGTCTTCGACCGTCACCTTGTAGCGCGGCTGCGCATCGAACGGCGTTGGCAGTTCGCGTGTCATGCGGAACATCGGCTCGAAGATCTGCCGGATCGGCTGGCCAAAACCTTCGGCCGTATCCTGCATGCGCGCGGTTTGCCAGGGGTAGCCGCAATCCCAGGGCGGTGCGCGGCGCGTGCGTCCATGGTAGAGGCGGCGCACCAGCAGGTAGGCCAAACCGAAGCTGGTGAGCACACCGAGCAGGAAGATCACCGGCGCGTAACTCGCGCGCTCGACGCTCATCGGCACCAGCAGCCAGCCATTGCCCGCAAGCGACTGCGCCAGGCCGGAGCCAACCAGGCGCTGCGTCACCGGGTCCATCAAACCGATGACCTGATTGGGCAGCAAGCCCAGCAGCACGCAGCCGGCCACTAGCCAGAGCATGCCGACGCGCTCCCAGGGTCCGGCGTCGTGCGCGTGCGCCAGTTTTTCCTCGCGCGGCTGGCCCAGAAAAATGACGCCGAAGTACTTGACCATGGTGTAGCCCGACAGCGCCGAAATCAGGGCAATCAGCGCCGCCAGCACCGGCACCAGCATGTTCAGGAAGGAACTCGGCAAGCCAGTGGTGAAGAGATAACTCTGCAACAGCAGCCACTCGGCAACAAAGCCGCCCAGCGGCGGCAGACCGGCGCAGGCCAGCGCGCCAATCAGCGTCGGCCAAGCGACCCAGGGCATGGTGCGAATCAGGCCGCCGAGCTTGCCCAGACTGCGCTCGCCGGTGGCATGCATGACCGTGCCGGTGCTGCAAAACAGCAGGCTCTTGAAGAAGGCGTGGCTTAGCATGTGGTACAGCGCCGCCGTCAGCGCCAGCGCCGCCAGCGCCTTCATGCCATAGGCCGAAAACAGCAGGGCCAGGCCGAAGCCGGCGGCCATCAGACCCACGTTCTCGATTGAGGAATAGGCCAACAGCCGCTTCATCTCGACCTGCACGGTCGAGAACACAACGCCGAACAAGGCCGTTGCCAGACCGACAGCCATCAGCAACACGCCCCACCACCAGATGCGGGTCTGCAGCAGATCGAATGACACGCGCAGCACACCGTAAAGCGCGATCTTGAGCATGACGCCGCTCATCAGCGCCGAGAACGGCGACGGTGCGGCCGGGTGCGCCTCGGGCAGCCAGGCGTGCAGCGGCAGCAGACCGGCCTTGGCGCCAAAGCCAAACAGTGCCAGAACAAAGGCCGTTGAGGCCCAGAATGGCGACAAGTGCTGGGCGCGCATGTTGGCAAACGTGTAGTCGCCGGTGTTGGCTTGCAGCACGCCGAAACACAGCAGAATCCCCAGCGCGCCGATGTGTGCGACCAGCATGTAGAGATAGCCGGCGTTGCGAATCTCGGGGATGCGGTGGTTCGCCATGACCAGGAAGAATGAGGAGAAGGCCATGGTTTCCCAGGCCACCATGAAGGCGTAGGCGTCGTCGGCCAGCACCAGCATCACGATGCTGGACAGAAAGACGTGGTACTCAAGACAGATCAGGCCCGGCGGCGTGCCCTCACCCTTGCGGAAGTAGCCGGCGGCAAAGGCCGAGACACCGGCCGAGACGCCACCGATGAGGATCAGGAACAGGGCCGAGAGACTGTCCAGGCGCAGGTGAAACGGCAACTGCGGCAAACCAATCGGCAGCACTGCCACCTCCGGTGTACTCAGGACCGCGCTCAGGCCCAGCCCGAGCAATAGCAGGGAAAAGAAGCTACTGGTCGGAAACAACACGATGGCAACAAAGCGCAGCCGTTTCAGGGCAATAACACCGGCGACACCGATCAGGAGCCAGGCTATGGCAACCAGCAAGGCACCGTCCAGATGGACCCATGCAGCGGAGTTGGAAAAGCCGTTCATGCGAGCTCAGTCGGTCAGGTCAGTAAGGCACATTTTTTCGCACATGCGACTATGGTACAACCGCCGGGCCATGCCACCTGGTCCGGCGAGCGGATCGAGCCGCTAAAATAGCGCAAAAGAGGTTCAAACCATGTATATTTTTTACCGTCCCATGTACAACTCGGAAGCGACCAACTTCATCAATGGGCTCAAGGCCAAGGACCCGCAAATGGCGGCCAAGCAATCGCAAGGCCGCGCCCTGCTGTGGGACAAGAATGTCGACCGTGATGCCTGGAGCGAGTACCGGGACGCGCAGGTCGCACAAAAGCCCTACGTCTACCAGACCGCGTCGAAATAAGGCGGGTCACGAGGTCTGACGGTAGGCAAGGCC
>CAIXNB010000016.1 GCA_903920695.1 uncultured beta proteobacterium
TGCAGGCGGAAGATGAACTGGCGTCAATCAACATGATCATCGGCGCGTCCTATGGTGGCGTGCCGGCGCTGACGGCCACGGCCGGACCCGGGTTGTCGCTGATGACCGAGGCGATCGGCCTGGCGGTGGCCTCCGAGGTGCCGATTGTGGTGGTTGACGTGATGCGCGGTGGGCCCTCGACCGGCATCCCGGCCAAGAGCGAACAAAGCGACCTGTCGTATGCCGTCAGCGGCCTGCATGGCGACGCGCCGCGTCTGGTGGTGGCGCCGAGCTCGATGGCCGATTGCCTGGGCGCGACGCAATGGGCGGTGCACCTGGCCGAGGCGCTGCAGGCGCCGGCCATCGTGCTGTCGGATCAGTTCATGGGGCAGTCGCGCGTCATCACGGACCGCCCGCCCGATCACGGCCTTCTGGCCCAGCGCGTGACGGCCGTTGCCAACACGCCCGACTACAAGCGCTACCGCGATACGCCCTCAGGCGTATCGCCGATGGCCATTCCCGGCACCGAAGGCGTGACCTATACCGCCGACGGACTCGAACATTCGGAAGCTGGCATTCCGAGCAGCCAGTCGCGCGACCACGTGCTGCAGCTTGACAAGCGCCAACGCAAGCTAACGCTGCATGACTATGGCAGCTACTGGGCTGATATCGAGGGCGACGCCGATGCTGTTGTTATTACCTTCGGCTCGGCCTCGGGTCCGGTGCGCGAGGCCATTGAGCGCGCCCGCGCCCTTGGCACCGATCTGCGCCTGATCGTGCTGCGCCTGCTGGCGCCAGCGCGGCCCGAGCAGATGGCTATGGCACTGCAGGGCGTCAAGCGCGCCATCGTCGTTGAGCAGAACCATGGTGCCCAGCTCTACCGCTACCTGCGCGCCTGGTACGACTTCCCGGCGCCGCCCGCGAGCTATCACCGGCCCGGTCCACTGCCGCTGCGTCCCGCCGAACTGTTGTCGGCCCTGCTCGAATGGAGGAACGGAAAATGAATACAATGCTCAGTCCCGATGCCGCAGCGCAGGCGGCCGTGATTCCCCTGACCGCCGCCAGCTACAAATCGAGCTACAAGCCGATCTGGTGCCCGGGCTGCGGTGATTTCACCGTGCTCAGTTCGGTCACCAAGGCCTTGTTCCTCATGGGCGTGCCGCCGAAGGACTGCGCCGTGGTCTCGGGTATCGGTTGCTCCTCGCGCATCCCGGCCTATACCACCTGCTATGGCTTTCATGGCGTGCATGGGCGCTCGCTGGCGGCGGCCACCGGCCTCAAGGTGGCGCGGCCCGACCTGCAGGTGCTGGTGGCCGGTGGTGACGGCGACGGCTATTCGATCGGCGGCAACCACTTTCTGCACGCCTGCCGGCGCAACGTGGACATGACCTACCTCGTGATGGACAACCATGTCTATGGCATGACCAAGGGCCAGCCGTCACCGACGACCGAACCGGACTGGGATTCCAAGCTCTCGCCCGGTGGCACCGGCGTGCGCGTCTTCAACCCGATGGTGGTGGCGCTGGCCTCGGGCGCCAACTTTGTTGCGCGCGCCTTCGCCGGGGACCTGCATGGCACGGCTGACATCATCGCCCAAGCGATGCGCCATCCCGGCTTTTCCTTCGTCGAGATCCTGAGCCCGTGCGTCACGTTCCGGCCCGAGCAGCGCGACTGGCGCAAGACCGTGCATGCGGCCGAGGTCGAAGTCACCGATGACGCGGCGCTCGCGGCACGGCGCTTGATGAAGGACGACGGCATGAACATCGGCGTCCTCTACGCCGGTGACCGCGCGCCATACCCAGCCTCCGTGCGCCAGCCGCGCTGCAGCGTGGCCGAACTCGAAGCGGAGTTCGCGTTGTGAGCCCGGCAGGTGAGCCCCAGCTGCCGGCAACGCTGGAAGGATTCATGGCGCAGGCCTTGCAGATGGAGTTGGAGGCGGCGCGGCGCTACCAGGAGTTCGCTGACATGATGGAGGTGCACAACAACCCCGAGGTCGGCGCCTGGTTTCGCAAGATGGCTGCTGTTGAGGGTAAGCACGCCGACCACATCATGGCGCAGATGGGCTGGCGCGAAGTGCCCGCGCAGGTGGTCGGCGCACCGATGCTGGCGGGTATGACCGCATCTGAGGGCGCAGCCACGGACGAGATTCACTACCTGATGCAACCCTGGCACGTGCTGCAACTGGCACTGGCCAGTGAAGAGCGGGCAGAAGCCTTCTTCGCGCAACTGGCGCAACTGGCCACCCACGATTCGGTGCGCCAGGCGGCGCTGGCCTTGCAGCAGGAAGAACACGAGCATGTGGAACTGGTCAAGGCCTGGCTGCTAAAGGTGCCGCAGCCCGACGCGAATTGGGATCAGGACCCCGATCCGCCGCGTTATGACGATTGAATCAGCGCGGCGCTTTTGCTGGTAAACCCCGGGTTCAATTCCAGTCACTCATGCTTATGATGATGCTTGCATAGCAGATTGAAAACAACATCTATGACGACAAGGGTAATTTCTCTCGCGCCGAAGTGGTCCAGTGACGGACCCGTCTTTTATCGGATGTCCCGGGTGCCGTGCGGCTTGACCCGGGCGCGCCGCTGTCAGTCCGCCGCACGTATCCTGCATTGAAAACATTATTAATCGGAGACAGACAATGAGCATCAAGAAGACCCTGCCCCTGCTGGCCGCGCTGATGGTGGCTACGCTGGCCCATGCCGACATCAACGTTGGCGTTACCGTGTCGGCGACCGGGCCGGCTGCCTCCTTGGGAATTCCGGAAAAAAACACGATCGCCCTGATGCCCACGACCATCGCGGGGCAGAAGATCAATTACATCGTGCTCGATGATGCA
>CAIXNB010000017.1 GCA_903920695.1 uncultured beta proteobacterium
ACAGTGCTCCAGCACGGCAAGGCGAAGCAACAACGACAGGGATGGTTTAGAAATGGAATAAAGCATTAGCCTGAGTTCAAGGCGAGTCCAACTGGCGCTTCCCAGTCTGGCTCTCCAGCCCAACGTCAAGAGAGGGAAAGAACTCTCGGTCCACAATCAGAATGTGGCGGGCCACCACCTCATGCGCAAGGTACTGAAACAACTCGCCCAGCGCAAGCGAGCCGCCGCGAAAGCGTTCGGCCAGTGCGTTTGCTTTGTCAAGCAGGGTTCGGTGCAAGACGGCGTGCGCACTTGCGCCCGCATAAGCTGATTTTGTAATGATGGCTTCTTCGTCCTGAAAATGTTGCGCGATGTCAGCAATGAAGACATCTGCGAGTGTTGCCATTTCGGTCATTGGTCGCCCATCAAGTGCCGCACTGAGCATCTTGTTGGCATCGCTGAAAAGCGTCCGGTGCTGCGCGTCGATGAGTGAATTGCCACTTTCGTAAGCCCGGCGCCAGATCAATTGGACCAGCCTTGCCGATCCGTCGCCAACCAGTGCACCTGGGGCCAATGACCCCAGCGCCACCTGAACCTGATTGCGACCACCGTTCTTGGCGCGATAAAGCGCCTCGTCCGCTGCCAGTAACAGGCTCTCGGCATCCTTGTAGTGCCCACCACTCAAAGCGGCGACACCAATACTGATGGTGACCCTGCCTGACGACGAAACCGCATGTGGCAAATCGAGCGCTTCAATCAACTTTCGTATCCGCTCGGCCACATGCTGACCGGCATCCAAGTCAGTGTCCGGCAGAATCACCAAAAACTCCTCGCCGCCGTAGCGGGTCGCCAGATCCCCCCCGCGATCAACCGCGGACTGAATGGCCTGCGCAACGCGCCTGAGGCATTCATCGCCAGCTTGATGACCATAATGGTCGTTATAGTTCTTGAATTGATCAATGTCGATCATTGCCAAAGCCAATGACTGATCGGATCGCCTTGACCTGGCCCATTCGTTTGCCAGGACTTCATTCAAACGGCGCCGGTTCGCAAGACCGGTCAATTCATCCCGTATCGCCAAAATACGGTTCAGGTCATCGGCCCTGTCCTTGGACATGAGTACAAAACCGATGGACAGCAGCGTCAGAACGACCAGGGCGACCAGAAAACTGATGGTTTGAATCGGACTCGATATCGTCATCGAGACCATCGCTATGGCTGTGTCCCTTGATGCCCCTGCGACCCGCAGGAGCAGGATGGACATTGCCAAGGCAATTCCGGTCATCAAAAAGTACTTGCCCCGTCCCGGCGTTTCACGACGCTTTTGCCACATGAAGGCCAGGGGCAACAGCCCTTGCAGCGCCGAAATAATGCTACCGGTTACGAGGCGCAAGATCGGCTCGTCAAGCAGTAATGCAAACGCGACGAAGACCATGACAACCGGACTCCAGATCAGCGCTCTGGATGGTCGGCGCCCATAAAACTCATAAATGCCTTCAGTGAAAGCAGCCCAAGCGCAGGCGCGTAACACGTTGGCGAAAATGATGGTGGCAATTTCACCGATCCAGCCACGCTGACTGAAAACGACGTAGGACGCCGTGTGCAAGGCCAAGCCAACGGCCCAATACAGCATGCCGTCCCGTTGGCGACGACTTGCGACCACCCCTACCGATAGCGACAACACCGCACCCACCAAGATGACGACCAGGAGTATGGTGGGTGTGTGTGCGATCATGCAGATGTTCTAGAACGACCTTGTCGCTTCCAGCGTCAGATCGAAATCAAAAGTCCCCGCTCGCACCAGCAGCCAGGGATTCAAACTTGGTGATCGGCTTCAGGAAGGCCAGCTTGACGACACCGGTCGGGCCATTACGCTGCTTGGCGATGATGATCTCTGCGACACCCGGTTCCTTGCAAGCGTCCTTGGTGTAGTACTCGTCACGGTAGATGAACATGATGATGTCGGCGTCCTGCTCGATGGCACCGGACTCACGCAGGTCGCTCATCATGGGACGCTTGTCAGGACGGGTTTCCACACTTCGGTTCAACTGCGACAAAGCGATCACCGGGCACTGCAACTCTTTGGCCAGCATCTTCAGGCCACGGGAAATTTCGCCCAGTTCAGTTGCACGGTTCTCGCCATCGCTGCTGGAGCCGCTCATGAGTTGCAAGTAGTCGACCACGATCAGACCGAGCTTGCCGCACTGGCGCGACAGACGCCGGGCATTGGCCCGCAGTTCGCTCGAAGTCAGGCCAGCCGTCTCGTCAATGTGCAAGGAAATGGTGCGCAACTTCTCGATCGCTTCGGTCAGGCGTGGCCACTCCTCATCGGTCAGCTTGCCGGTGCGCAAATGGCTTTGATCGATGCGGCCAATCGAACCCACAATACGCACGGCGAGTTGTGCGGCCCCCATTTCCATTGAGAACACGGCAACGGGCAAGCCTTCGTTGAGCGCCACGTGCTCGGCAATATTGATCGCCAGCGCCGTCTTGCCCATCGAAGGACGCGCCGCCAGCACGATCAGGTCGCCAGCCTGGAAACCCGCAGTCAATCGATCAAGGTCATAGAACCCGGTCGGCACGCCGGTCACGTCATTGGGGTTGTCGGCCATCTCCTGGACTCGGTCCAGCAACGCCACCACCAGCGTATCCATGGCCTGAAAACCCTGGCGGGTTCGCGCGCCCTCTTCCCCAATATTGAAGATTTTTTGCTCGGCCTCATCGAGAATCGTCGCCACCGGCCGTCCCTTGGGATTGAAGGCGGTGGTTGATATCTCATCGCTGGCGCTAACCAGTTTGCGCAGGATGGAGCGTTCGCGGACGATTTCGGCATAACGACGAATATTGCCCGCGCTGGGCACATACTGGGCCAGTGCGTTGAGGTACGCCAGCCCGCCGATTTCTTCAGCCTTACCCTGACCAAGCAATTGCTCGAACACCGTGATCACGTCGGCCGGCTTGGAAGCGTTAATCAAGGCCCCAATGGCACCAAACACCATGCGGTGCTCGAAACGATAGAAGTCACCCTCGTGCAACAAATCACCGACCCGGTCCCAGGCGCCATTGTCCAGCAACAGGCCGCCCAGCACACTGGACTCGGCCTCAACCGAGTGCGGCGGTATGCGCAATTGGGCCACTTGCCGGTCTTGACCGTAATCATCAGGCACGGCAGAAAGTACAGCAGACATGGAGGTTTCCTTTGAGCCTTGAATACTACGCCAGCGACTGTTAGGCGTCGAGTGAAATGCTGGGTACAAGCCGATTAAAAGCTGTGCACAAACTGTGGAAATTCCGGGATGGAGTGAGCCAGGAAACAGAAAAGCCGCCGGGGCTGGACACCCTGGCGGCCTCTTAAGCGGAGCGCCGGTAGTTTAAGCGGTTTCGCCGTACACCGAAACCGTGATATCGACCACGACATCGGTATGCAAAGCGACACTGACCGTGCTGTCGCCAACGATCTTGATCGGACCGTTGGGCATACGAATCTGCGCCTTGATCACCGAAAAACCGTTCTTGGTCAATTCCTCGGCGATGTCGGCGTTGGTGACCGAACCGAACAGGCGACCGTCCACGCCGGCCTTCTGGGTCAGCTTGGCGGTTGTGCCGGCAAGCTTTTCACCGACAGCCTGCGCTTCGGCCAGTTTGGCGGCAGCGGCTTTTTCCAATTCAGCGCGCTTGGCTTCGAACTGTTGCTTTGCCGATTCGGTGGCGCGACGGGCACGACCGGAAGGAATCAGGAAGTTGCGGGCGTAACCGTCCTTGACGCGCACGATTTCACCGAGATTGCCAAGGTTCACGACCTTGTCGAGCAGAATAATTTGCATGGTCGTATTCCTTAGATCTTGTGCTGGTCGCTGTAAGGCAGCATCGCGAGAAAACGCGCGCGCTTGATAGCGGTGTTGAGCTGACGCTGGAAAATGGCACGGGTGCCAGTCAGGCGCGCTGGGATGATCTTGCCGTTTTCGGCAATGAAATCGCGCAGGGTGTCGATATCCTTGTAGTCGATCTCTTCAACACCAGTCACGGTAAAGCGGCAAAAGCGCTTGCGCTTGAACAACAGGTTTTGTGCTGGGCGCTTCGGGCGCTTGTCTTTGTTATTGAAACGTTTTGGTCCGGCCATGATGGACTCCTTAAATGAATGCGAATTCGTTAATCTTGCTGAAACTCTTGAACATGAAACACAATGGTCCTGCCGTTGCGAGGTGTTCCCAGAAACCCGGTAAAGCGCCAGGTGCTGCCTATGGCCTGACTGACAAGCCGTTCCGCCAATGCACCGAAAGCCACCGCTTTGACCGCTGCCTTGACCTGTCTTGTCTGCCCTAACTCCTGAATTTCAGACTCGTGTTCGAGTCGCAGATTCAAGGCTGGCAATCCGGCCGGTGTGTAACGCAAGCCGTCAAGCTCGGCGATACTGGCGGTCAGAACAAGCTGATTGGCAATGGGGTTCACGCTCCTCGCTGACAAAAACTGGGTCAGGCCTGGTATTCAGCCTGTTGTGTCTTGCGGGCGTCTTCACGCTCGACCGTCTTCATCATCGAAGACGGACCCGTATCGGCCTTCTTCTTCGAAACGGTCAGATGGCGCAAAACGGCATCATTGAACTTGAATGCATGTTCCAGTTCAGCCATCACAGCCTGATCGGCCTCAATGTTGACGCAAAGATAATGCGCTTTGGCAAGCTTGTTGATCATGTAGACCAACTGGCGACGACCCCAGTCCTCAACGCGGTGCACTTTGCCGCCGCCGGCGATGATCATGCCCTTGTAACGTTCCAGCATGGCGGGAACTTGTTCGCTCTGATCCGGATGGATCATGAGAATGATTTCGTAATGACGCATTGATACTCCTTGTGGATAGCCCCCACGGGGCCGAATAAGCTACCCTCAGCGTCGTGTGAGGTGTGGCAAGGTGAGCCGATGATTATATGCCATCGGCACCTACCGCGCCCTGTCCACCAGAAGGAGAGGCCGAGGAAGGCCACAGCAGGCTGACGACAACGGTCACAAGCAGGCCCGCCAGAATGCCGAAAACACCGGCAGAGACAGACTGAATGCCAAACCACAGGCCACTACCCGACAGGCCCAAGGCTGCTCTGACCGACACAGCATTGAGCGCCATGTAGTAGAGCGTCAGCCCCAAACCCGCAGTCATGCCGCAGACCGCCGCCGCGGATGTCGTACCAGTCCACATGATTCCCAGCACCATCACCGGCACAAACGCGGCGCCCGCAAGAGAAAACGAGGCTGACACCAGATAAAGGATATCGGCCGGGCGTTGCGCAGCCACGTAGGCTGCCACCAGTGCCGCCACCAGCAGCACAAATTTTGACAACATGACCCTGCGTACGGCGCCGGCCTGGCCACTCCCGCTGGCACCGCGAAAAAACAAATCGTGCGCCAGCGCATTGCCGATGGTCAGCAGCAGACCATCGGCCGTGGACAAGGCCGCCGCCAGCCCACCTGCGGCCACCAGTGCCGACACGACATAGGGCAGGCCACCGAGCTCAGGCGTGGCCAGCATCACAATATCGGCGCCCATTCTGAGTTCGGAGAACTGGAGAATGTGATCACCATTGACATCGCTGACAGCGATCAGGGCGGGGTCCACTTTGGCCCACTGGGCAATCCAGACCGGCAGGGAATCAAAACTCTGCCCTACCAGATGACTCATGATTTCGTACTTCACCAGCACTGCCAGTGCCGGCGCGGCCAGGTACAACAGCGCAATGAAGAACAGCGACCAGACCACCGATGTCCGCGCCTCAGCGACTGTGCGCGTGGTGTAGAAACGCGTCAGCAGGTGCGGCAGGCCGGCGGTCCCGGCCATCAGGCAAAACATCAGCGCCAGAAAATTGAGCCTTGAAAGTTCAAACGTCTCGCGTTCGGCCGCACTCCCGTGCGGGTCACCCGCAAACGCTTTGGCGTGCGCCGGCATGCCACCCAGCGGCTTGGCCCGTTCCAGATTGTCCTGCATGGCGAGCGTCCAACTATCGCGCGCCGCAACTGCATCCCTGGGCAGCGCTGCCATTTCCCTGCGCGCTGCCACGATGACTGTTTCCTCGGCGTGGTGCTCGTTCAAAAAGCGAATTCTGTCTTTCAAACGCAGACGCTCGCTCTGCAACGCGGCGTCCACATCCTGCAGCTTCAGGCCGAAGTCCTGCGCACGTCGCGCGTATTCGTCGGTCACCTGACGCTCAACCGGCGACGACAGCAGTTGTTGTTCCAGGGCTGCGATCTTCGGCAATTGTTGCCCATAGACAAAGGGTGCCAATGGGTTGCCCAACTGCTTGTAGGCCAACCATGAAACGGGAATCAGGAAAGCAAGAATCAGCACCACGTACTGAGTCACCTGAGTCCAGGTTACGGCCCGCATGCCGCCGAGGAACGAGCACACCAGCACCCCACCCAAACCAAGCAGGATGCCAATCTCGAACTGGACACCCGTGAGGCGCGAAGTGATCAAGCCAACACCGTAAATCTGCGCCACCACGTAGGTGAAAGAACACAACACGGCGGAAAAAGCGGCGATCATGCGCGGCCAGCGACCGCCAAATCGAACCTGAAAATAGTCGGGAACCGTATACAGGTTCAGCTTCCTTAGATACGGCGCAACCAACAGCGCCACCAGACAGAAACCACCAGTCCAGCCCAGCACATAGACCAGGCCACCAGGTTGCCCCGGCGTGCCGGAAAAGCCCTGCAAATAGAGCCCGCCAGCCATGCTGATGAAGGATGCTGCACTCATCCAGTCAGCCGCTGTCGCCATGCCGTTGTAGATCGCCGGAATATTGCGCCCGGCGACGTAGTACTCAGCCGCGTCTGAGGTACGCCCATAGATACCAATCACAGCATAAAGACAGACCGTGGCAAACAGAAAAATTGCGCCGACCCAGCTCTTTTTGAGCCCCCATTGCTCGGCCAGCGCCAATGCCAGCAAGAACAGCAAAAGGCACAGCACATAGGCGCCAAAGCGCCAATGCAAGCGCCGCTTGTAGGCGCCATAGGCCGGGTCCACGACCGCAATCTCGCCATCCTGCCGATTGGCAAGCCACGCGAACAGCGCGACGATGGCGATAAAGATGAACACGCTGCCCTGGGCGGCGAACCAGTAACCAACCGGCCAGCCGTTGACAATGCCGCCCAGGTCGTGGGCGAAAAAGACGACGCCAAAAGACGCTGCAAACCAGATTGCCAGCAGCCAGCCCTGCAAACGCAAGCTGCCGGCCATGGCTACTGACCAGCGAGCCTTTGCCAGGTCGCCACCACGGAATCCGGATTAAGGGAAATTGAAGAAATCCCCTCACGCGTCAGCCACTCGGCAAAGTCCGGATGATCACTCGGGCCCTGGCCGCAAATACCGATGTACTTGCCTTCGGCCTTGCACGCTGCGATGGCCAGACTGATCAGGGCAGTAACGGCCGGGTCGCGCTCATCAAAATCGGCGGCCAGCAACTCCATGCCGGAATCACGGTCGAGGCCCAGCGTCAGTTGCGTCAGATCATTGGAGCCGATTGAAAATCCGTCGAAGTACTGCAGAAAGTCCTTGGCCAAAATGGCATTGCTCGGAATCTCGCACATCATGATGATCTTCAGACCATTTTCACCGCGCTTGAGACCGTGGGTTGCCATCAGTTCGGTCACCTTGCGGGCCTGGCCAACAGTGCGAACAAAGGGCACCATGACCTGGATATTGCTCAATCCCATGTCCTCACGAACGCGTTTGAGCGCCTCGCACTCCATGGCAAAGGCCTCGCCGAAATCGGCACTGACGTAGCGCGCTGCGCCCCGGAAGCCGAGCATCGGATTTTCTTCTTCCGGCTCATAGCGACTGCCGCCAATCAACTTGCGGTATTCATTGCTCTTGAAATCCGATAAACGCACGATCACTGGCTTGGGCCAAAACGCTGCGCCAATCGTAGCCACACCTTCTGCCACCCGGTCCACGTAGAAGGCACGCGGCGACGCATGACCACGCGCCACCGATTCGACCGCTTTTTTCAAGTCGGCCGCGATATTTGGATAATCCAGAATCGCCTTCGGATGCACGCCGATGTTGTTGTTGATGATGAATTCCAAGCGCGCCAAGCCGACGCCTTCGTTGGGTAACTGGCAGAAGTCGAAGGCCAGTTGCGGGTTGCCGACGTTCATCATGATCTTCACCGACACTGCCGGCATTTCACCGCGCCGGACTTCGCTGACTTCGGTCTCCAGCAGGCCGTCATAGATGAAACCGGTATCGCCCTCGGCGCAACTGACCGTCACCAGCATGCCGTCCTTGAGCAACTCGGTCGCGTTGCCACAACCGACCACCGCCGGAATCCCGAGCTCGCGTGCAATGATGGCAGCGTGGCAGGTGCGTCCACCCCGGTTTGTCACGATCGCCGAGGCCCGCTTCATGACCGGCTCCCAATTGGGGTCTGTCATATCCGTCACCAGGACATCACCGGCTTGCACTTTGTCCATCTCGCTGATGTTGTGGACGATGCGCACTGGGCCGGTACCAATCTTTTGACCAATGGCGCGCCCTTCGACAATCACGGCGCCTTTGCCTTTGAGCTTGTAACGGTACTGAACGGCGCTGCCGGCCTGACTCTTGACCGTCTCCGGGCGCGCTTGCAGGATGTACAACTCGCCGTCCAGACCGTCTTTGCCCCACTCGATGTCCATCGGACGTCCGTAGTGCTGCTCGATCACCAGCGCGTAGGCCGCCAATTTTTCGACATCAGCATCGGTCAGCGAATAACGGTTACGCAGTTCCGTCGGCACGTCGGTGGTCTTGACCAGCTTGCCGCTGATCGCTTTTTCCTCGGCCGTTGTGAACTGCATCTGAATCAGTTTGGAGCCCAGGCTGCGCCGGATCAGCGCCCGCTTGCCGGCCTTGAGCATCGGTTTGTGGACATAGAACTCGTCCGGATTGACAGCGCCCTGCACCACCGTTTCGCCCAGGCCGTAGCTGGAGGTGATGAAGATCACATCTGAAAAACCGGACTCGGTATCGATCGTGAACATGACACCGGCCGCGCCGATATCAGAACGCACCATGCGCTGAATGCCGGCGCTGAGCGCCACATGCTCATGCGCAAAGCCCTTGTGCACGCGGTAGCTGATGGCACGGTCGTTGTAGAGCGAAGCGAAAACTTCGCGGATCTTGTGCAGGATTTCTTCGATGCCGATGACATTGAGGAAAGTCTCCTGCTGACCGGCGAACGACGCGTCGGGCAGATCTTCGGCAGTTGCGGATGAGCGCACGGCAAACGTTGCCTGCGGGTTGCCCGCAGTCAAGGTCACAAAGGCGTCGCGGATCGCTTGCTCCAGATCGGCTGGAAACGGCTGCGCCTCAACCAGTGCGCGAATTTCAGCGCCGACCTGCGCCAGCGCCCGCACGTCTTCCGTATCGAGCGCACTCAGTCGGGCATTGATTCGCCCAGCCAGATCCTGATAAACCAGGAAATCGCGGAAAGCGTGTGCCGTGGTAGCGAATCCGGTAGGCACCTTGACGCCCGTTGGCAGGTTTGAAATCATCTCGCCGAGACTGGCGTTCTTGCCACCAACCGACTCGACGTCGGTCATTCTCAGGTTCTCAAACGGTACGACCAAGGCGGTCGGGCTGAATAATGCAGACATGGGAAAGCTCCAGAAGTTAAAAGCGTAGCGGCGGGCGCAAATCGGGCAATTACGTTGGCCGTGCTCATGCGGGTCATCAGACGGCGTCTTGGATGTGGCAGGTCAGTGGGGCGCATGAGAAAATCGGGTGATTGGCGTCATTGTAGGGTGTGAGCCCGCGCGCAACGCAGTTCGCTGCAGCGACAAGCCAAGCACCCGAACAACCCCTCATCACCTTCGCACCATGTCCAACCGCACTGTTTTCTTTGTATCCGACGGCACCGGCATCACGGCCGAAACCTTTGGCAACGCCATCCTGGCGCAATTCGAGATCAAATTCCGCCATATCCGACTGCCCTTTGTCGACAGTGTTGACAAAGCCTTGCAGGCGGTGCGCCAGATCAACCACGCCGGCGTCATCGAAGGCAACAAACCGATTGTCTTCACCACGGTTGTCAACACCGGCGTGCTTGAAGTCATCACCAGCGGTTGTCAGGGCATGTTGCTTGACCTGTTTCAGACCTTTGTGCAGCCGCTGGAAGTGGAACTCAATGTCAAGTCCAACCACCGCGTCGGGCGCTTCAGCGATGTCAGCAAAAGCGAGGAATACCAGTCGCGCATCGAAGCCATCAATTTCTCGCTGGCCCATGACGATGGTCAATCCAACACGGATCTGGAGCAATCGGAGGTGATTTTGGTCGGCGTCAGCCGCAGCGGAAAGACTCCGACCTCACTCTATCTGGCAATGCAGTATGGGCTCAAGGCCTCCAACTACCCATTGATTCCGGAAGATTTCGAGCGCGGCCATCTGCCGCCTGCGCTCAAGGCCTACCACGGCAAACTGTTCGGGCTGACGATACAGCCCGAGCGCCTGAGCGAGATCCGCAACGAGCGCCGACCCAACTCGCGCTACGCCTCGCTGGAAAATTGCCGCATGGAGGTGCGCGAAGCCGAAGCGATGATGCGCCGCTCCAGCATCCGCTGGCTGTCGACCACCACCAAGTCGATCGAAGAAATCGCCACCACTATCCTGCAGGAACTCAAGCCCGAACGGCTGGACTATTGACGCGCCGAGCGTGGCGCGCTAAAAGCCTAACGCGGCGATACCGGCGCGGGCAATCTGGGCGTCTTCGCTCGATTTCACACCGCTGACGCCGACCGCGCCCAGGCACTGGCCATCTTTGAGCACCGGCACACCGCCTTCCAGCAGGCCGCTGATGTCTGGCGCACTCAGAAACGAGGTGCGGCCGCCGTTGATGGCGTCCTCATAAACCTTGCTTTCACGCCGCCCCAGCGCTGCCGTGTGCGCTTTGGCCGGTGCAATATGGGCAGATATGGGAGGTGCGCCGTCGAGCCGCTGTAGCCACAGCAGATGCCCACCGTCATCGACGATGGCAATCGTGACCGCCCAGTTGTTCTTCAGCGCCTCGGCTTCAGCCGCTGCCGCCGCCTTCTTGACATCAGCGAGTTCCAGGGCAAATGTGTGTTTCATAGCTGCACCTTGGTTTGGGAAAGAATCAAGCATAACGCGTCTGCCCGCGCCGTTTGCCGACGCCACAATGGAGAAAAACCCTACACTGGTGCGGAATCGGGTCGAGTTAATTTTGTCTGGGGCTTGATTCCCCTAGAATGCGCCCTATCTGCTACACCGCAGACATTGAAGGAGTTTCTGACCATGAATGACAACTTGCAATCGATTGACCGCAGTTTTGGCCTCAACGCACTGAGCGAACAGCGCAACAAAGTGCTACGCAACACCTACTGGTTGCTGGCCTTGAGCCTGGTACCCACCGTGCTGGGCGCTTGGCTTGGCGTGGCCACCGGCATCACCCGCTCGCTGGGCGGCGGCTTGGGCATGATCGTGTTTCTCGGCGGCGCCTTCGGCTTCATGTACGCAATCGAAAAGACCAAGAATTCAGCCACTGGCGTTCCGGTGCTGCTGGGCTTCACCTTCTTCATGGGCTTGATGCTGTCACGCATGATCGCCATGGTGCTGGGTTTCAAGAACGGCCCTGACCTGATCATGACCGCCTTTGGCGGCACGGCTGGTGTGTTCTTCGTCATGGCCACGCTGTCGAGCGTCATCAAGCGCGACCTCTCCGGCATGGCCAAGTGGCTGTTTGTCGGCGCCATCGCCATCATGATCGGCGGCATCATCAATATCTTCGTCGGCTCCACAGCGGGCATGGCGGTGATCTCGGTGATGGCCATCGGCGTTTTCAGCGCCTACATGCTGTTTGACCTCAAGCAGATCGTCGACGGCGGCGAGACCAACTACATCAGCGCCACACTGGCCCTGTACCTCGACATCATCAACGTGTTCCAGAGCCTGCTGGCTCTGCTGGGCATCTTCGGCGGCGAACGCGACTAAGCTTCGCAGCATTACCGCTTCGACTCAAGAAGGCCCTGCGGGGCCTTCTTTCTTGATCGGTTAAAGCAACCCGTTGGACTTGAGTCGGCGGGGGCGAGGCGGATGCCGGGGGCTCATGCACTTCGCTTCTTAAAATCGCCCCCAACATCCGCCCCACCCCCACCTTGCGCTGTTGCCTGATCAGATAAATGGGGCATCGTTGGGTTAAAAACGTGGCACTGGATACCGGGACCAGACACATTGCGGGTATTTACCACAGTCGGCTTTCCGGCCCTCCAGTTCAACGACGTAAAGGAGCGGTTCGTGGCGACCCGTAAGGTCCCCGAAGCCGAAATTCAAGGTCACGATTCCGGCCTCTAAAGCCGTCATTGACGGTGCAAGTCGATGCAATAACGGATAGCCCGGCAGCCAGGCCATGCTTAGCATGACCCCGACGGGAGCTTCAATAAGGCAGTGCAGAAGGTTGACATAACCACAAACGCAGGTATATAGTCACGACATGAGTGCAGCAACCATAGCAAAACGCCTAGCCAGTCTCGGACACGAAAACCGCCTTGAGCTTTTTCAAGTACTGGTGCAATCGGGGCTCTCGGGACTGACCATCGGCGAGTTGCAGTCCGCCCTTGAACGCCCTGCCTCAACGGTGGCATTTCACCTGCGTGAACTGGTGCAGGCCGATTTGGTCACACAGGAAAAAGAGGGTCGGTCGGTCCGATGCAAGGCGAATTACGCCGCACTCAATGAAATGGTTCAGTTTGTTCAGTTGAACTGTTGCCAGGGCGTCACTGTTCGGTCGCCTATTCGCAAAAAGTCCCGCTGACAGCGACGAGCACTTAAAGCCCGGGAAATATTGTCACCCATTAACACCACATACCTAAGGAGATAGATTTTTGAACTCGACCACTACAAACCGTTCTTGCTGCGGCTCGCAGCCCCAACTGCAACCCACTGGGGCGGCCACATCAAGCTCTTGCTGTACTCCGAATAGGGCATCAGAAGCAAGTCCACCGAACGGCAGACCCTCGTCTGTTGCAGTTAACCCCAATGAGATGACGATGAACACAAACGGCGATGTCAAAGAGGTGGCGCGACAGAAGTACGGCCAGGCGGCGACGCAAATCGCGCAGGGTGCAACGGGAAGTTGCTGTAGCGGAGCAGCCGATCCCATCACGTCAAACCTGTACGACGCGCTGCAGTCTGCCGAAGTGCCCGAGAAGGCGCTGCTGGCGTCGCTGGGCTGCGGCAACCCGACAGCACTCGCGGAACTCAAGGCAGGCGAAACCGTGCTCGACTTAGGGTCGGGAGGTGGCATTGACGTCCTACTCTCGGCCAAACGGGTCGGCCCCACCGGACGGGCCTTCGGCCTAGACATGACCGATCAAATGCTTGCCTTGGCGCAGGAGAACAAGCGCAAGAGCGGATTGACCAATGTGCACTTTCTCAAAGGCGAGATCGAGGACATCCCCTTGCCGGACAACTCGGTCGATGTCGTCATATCCAACTGCGTCATCAATCTCTCGGGCGACAAGGACCGGGTGTTGACGGAAGCCTTCCGCGTGCTCAAACCCGGCGGCCGCTTTGCCGTCTCGGACGTGGTCGTGCGTGGGGAGGTGCCGCCCGCAATCCGCAAGAGCATGGAACTCTGGGTTGGATGCGTGGCTGGCGCGTTGTCCGATCAGGACTATCTGGCCAAACTTGCCGGTGCCGGCTTCGAGAACGCGGAGATTGAAGTCACCCGTGTCTACGGCATCGACGATGCGCGGGACTTTCTGGCCGGGCAGAGTACGGACATCCAGCAACTCGCACAGCAAGTCGATGGCAAGTTCGTTAGTGGCTTCATCCGCGCGCTCAAGCCCTTGGTGCAGCAGTAATGAAGGGAAACCAAATCATGCTGAGCAAAAACATGGCATTGCGGCCGGCAACCGAGAACGACTGGCTCGCGGTTGCCGCTCTGCTTGAGGCCAACAAGCTGCCGTTTGAGGGTGCCCGCGAGCATTTGGCCACCTACCTGCTTGCCATCAGCGACGGCGAAGTCATTGGCAGTGCAGGCCTGGAAGTCTATGCAGACATTGCGCTGCTTCGCTCCGTCGCCGTTGCGCCGCGCCTGCACCGTCAGGGCGTGGGCAAGATGCTGGTATCCCGACTTTTGTTGGAGGCTCGGCGCCGCAAGATCGCCAAGGTTTGTCTCTTGACGACCAACGCAAACAAATATTTCGCGCAGCTCGGTTTCAAGTACGAGCTCATCGAACAAGCTGCACTGGCCTTGAAGGCCTCTGCCGAGTTTCAGGGCGCGTGCCCGGCCAGCGCGGCCTTCATGTCATTGACTTTGGAGCAAGCACCCATAGTGGAGGACGACCTGCCGGTGTCCGCTTTAGACACCGGTCAGATTGAACCGGCCTTCAAAGCAGGCCTTAGCGCGCAAGGTTGAGGGAGAAAAAAATGGATCATCAAATATCGTGGTGGGCCAAAGGTCTGCTATTTGAAAACTGCAATTGCCAAGTAGTTTGCCCGGGTCATTTTCATTTCTCTCAGTTGTGTACCTATGAACGATGCCTGGGCCACTGGGGTATCTGCTTTGACGAAGGCCAGTTCGGCGATGTCACTCTTAACGGAATGAAGGCCATCATCATCTACGACACGCCGCAGCACATGGTTTCGGGCGACTGGATATTGACAACCTACATAGATAACGGCGCCAGTCCAGCCCAGCAGCAAGCGATTGAGAGAATTGTCAGTGGTGAGGCTAATGGGCCCTGGAAAGTCCTGGCTCAATTTGTCAAGGAGAGGAAACCAACACGCCGGATACCAATTTCATTTTCAGACAACGGTCAAGAAAAGAAATTAGCAGCCGGAGAAATATTTCGCTCTACAGTTTCCTGGCTTCGCGGGCGGAACAAGGAGCAAGAGGTTCGCATCGAGAACTCCTTCAACCAGCTTCACAACGCGACCCAAGTCCTGGACATGGGAAGCACCGACTACACGGACGCGCCATATCAATTCCACACCAAAAACACGCATGCACTCCATTCCAAATTCTCCTGGGAGGCAAGCTGTTAAACGCATCATGGAAATGGCTTCTCGCCAGGAGCGGCTCTGGCTTGCGCAGCAGCACCTGGCAGGTCATTGCACTGGCTTTCGTTACGGCAGCGGCCTGGCTATGGATGGCACTCAACCAGTGGCAGCCGCCGCAATGGGCACGGGATTATTGTCGAACCAGAGTTGGTGTGGCTTGGGAAGTGAGCGAGTTCCTGGACACCATCGTGATGTGGCTGATCATGATGGTTGCCATGATGACACCGACCGTCCTACCATGGGTACGGGCGTTGCAAGCGAAGGAATCACCCCACAGTGCCGGTCAATCTTTCCCGAGCTTGGCCCCATGGTTCGTCCTCGGCTATTTGGCGGCTTGGTCCCTCTTCAGTGTGCTCGCCAGTGTTGTTCAGTGGCAGTTGGCGAGTCACTCTCTTTTGATGCCAGCGCAGTGGATTGGCAACCAACGGTTGTTTGCACTTATTTTGCTTGCGCTCGGTTTCTATCAGTGGACACCTTTGAAGAATACATGCCTGAAGCACTGTGAATCACCGGCCAGCTACTTTCTTACCCACTGGCACGATGGCTACGCTGGGGCAATGCGCATGGGATTTCAGCATGGCCTTTACTGTGTCGGTTGTTGCTGGCTACTGATGCTGTTCACCCGAGTTCATCAGTTAGTGACGTAAGCCTATGATTCTTATAGTGGTGTGCATCAAGCGCTCCACTACAACAGGGACATCTGGGCGTCAAGTGTTGG
>CAIXNB010000018.1 GCA_903920695.1 uncultured beta proteobacterium
GAAGCCTCGAAAGAGGCGTAGAAACTGAAAAATCGGACACGATTGCGAAAGAGATCGCGAAATTCGGCGTAACGCGAACAAAAAAGTGTGCGCCACGTCATCATGCGGATCAAAGTTGATTTGATCCGCGTTTCCCTAGCTGCGCCGCGAGTCTTTGCACTTCAGCGTCACGCTCAAAAATTAGTCGCGTGATTTGTGCGACAGCCGACTCAGCTGTGAGCACGACGACTCCCAGCTTCGCAAGTTCCGAAGCGTTCCCGAGCATTCCACCGGGTTGGCGCTTTGATCCTCCGTCGCGTGTAATCAGAATGTGCTGCAAGCGCTCTGCCTTGAACAGAATGTCGACATCGTTCCGCTGATTCTGATTTTGGGCGCCCTGTGGGAAAAGCACTTGCTCAATCCTTCGCCGTAGTTCGACGTCGGCATCGTCAGCATCGTTGTACTTGATCCATATGTAGTCGCGTGTCTTCTGCAGCCTTGCTGCGCCATTCCTTCCCGCTTCGTGGTAAGCGGTGTCGGACATCAAGAGCCGTATGACCCCGTCAGCCTTCCACTGCTCCAACTTGTTCATCGCAGGATCATCTTGGCGAGCGTTGACGCGGTTCGCATCAAGGTGGAAGATGCGTCCAACACAGCGGGCAGGGAGACTCTGCATTTAGTGGATTGCAATGGAGGTGGTTGTCGGGCTTCTACTGACAAACAAGTGAATAGACATTGCTTAGCCTTGTTTTGGTACATGCACTATAGCCTTGCCGCCGAAAAAGTCCACCTCAATTACGCCGTTCGCAAACACGAGCTTGCAGCGAGAACCACCGACGCTTGTTGCCGAGGGCGATGCAGCGGGTGACGTAGCGAAATCAAGGCGGAGGCCGCAGGCCGGGGGACATTCGCGGAGTCACCCGCTGCGGCGCCCTCGGCCCACACCAACATCCCGTTTCGAGTTGGGGACAGAGCAAATTTGCTGCGCAAATCTTGATCTGTCCCGCAAGGTCTTACATATTCCGCCGGTACTGCCCACCCACCTCAAACAGCGCATTGGTGATCTGCCCCAGTGAGCAGACGCGCACCGCGTCCATCAGCACTTCAAACACGTTCCTGTTTTCAATCACGGCCTGCTGCAGACGCTTGAGCTGCGCTGGCGCCTCTGCTGCGTGCAGCGCGTGGAAATCGGCCAGGCGCTTGAGCTGGCTCTGCTTTTCGTCATCGGTCGAGCGTGCCAGTTCCAGCTTGTCGAGCACCGCGTCACCGTGCGGATTGCGGAAAGTGTTGACGCCGATGATGGGCAGCTCACCGGTGTGCTTGAGCATCTCGTAGTGCATGGACTCGTCCTGGATGCGGCCACGCTGGTAGCCCGTTTCCATGGCACCGAGCACGCCGCCGCGCTCGGCAATGCGCTCAAACTCGGTCAACACGGCTTCTTCCAGCAACTCGGTCAGCTCTTCGATGATGAAGGCGCCCTGGTTCGGGTTCTCGTTCTTGGCCAGACCCCATTCGCGGTTGATGATGAGCTGGATCGCCATGGCGCGGCGCACCGAGTCTTCGGTCGGCGTGGTAATGGCTTCGTCAAACGCATTGGTGTGCAGGCTGTTGCAGTTGTCGTAAATCGCGATCAGCGCCTGCAGCGTGGTGCGGATGTCGTTGAACTGGATTTCCTGCGCGTGCAGGCTGCGTCCTGATGTCTGGATGTGGTATTTGAGTTTCTGGCTGCGCTCGTTGGCGCCGTACTTCTCCTTCATGGCCACCGCCCAAATGCGCCGCGCGACGCGACCCATTACGGTGTACTCGGGGTCCATGCCGTTGGAGAAGAAGAAGCTCAGGTTCGGTGCGAAATCGTCGATGTGCATGCCGCGCGCCAGATAGGCCTCAACAAAGGTGAAACCGTTCGAGAGCGTGAAGGCCAGCTGGCTGATCGGGTTGGCGCCGGCCTCGGCGATGTGGTAGCCGCTGATCGAGACCGAGTAGAAGTTGCGCACCCGGTTGTGCACAAAATACTCGGCGATATCGCCCATCACCTTGAGGCTGAACTCGGTCGAGAACAAACAGGTGTTCTGGCCCTGGTCTTCCTTGAGGATGTCGGCCTGCACCGTGCCGCGCACGTTCTCCTGCACCCATTCGCGGATTTTTTCGAGCTCGGTGTCGGTCGGCTCGCGGCCATTCTCCGTCTTGAACTTCTCGATATTCTGGTCGATCACCGTGTTCATGAACATGGCCAGAATGCTCGGCGCCGGGCCGTTGATGGTCATCGAAACCGAGGTGCTTGGGCTGCAGAGATCGAAGCCGCTGTAGAGCACCTTCAGGTCGTCGATGGTGGCAATGCTGACGCCACTGTTGCCGATCTTGCCGTAGATGTCGGGCCGTGGATCGGGGTCGTTGCCGTAGAGCGTGACCGAATCAAAGGCGGTAGACAGGCGCTTGGCCGCCATGCCCGAGCTCAGCAGCTTGAAACGCGTGTTGGTGCGGAAGGCATCGCCCTCGCCGGCGAACATGCGCGTCGGGTCCTCGCCCTCACGCTTGAAGGCAAAGGTACCAGCGGTGTAGGGATAGCTGCCGGGCACATTGTCCAGTGCCAGCCACTTCAGGATTTCCCCGTGGTCCTCGTATTGCGGCAGCGCCACCTTGCGGATCGTCGTGCCACTCAGGCTCTTGCTGGTCAGCGCCGTGCGCAATTCCTTGTCGCGGATCTTGACCACGTATTCGTCGCCGGCATAGGCCGCTTGCATGATCGGCCACTGCGTGAGCAGCTTGCGCTCGGCCGCGCCGAGTTGCTCATCGCGCTGCGCGGCCAGATCAAGCACGGCCTCATACGCATTGGTCTTGCTGGCATCACAGGCCTTGAGCATGCGGCCGCTCTCGCGCAGTTGCTGAATCTCTCGCGCCAGTTTGGCCTGAGCGCGCGCGCGCTTCTTGTAGCCGCGCACGGTGTCGGCGATTTCGGCCAGATAGCGGCTGCGCGCCGCCGGCACGACCGGCGTCTGATTGGTGCTGTGACGCACTTTGACCAGCGGCAGACTGCCTTCCTTGAACGGCAGGCCCAGTTCCGCCAGCCGCACTTTCAACGCCTGATACAGGGCGGTGACGCCGTCGTCGTTGAAGCGCGCCGCCATGGTGCCGAACACCGGCATCTGATCGGCCGGTGTGGTGAAGGCTTCCTTGTTGCGCTGCACCTGCTTGGTCACATCGCGCAGGGCATCGAGCGCGCCCTTGCGGTCGAACTTGTTGATGGCAATGAACTCGGCAAAGTCCAGCATGTCGATTTTTTCGAGCTGGCTGGCAGCGCCGAACTCCGGCGTCATCACATACATCGGCACATCAACATGCGGCACGATGGCCGCGTCGCCCTGACCAATGCCCGAGGTCTCAACCACGATCAGGTCGAAACCTGCGACCTTGCAGGCGGCAATCACATCGGGCAGAGCTGGCGAGATTTCACTGCCGAAGTCGCGCGTGGCCAGACTGCGCATGAAAACGCGCGAACCTTGGCGCCAGGGACCGATCGCATTCATGCGGATGCGGTCGCCCAGCAGCGCGCCACCGGTCTTGCGGCGCGACGGATCGATGCTGATCAGGGCCACGCGCAGGCTGTCGTTTTGGTCGAGCCGCAGACGGCGGATCAGCTCATCGGTCAACGACGACTTGCCGGCGCCGCCGGTCCCGGTGATGCCGAGTACCGGCACCTTCTTAGCCGCAGCCTGGGTCCTGATGTCTTCGACCAGTGCTGTGAACGATGCGGCCGGCGCACCCTTATCGACACCGGCGGCTTTTTCGTTTTCCAGCGCCGTGATCAGTTGCGCCAGTGCGCGCCAGCTCAATTCGTTGTGTCCCTGGATTGCCTGCAATGATTGCGGTGCATAAGCGGAGAGGTCCTTGTCGCAGCGCATCACCATTTCTCCGATCATGCCGGCCAGACCCATCTTCTGCCCGTCCTCCGGGCTGTAAATCCGCGTCACGCCGTAGGCTTGCAGTTCCCGGATTTCCGGTGGCACGATGACGCCGCCGCCGCCGCCAAAGACCTGAATATGGGCCCCGCCGCGTGCCTTGAGCAGGTCCACCATGTACTTGAAATACTCGACGTGACCACCCTGGTAGGAGCTGATCGCAATGCCCTGCGCATCTTCCTGCAGGGCGGCTGTCACTACTTCCTCGACGCTGCGGTTGTGCCCGAGGTGAATCACCTCGGCGCCCATGCTCATCAGGATGCGGCGCATGATGTTGATGGCGGCGTCGTGGCCGTCGAACAGGCTGGCGGCCGTCACAAAGCGCACCTTGTTGAGTGGGCGGTAATTGGCAAGCACCTTGAATTGGTCAGACAGATCGGTCATGTTGTAGCTCCGGGGGTCGAGGGGTCGCAGAGTCAGCATTCGAACCGATTTAGCTGACTTGACGTTGACGTAAACGTCAATCTCGATCTTACCGCAGACTCAAACGCCAGTGTAGGCGTGCGCAAGGCGGCCCGACCACGTTGGACAACACAAATCATCAGACCGGACTAAACTGCCGCCAGCGTCAGCGCCTGAACCTGATGTCAGAGCCCATCGATGCGGCACCCGTAACAGTAAACCGGAGACACACCATGACAATCGCCAGACGCGATTTTTTCCAGAGCTCAGCCCTGCTTGGCACCGGCGCCCTGCTCGGTTGTGCCACGGCCGGTGTGGCGCAGCAGCAGGCGAAAACACCGTTTGCGGTGCCGGCAACCTACATCCCGATCATCGGCTCGGATGAGCTGTTCCCAGTGCGCCGCATCTACTGCATTGGCCGCAACTACGCCGCGCACGCGCGCGAAATGGGTTCCGACCCGACGCGCGAACCGCCCTTCTTCTTCCAGAAACCGACCGATGCCATCCAGTACGTGGCAGCTGGCACGGTCGCGAACCACCCCTACCCGACGCTGACCAAGAACTACCACTACGAAGCCGAGCTGGTGGCCGCCATCGGCAAGGGCGGGCGCCGCATCGCGCTGGACCAGGCGCTCTCGCATGTCTACGGCTACACGCTCGGGCTGGACATGACACGGCGCGATTTGCAGCGCGCCATGGGCGACGAGAAAAAGCCCTGGGAAATCGGCAAGAGCTTTGACCACTCCGCGCCCATCGGCGCCATCCATAAGGTGGCGCAGACCGGCCACTTCACGCAGGGCGCGATCTGGCTCAAGGTCAACGGCCAGACCAAACAAAGTGCCAACCTGAACCAGATGATGTGGTCGGTGGCGGAGCAGATCGCCAAACTGTCGGAAGCCTTTGAGCTTTTTCCCGGTGACATCATCTACTCGGGCACGCCTGAGAACGTGGGCCCAGTAGTGGTCGGCGACCTGATCGAGATGCACATCGACGGCCTGCCCGGTCTGAGCGTGAAAATCGTCTAGGGATGCACGCCATGGCACAGGATTACGCGGGCGACGTTTCGCCGCAACAGGCATTTGACTGGTGGCAGCGCGGCGACGCCGTGCTGGTCGACATCCGCAGCAGCGCCGAGCAGGAATGGGTCGGTTTTGTGCCCGGCGCAGTTGCCGTGCCGTGGAAACAATGGCCCGGCATGTTCATGAACAACAACTTTGACCAGGCCTTGCTGGCCGCCGTACCCGCGGACAAGAAAGCGCTGCTGCTGTGCCGCAGCGGTGTGCGTTCCATCGCGGCCGCACGGCGCGCCACCGAACTCGGGCTGGAGGCCTATAACGTGCTTGAAGGCTTCGAAGGCGACGCCGATGAAAACGGCCAACGCGGCCACAAAGGTGGCTGGCGCCATCACGGTCTGCCGTGGCGACAAGCTTGAGCGCTTTTCTTCGTGATAATCGCACTATGACTTTTCTGGCAATCGACATTGGCAACACCCGCCTGAAGTGGGCGCTTTACCAATCACCGCACCGGTGTTCACCGGTATTGGCCCAAGGGGTCGAATTTCTCGACAACATTGACAAACTGGCCGAAGGCGCCTGGGCCGCCTTGACGCCGCCAACGCAGATGCTGGGCTGCTTCGTCGCCGGTGATGCGGTACGCCGGCGGGTCGAGGAGCAGATGGAAATCTGGGACGTAGCCGCGCAATGGGTGGTGTCGAGCACGGCGGAAGCCGGCATCACAAACGGCTATGACTACCCGGCGCGCCTGGGCGCCGACCGCTGGGTCGCCATGATAGGCGCCTGGCACTGCGCACTGGCCCAGGGCCCGGCGCGTCCGATAGTGGTCGTCATGGTCGGCACCGCCGTCACCGTTGACGCCATCGATGTCAACGGCAAGTTTCTCGGCGGCCTGATCCTGCCCGGCCACGGCATCATGCTGCGTGCGCTCGAATCCGGCACCGCCGGCCTGCACGTGCCAACCGGCGATGTGCGCGAGTTCCCGACCAACACCAGCGACGCCCTCACCAGTGGCGGCACCTACGCCATTGCCGGTGCGGTCGAGCGCATGGTGCAGCACGTGCGCAACCACTGCGGCGCCGAGCCTAAATGCATCATGACGGGCGGTGCCGGCTGGAAGATGGCGCCCAGCATGTCGGTGCAGTTCGAACTGGTGGACAACCTGATTTTTGACGGCCTGCTGGCGATGGCCGAACGGCGCTTTGCCGGCTGAGGTTCTCTGTCAAGCGACGTGACATAGGGCATGTCTTGTCGGTTAGTCAAGATGCGTCGGTCACGGGCTATGCAACTCATTGGCACACCACTATGATGATGAGCATGTCGAAAACACGCTCTGTCAGTACTGCCGCACCCAACCCATTTGCAACCCTTGAGGCCAAGGGCTTCGACATTCTTTTTCAGGCCCACGCCAAATCGATCCTTTCAGGTGAATTTCCGCAGGCACTGATCGAAATCGGTAACGCACTCAATGCAATCAACTTGCCCATCACCGAGATCATCGGCTCCGGGGGTGGGGAAACCAAGTTCACACAGAGACTGCGCAAGTCACTTTCATTGATGGGCTGGAAGAAGCATGTTTTTGAAATCGGTAAGACGATTGACGGCGTGCCACGGGAATCAACTTCACACGAAGTCGATCATGTCAAAACCTACCCAGGTATTGGCTCTGTGGCAATGGAAATCGAGTGGAACAACAAAGACCCCTTTTATGACCGCGATCTGGAGAATTTCAAACGACTTCATGCCGAGGGCGCCATCAGTGTTGGCGTGATCGTTACGAGGGGTAAATCACTGCAGAATTCACTCTGGACAGCCGTGCATCGCTTCGCCATCGAGCGCGACATAACGTCAATGGACAAGTTGGCAAAAAACGGAGTTGTCCCCACACCGAAACAACGCGCGAATATATTGAAACGCACAAGTCGGGACAAGGAACCCGTTCCATTTGCGAATGCTTGGACTGACAACTTTGTATCCAACAAGTTTGGACAAGCCACCACACATTGGGAGAAACTGATTCACCGCGTGGAACGTGGCGTAGGAAATCCCTGTCCTTTATTGCTGATCGGTCTTCCTGCGTCCATCGTGGTATTTGACGAAGCCAAAGTCGACCAGCAATCGGAAGATGACCTAACAGAGGATGTCAACGACTCCTGAAGCCACATGCATTACGCAAGTGCGAGTTGTATATCAGCCTGCGACTGAGAGTGATTAGAGTAGGTCGGCCAGTCTGGCGCATATTTTTCATCCGCCTGGTTCCCCCAGATGACCCAATCTTCACGCTTCCCCCGTGCAAACATCTCAAGAAAAGGTCCAGGGCTGCACGCAGTGATCAGCGGATACTGTTCATCTGGTTTTCTTGAGTGCTCACGCTTGCGAGTGCACATGATGTTGACTTGCGTACGCCCAGGCTTTAGGGTCCTGGCATTCTTACCCCTCACGCCAAAAAGCAATACTTCCGTAACGTTTCTGAAGTAAAAGCCAACGCCCCTGCCGTCAGGACCGCCGTCTTTGCGGATCTTTTGCCAAACAATATTTGACTTGTACTTGAACCCCCAGGCTGCCATGACGGCAAGCCCCTCGGGCAAAAGTGCATTCGGAACCCAAAGATAAAGATGTGCTGTTTCGTCGGCAGCGCTGGCAACCGGCAACGACTTGATGTCCTCCAGCGTCAAAGTTCCATAGCGATTGAGTCGCTTGTGCTCAGGCGCAACTTTGCCGGTACGATTCTGAAACTGCCACGGCGGATCCGCCAAGATGGTGCCAAATTTTCGCCCACCCAGAAAGCTCGAAAAATCATCGGCGGCAAGTGCGTTGGTCATGATCGTATGTTCGCAAGTGATTTTTTACAGGTGAGTAATAATACTGTATATAAATCCATATAACAACCACAATTTTCACACGTCGCGAAATGATTGCGTTGCGGCATCAAAACGGCCGTCTCACGTGAAAGACTTACTTTCTCGGAAATGATCCTGCGAGCGGAAAGCGCCCGATCACGAGATAGGTTTACTCAACTACTGAGGCCCTCTACCGCCTGAAACAGCGCTTCGCGCGCCTGGGCCACGATTTGCGTTTTCCAGGCGTCGGTATCGGTATAGAAGGCATCCATCATCTGCTGCTTGATCTGTTTGGCCTGGGCTGGAGGCGCTTCTGGATGCTTGTTGAGCCAGTGCTCGGCGCGCAGCGCCTGCGTCACTTCGGGGAACGGCAGTGTGCCGTACTCCATGGCGATGCCGGTGTATTCGGCCTGCGGGCATTCCTCGTAGAAGGCCATCCACATCAAGCCGGTCAGGAAGGCCGAGGTTGAGGAGCCGTCGTAGATTGAGGTGATCGGTGTCGCGCCATTGCCGCCCCACCACTGGCGCGCGCGCGCCAGTGCCGCAGCATCATCCTTGCAGGCAAAAATGCGCTCGCCGACACCACTCGGGCCAAGGCCCGTGTGCAAATCAATCCAGGCGATCCTGCTCGCGCTGCGCCCATGCTCGCGCAGCACCTGGCGAATGGTCTGGTTGCTCCAGGTCGGCGCCGTGCCGCCGAAGAACAGGCCATCGGCAAACTCGTGCTGACCGCCCGAGACGGCGGACTGAAATGCGCGCACGCCATGCTTCCCGACGTAAGCGGCTATGGCGGCATCGTTCTCGGCATTCGGTGGCCATTGTTCGGGCAGCAACAAGGAATGAATGCTGCGATAACCCTCATTGACCGGCAAGGGCTTGGAGAAGTCGTGAAAATTGCGATTCAGATCGGCGTTTTCGTTCGTGGTCCGCCGCACATGGGAAAAGCCGTAGGGGTTGAGCGCATGCACGTACAAAACCGCCACGCCTTTCGCGCGCGCCTGTTCGCGCCAGGCGGCATCGTGCAGCGCATAGACCTGCACGCCGCTGCCGCAATAGCCCTCGACACCGTGGCAGGCACTGCTGACGATCAGCATGCGCTGCGCATCCGCAGCGCCGTCAAGCACCACATCCATCGCCAGCTCTTCGCCGTCACGCCCGGGCAGCGGGTGCAGGTGCGAGCGCACCGCCAGTTTGGCCTCGGCGGCGGCGGCCAGAAACTTGGCGCGTGCCTGGGCGTAGCTACTGGAAAACGCTTCGATTGGTTTCATCATGGTGCGGTCTTTCTCAGGCAGCGGGTTTGAGCCATTCCTCGGCCAGACGCACCCAGTAGGTGGCGCCGAGCGGGATCATGTCGTCGTTGAAGTCATAGCTCGGGTTGTGCAGCATGCAAGGGCCTTCGCCATGCCCGGATTCACGGTGCGCGCCGTCGCCGTTGGCAATGAAACAGTAGCAACCGGGTTTGGCCAGCAGCATGTAGGAGAAGTCCTCGGCGCCCATGGTCGGCTCCTGCAGCACCACCTTGTCGGCACCAACGATGCTCGTCATCACCTTGCGCGCAAACTCGGCTTCAGCCACAGCATTAATGGTCGGCGGGTAATTGCGCCGGAACTCGAACTCACAGCGCATGTCGAAGGCGGCGCAGGTGTGCTCCGAAATCTGCTTCATGCGCTGCTCGATCATGTCCAGCACCTCGATCGAGAAGGTGCGCACCGTGCCCTGCAACTCGCAGTGGTCCGGTATGACGTTGGTCGCTTCCCCGGCGTGGATCATGGTGACGGAAATCACACCGGCGTCAATCGGCTTCATATTGCGGCTGATGATGGTCTGAAAAGACTGCACCAGTTGGCAGGCCACCGGCACCGGATCGAGCCCGTTGTGCGGTGTCGCCGCATGGGCGCCGCGACCGTAGATTTTGATCTTGAACTCATTGCTCGACGCCATCACCGGCCCGGGCGCCACGGCAAAGGTACCGACTTCGAAGCCCGGCCAGTTGTGCATGCCGAACACCGCGTCCATCGGGAACTTGTCAAACAAACCGTCCTTGATCATTTCGCGCGCGCCGCCTCCGCCCTCCTCAGCCGGCTGAAATATCAGATAGACCGTGCCGTCATAGTTGCGATTTTTTGCCAGATGCTGGGCCGCTGCCAGCAGCATGGCGGTGTGTCCATCGTGGCCGCAAGCGTGCATCTTGCCAGCATGCGTGCTGGCGTGGCCAAAGGTGTTGAACTCTTGCATCGGCAGTGCATCCATGTCGGCACGCAAGCCGATGGCGCGCGTCGACGTGCCGTTCTTGACGATACCGACAACGCCAGTGGTGCCCAGGCCGCGGTGAACCGGGATGCCCCACTCAGTGAGCTTTTGCGCCACCAGGTCGGCGGTGCGCGACTCTTCAAAACACAGTTCGGGATGCGCGTGGATATCGCGGCGAATGGCGGCAATGCCGGCGGCTTGGGTGACGATGGAATCAATGACTTTCATGGGTGCTCCTATGGGTATTAGTCTATCGCCAAGCGACGGGGCCTGCTTGATGCACCACGCATGCCCTGGTCGCCCGGTCTGAGCGCGCGTTTTTTACACAAGCAACGAAACAGTTCTATTAACGATCCCCGTTATCATTGCACGCCAATTCGGGGTGCCCGAGGCCCGATATCCTTGATTTCGATTCAAAGAGAGCCCATGACCCGCCAAATACCGCTTTCACACCCCGGCATCATCTTGTTGGAAGACTGGCTCAAGCCAATGGGCATCAGTCAGTACGCGCTGGCCAAAGCCATTGATGTGCCGCCCCGGCGCATCAACGAAATCGTCAAAGGCCTGCGCGGCATCACGGTTGATACAGCCCTGCGCCTGGGCGCCTACTTTGGCACCCAGGCGCAAAGCTGGATCAATCTGCAAACCCACTTTGATACGGAACTGGCTCGCGAAGCGATGGCCGGTGTGCTGGCGCGGATTGATCGGTATGCTGTCGCTGATGCAGCTTGAATCAGCACCCAATGCGCCACCATTTTTCCACTTTGTATTTCTCAAGTGTCGTCCGCAGTCGGATAGTGATTCTTGGATCGCAGATTGCAGTTAGAGGTAACTCGCGAGTCGGTAACGCGCACGACCGTTGACCGCTTGAATTCTCCTGCCGCAGTTGGGGCGAAAAGCTCTCTGGTGCAAACCAAACGCTGAAGCGTATGTTGCGTCCATGCCAGCTTGACAGCCGATTGAGGCTGGTGGCTTTTCAGCTACGAAAGCGCTCCGTAACGCTGCATCGCGGCGCTCTTTGACGAAATTCGTCGGGAGTGCTGATGTCTTGTCTATGCAGAGAATTCTTTTCGTTTGATGCACGAGAGTCACAGACTTAGGTGCCGCACGTGTGCAGTGCACTGGCTTGGTCCACCGGCGCGTTAACAGCCAGTCAA
Source organism: uncultured beta proteobacterium (assembly GCA_903920695.1). Classification (GTDB taxonomy): domain Bacteria; phylum Pseudomonadota; class Gammaproteobacteria; order Burkholderiales; family Burkholderiaceae_C; genus Rhodoferax. The sequence goes on from CAIXNB010000018.1 coordinate 11,598, forward strand.
AATGCAACGACTGGGCGGACGTTGTGGCAAGCCGCCGGGGCGGCCTCCAATCTCTACGGCTCAGGTGCTGGAAACCGTAAGTGGAAGGAAGGCGCAATTCATTTACGGAAAACGCCTAAATTCCAGGCCATTCACCCACGCGCCAGGTGCGTGCCCGCGCAAGGAGACTGATATGACCCAGACAGCACCCCCGAAGCCGTTGAATGGCCCGCTGCGGGTTCACATCAACAAATGGGCAGAGCCTACAACAGGAACGCCACGAAACCGCGCTGAAGGCCGCGTTGGTCGCCCAAGTTCAGCAAGCCCGCGATGCTGGCGCCGGATACGAGGCACTGGCCGCGATGGTGAGCAAATTTGAATCAACGCAGTGAATGCGGACTGGCACCAGCCGGAAACTATTAGAACAGACCTTCCTAGCCGTGGTGTAGCGGACATTACCATTTGCTCCATATTCGATATGGCCACATCCTTGGTAATTGCAGCCTTGCTCTGCGCGCCCGCTATTTGAGTACCTGATACAAATTATTGAAATCGTCGGTCCACAGAGACACGATGCGCGGTACCTCTACTTTCTGCGCCGAATGACCGAATTCCGATCCGTCTATGACCGTTTGAGCATCTGTGAGAAGCACCCAGTCGCTTGGTACAACCAGTTTGCCTTCACTTCTTGCATCGTGGATTGGAAACGCGCGCAGTTTGTGCGCTAGCGCCAACGCCGCAACCTCCGATCCGAGGTCCAAGAATCGGTTGGACAAGTGAAAGGCTATGACACCACCATTGCGCAGATGCCTTCGGTAAAGTGCAACGGCTTCAAATGTCAGCAGGTGCACCGGGATGGCGTCACTGGAAAAAGCGTCGACCACAAGAACGTCAAATTGTTGCGGTGCTTCCTGTTCCAGGATGAGGCGCGCGTCGCCCTGCGCTATTTCAATTCTTGCCCGACTGTCTTGCAGAAATGTGAAGTCCGTATTGGCAACATGAATCGAAGCGGGATCAATCTCATAGAAACGGTAGGTGTCACCACTTCGACCATAAGCAGCCAGCGTGCCGGCCCCAAGGCCGATGATGCCCACGCGTAACGCCGGTCCCCTGTGATCCAACGCGTCGAGCAAACGCCCAACGCCCGAGGTAGAGGTGTAATAAGTCGTCGCACGCCGTCTAAATGCAGATGACAAGAACTGCGCTCCGTGGATTGTTGTGCCGTTAACCAATGTTCGGTACGGGCCATTGGTCGCATCGGCAACCTGCACGACGCGCAGCTCGCCATAAAAATTGCGCGTGATAGTCACTGCATCCGCCAAGTGGGACTTAACCGTTGCCGTAGCCATCACCACAGTCACAAGGATTGGGCCAACGGCCATCGCGCGAAAGATGCCAGCTTGTGAGCGCACCTGCCACCATATGAGTGCCGCAGTCAGCACCAGTGCAATCGGAAACTCGAAATACGCGGTCAGGAATATCGGTGCGGCGAGACCGACCAGCGCCGACCCGGCGGCCCCGCCGAGCGACACCATCAAATAGAACCGCGTCAGAAATCGGGGTTCTGGTTTGGCAAGTGCAAGTTCTCCGTGCGTGAACATGCAAGCAAAAAATAGACCAACAACGAATACGCTGACCTCCCATGAAATCTTGCCACCCAATCCCATGCCTTGAAGCGGGAGCGACATGAGGACGATCCCTATCCCCGCTAGCGGCACCATGATGCTGCGCCGATACCAGCCGGTACTATCGAACGTTAGGATGAATGTGAGCAGATAGACGGCCAGCGGCGCAATCCAAAGCAGTGGGACGGCAGCGACATTGCGCATGATCTGGGTAGTGACTGCGAGTAGCAGAATCGAACCTGTAGCGGCAAGCGTGCACCACAGCAACTGTCGGGCAATCGTCGGGCGCCCTGAATCGGCTATCGGTTTTGGAAGAAGGTCATTCCATTCACAGGCAGCGTCGGCAGCTTTGCGCTTGAATCTCGCTAGGCTTACCCAAGCAGTCACACTGCACAGGCAAGCGAACAGCAAATAGCCCGCCGACCATCCAAGTGCCTGAATGTGCGTGGGTGACCACGGTTCCAGTAAGAATGGGTAGCCAACCAACGCCAGCATTGATGCCAAATTAGACAGTGCAAACAGACGGTAAGGATTCCCTTCGGAATTGGCGCGCGCAAACCACGTCTGCACCAATGGACTGGTTGTCGAAAGCAAGAAGAACGGAAGGCCTATCGAAGCGGCGAGGAGGCCGAGAATCAGCCAAGACGGGTTTTCCAGTCCGTTTGGCTTCCAGTACGTACTTGGAATGATCGGAAGGACGGCCAACGAGGCGACGAGCAGGGCAGTGTGCAAGATGACCTGACGACGCGGTTCGAGGCGACGTACACAGAAGTCTGCATAGATGTAACCCGCGAGGAGTGTCGTCTGAAAAAACACCAAGCACGTTGTCCACACTGCCGCAGAGCCGCCAAACCACGGCAAGATTTCCTTGGAAATCACAGGCTGAATAAGGAACAGCAGAAACGCGCTGAGAAAGACGGACGTGCTGTACAGAAACATCATTCGGCTGGGCCGCTAGTTGTGGTCCAAGTTGTGCGTGATTCCAAATCTTCGTGTTCATGCTAGCATATTTGCGCAGTGAGACTGCAGGAAGAAACCCGTAGATGACACCCAACTGCGCCTCATCGCCAACTGGCAAATAGCACCCGCTCACGGTGTCCCAGCGGGATGTCGCAAAAAACACGCCACGGCAAAGCTAACAGAAATATCGAGCACACCTTTGTCTCATGAGCGCCGTGCTATCCCCCATCGTTTCCGAGTTCGTGACCAAAGAACAGGAAACCAACTACGACCAATGGTTTCGCGCCAAGGTTGAGGAAGCCTTGTAGAGCGAAAAGCCACGCCTCCCGCACGATGATGCTTTCGACGTCAGGCATATCCGTAGCGCGGCCTCACTGCACTGAAAACCCGTGTGCTTATTGGCTTCGCGTCGAAACCGGGCTACGTTGACCGGACACGACTGATCTTGCAGATAGGCTGTTGACTGCTCAGCAAGCCTAGCGCGACGCAGCCGCCACATTGGCCCGTGCCGTGTGCAATTTGTGGTAGCTGTCAATCAGGCGCTGGTGCCGGTCGAGCGTCTCCAGTTTCATGCTCGTTGGCGTCAAGCCGAAGAAGCGCACGCTGCCGTCCACTGAGCCCAATACCGCGTCCATCCGAAGCTCGCCAAACATGCGGCGGAAATTGACCAGGTAATCCGCCAGTTCCAGGTCGTCATCGAGTAGCACGTCCAGCACCACATTCAAGGCTTGATAAAACAGTCGGCGCTCGACCGTGTTGTCGTTGTATTGCAGGAAGGCTCCCACCAGTTCTTGTGCGGCCTCGAATTGCTGCAAAGCGAGATGAATCAGCAGCTTCAACTCCATAACCGTCAGCTGGCCCCAGGCCGTGTTCTCGTCAAATTCGATGCCGATCAAGGTGGCGATGTCGGCGTATTCGTCCAGGTCGTTGTTATCCAGACGCTCAAGCAGCGCTGCTAGACTCGCGTCGTCCAGGCGATGCAAATTCAAGATATCGGCACGGAACAACAGCGCTTTGTTGGTGTTGTCCCAAATCAGATCATCGACCGGATAGATCTCCGAATAACCCGGCACCAGGATGCGGCAGGCAGTGGCGCCTAACTGGTCATACACCGCCATGTAGGTTTCTTTGCCCATGGCTCCGAGAATGCCGAACAAGGTTGCGGCTTCTTCGGCATTGGAGTTGTCACCCTGGCCGGAAAAATCCCACTCCACAAAATTGAAATCAGCTTTGGCACTGAAAAAGCGCCACGACACGACACCGCTGGAATCAATGAAGTGTTCAACAAAGTTGTTGGGCTCCGTCACGGCGTTGCTGTTGAAAGTGGGCTGCGGTAAATCGTTGAGGCCTTCAAAGCTGCGACCTTGCAGCAATTCCGTCAGACTGCGTTCCAGCGCGACCTCCAGGCTGGGGTGCGCGCCGAACGAGGCAAACACGCCGCCCGTGCGCGGGTTCATCAAGGTGACGCACATCACCGGGTAGACACCACCCAGCGACGCGTCCTTCACCAGCACCGGAAAGCCCTGCTCTTCCAGTCCCTGAATGCCGGCCAGAATGCCAGGATATTTCGCAAGCACTTCGTACGGTACATCGGGCAGAGCGACTTCACTTTCCAGAATTTCGCGTTTTACCGCGCGCTCGAAAATTTCGGACAGACATTGCACCTGCGCTTCGACCAGCGTATTGCCGGCACTCATGCCATTGCTGAGGTACAGGTTTTCGATCAGGTTGGACGGAAGATACACGACCTCGCCGTCCGACTGCCGCACATACGGCAGGCAACAGATGCCGCGCTGCACGTTGCCGGAGTTGGTGTCGACCAGATGCGAGCCACGGAGTTCGCCATCCGGGTCGTAAATCTGCCGGCAGTACGCATCCAGAATTTCAGCCGGCAACGCGTCTTTGCGACCCGGCTTGAACCAGCGCTCACTCGGATAATGGACAAACGCTGCGTTGGCGATGTCTTCACCCCAAAACTGAGCGCCATAGAAATGATTGCAATTGAGCCGCTCGATGAACTCGCCCAAGGCCGACGCCAGCGCGCTTTCCTTGGTCGAGCCCTTGCCATTGGTAAAACACATCGGCGAATGCGCGTCGCGGATATGCAGTGACCACACATGGGGGACAAGATTGCGCCACGAAGCGATTTCAATCTTCATGCCCAAGCCCGCCAATACCCCCGACATATTGGCTATGGTTTGCTCCAGCGGCAGATCCTTGCCGGCAATATAGGTGCTCGCGTCCGAAGCCGGAGCCAGGGTCAGCAAGGCCTGGGCATCGGCATCCAAGTTCTCTACTTCCTCAATCACAAACTCGGGCCCGGCCTGCACCACTTTTTTCACCGTGCAACGGTCGATGGACCGCAAAATACCCTGGCGGTCCTTGGCCGAGATATCGGCCGGCAACTCAACCTGAATCTTGAAAATCTGCTGATAACGGTTTTCCGGATCGACGATGTTGTTCTGCGACAGCCGGATATTCTCGGTAGGAATATTGCGAGTCAAGCAGTACAACTTGACGAAGTAAGCCGCGCACAGGGCCGATGAGGCCAGAAAGTAATCGAACGGCCCTGGCGCCGAACCATCGCCCTTATAGCGAATGGGCTGGTCCGCCACCACCGTGAAGTCATCGAACTTGGCCTCAAGACGAAGCTTGTCGAGAAAGTTGACCTTAATTTCCATGTGGGAATTCCAAAATAGTGCTCACGATGATTCGCCTTGCGTTTCGATGCCGTCGTCTTTGTCCTGAAACCTGACCGCCTGCGCTGATCAACAGGGTGGCTGCGGCCACGACGCAGTGGACAAAGTGGCCTGTAAGCCGGGGCTGAAGCGACTATAGACGAGGCTCAGCCGGGATTCATGTCATTCACGGCAGAAGAGGCACAAACATGGCAGATACGCGTTTGACGTTGATGCAAAGCGCTTCAGGCATTACGATCCCTGGTGACTGGCCCTCAGAAAGATTATTTGGGAGCTTCATAACAACCATCCTATCAATCTCTTGGTCAGCCACTTCCTTTTCTCTCCAATTCAAATGCTTACACCTGTGACTTCACCGTCATGTCGCTTAAGTGAATGCCATTTCGCTGCACCCATCGTTGGTGCACACGTACAGACTGCATTTCGAACGGCAAACTAATGAACACTCACGTTTCACCCGACGCCACCACCCAGGTCCTGGGTGCCTGCCCGCATGACTGCCCGGACACCTGCTCGATGCTCACCACAGTGGCCGGCGGTATTGCGATCAAGGTGCAGGGCAACCCGAATCACCCGCATACCGACGGCGCGCTGTGCACCAAGGTCTCGCGCTATCCCGAGCGCACTTACCACCCGGAGCGCATCCTGCATCCGCTCAAGCGCAGCGGCCCCAAAGGCTCGGGGCAATTCGAGCGCGTCAGTTGGGACACTGCTTTGACTGACATCGTCGGCAGACTCTCGGACATCGCGGCACAGGGGCCGGACGCAGCCCAGGCCATCGTGCCCTATAGCTACGCCGGCACCATGGGCCTGGTGCAGGGTGACAGCATGTCGATGCGCTTCTTCCACCGGCTTGGCGCCTCGCTACTCGACCGCACCATCTGCGCCTCGGCCGGCGCCGAAGCGCTGACGCAAACACTGGGCGGCAAGCTCGGCATGCAACTCAAGTTCTTCGCCGAGGCCAAGCTGATCCTGATCTGGGGCAGCAACTCGATCAGCAGCAACCTGCATTTCTGGCGTTACGCGCAGGAAGCCAAGCGAGCCGGCGCCAAACTGATCTGCATCGACCCGCGCCAGAGCGAAACCGCCGACAAATGCCACGAGCACATCGCGCTGCTGCCGGGCACCGACGGCGCACTGGCACTGGCCCTGATGCACGAGCTGATTCAATACGACTGGCTCGACCACGACTATCTGGCACGCTACACGCTGGGCTGGGAGTTGCTGCGCAGCCGCGCCCTGCAGTGGCCGCCGGAGCGCGCCGTTGCCGTGTGCGGCATCACGCCAGAGCAAATTCGATCCCTGGCGCGCGACTATGGCGCAAGCGTCGCCAGCGGCGCGCCAGCCGCGATCCGCATGAACTACGGCATGCAACGCGTGCACGGCGGCGGCAACGCCGTGCGCCTGATCGCCTGCCTGCCAGCGCTGATCGGCGCCTGGCGCAATCGCGCCGGTGGCGTGCTGCTATCGAGTTCAAGCAACTTCCCGGTCAATCGCGCGGCGCTGCAGCGGCCCGATCTGCTTGGCACGCGCACGCCGCGCACCCTCAACATGAGCACCATCGGCGACGACCTGCTGCGCCAGACTAGCGCAGCTTTCGGCCCGGCGATCCAGGCGCTGATCGTCTACAACAGCAACCCGGTGGCAATTGCGCCGGACTCGGGCAAGGTGGTGCAGGGCTTTGCGCGCGACGATCTGTTCACCGTGGTGCTTGAGCATTTCCAGACCGATACCGCTGACTATGCCGACTACATCCTGCCCGCCACCACGCAGCTCGAACACTGGGACGTGCATTCGAGCTACGGCCACACCGACGCGCTGCTGAACCGTCCAGCCATCGCGCCACTGGGAGAAGCCAAGACCAACACGCAGATCTTTCGCGAACTCGCACAACGCATGGGTTTTGAAGACCCCTGCTTTGCCGAGGACGACCAGGCTCTGTGCCGCATGGCCTATGGCGATGCGGTCGACTTCGATGAACTGCTGGCCAAGGGCTTTGTCACGTTGGCCACTGCCGATGCGCCGTTTGCGCAAGGCCAATTCCCAACGCCATCGGGCAAGTGTGAATTCTTCAGCGCACGCCTGGCAGCGCAGGGACTCGATGGGCTGCCCGATCATGTGCCGAACTACCAGGTCTTCAACTCATCGGCCGACTACCCACTCGCGATGATCTCGCCGCCAGCACGCAACTTCCTGAACTCGACTTTCGTCAACGTGAAGAGCCTGCGTGACAGCGAGGGCGAACCGCTGCTGGAGATGCACGCGACCGACGCCGCGGCACGTGGCCTGCAAAGCGGCGAGGTGGTACGCGTTTTCAACAAGCGTGGCAGCTACCGCTGCAAGCTCAAGATCAGCCAGCGCGCCCGCGTCGGCGTCGTCAACGGCCTCGGTGTCTGGTGGCGCAAATTTGGCCTGGACGGCAGCAACGTCAATGAACTCACCAGCCAGGCCCTGACCGACATCGGAGCCGCGCCAACCTTCTACGATTGCCTCGTGCAGGTGGAGGCGGGTGGCACCTCACGAGCACGTTCTGAATCCGCGCAACCGGGTCGATCCAACTCATGACGCCGCAAGACTTCATCCAAAAATGGGGCGCACCCGATGGTGTCCGCGGTCCAGCCTACGCGCTCAATGAAAGGCAAGGCGCGCAAAGCTACTTTCTGGATTTGTGTGAATTGCTGGAAGTGTCCAAACCGGGAACCCAGGAGGGCTACCTGTTCGAGGAAGAAGGCAAAGTCATCGGCGACCGCACCGGCTACGCCGATGTCTTCATGCGCGGCAAGTTTGCCTGGGAGAACAAGGCGCCGGGCGGCAACCTCGACAGCGCGCTCAAGCAATTGCTGACCTACAGTCTGGCACTTTCCAACCCGCCATTGCTGGTGGTATCCGACCGACTCCTGATCCGCATCCACACCCGGTTTACGGGTCACCCGAGCCAGACGCACACGGTGCGGCTCGACGAGTTAGACCAGCCTGGAAAGCTCGCCCTGCTGCGCCGCGTCTGGCTGGCACCCGAGAGTTTCAAACCCCGTCTCAGCAACCGCGACATCACCGAAACCGCAGCCAGGAGTTTCGCCACCCTGGCCGAAGGGCTGCGTCGGCGCGGCAGCAACGCCAACCCGGTAGCGCACTTTCTGACGCAATGCCTGTTTTGCTTCTTTGCTGAAGACGTAGGTCTGCTGCCAGGGCGCATGTTCGAGCGACTGGTAACGAATCGAAGCATCACGCCGGAGCGACTAACGCAGGGCCTGTCAGACCTGTTCAACACCATGGGCAAAGGCGGCATGTATGGCGCCGATGAAATCCTGTGGTTCAACGGCGGATTGTTCAAGACCATCGACGTGCCGCTGCTGTCCATCCTGGACGTTACCGAATTGCGCAACGCCGCCGAGCTAAACTGGTCAGCCATCGACGTCTCGATCTTTGGCACCCTGTTTGAGCGCGGCCTGGACCCCGCCAAACGCAGCCAACTCGGCGCCCACTACACCGACACCGCCACCATCGACCGTCTCATTGATCCCGTGCTGCGGCGACCCTTGCAGCAACAGTGGACACAATTCGCGCAGAAATTGCATGTCCTGATGACCAAGAGCACCCGAAAAAGAAGCGGCGCCATCAAACTGCCAGGCCAAAGAAGGAGAGATGCCAGCGCAGGCGACAAGAACTACCAACAGGCGCAGCGCCTATTTCTGGAATGGCTCGATCATCTGCGCAACTTCCGTGTGCTCGACCCCGCATGCGGCAGCGGAAATTTTCTGTTCCTGGGCCTCAAAGCACTCAAGGACATCGAACACAGCAGCCACATTGAAGCCGCAGTGCTCGGGCTGGACCGCGAATCTGATCTGGTCACCGGACCGCACAACGTACTGGGCATCGAACTGAACGAATACGCCGCCGAACTGGCGCGCGTCACAGTCTGGATCGGCGAACTGCAATGGCGTCTGGCGCACGGCTACGAATTCAAGACCAACCCGGTGCTGGCCATGCTGGACCACATTGAGTGCCGTGATGCGCTGCTATCCGGTTTTGAACCCGCTGTGCAGGTTGAACCCGGGGCGCAGTTAGGGCGGACGCCGGGGGCTCATGCGCTTCGCTCTTTGAAATCGCCCCCAGCATCCGCCCCAACTGCACCCCTGAGCCGTGATGACTCTGACCCCATTTCTGGCGCAGTAAGCGAAGCACCCTGGCCAAAGGCCAACGTGGTCGTCGGCAATCCGCCGTTTTTGGGTGACAAGAAGATGCGTGCCGAACTGGGGGACGCTTATACCGAGACCCTGCGCAAAACCTACGAAGGTCGCGTTCCCGGTGGTGCCGATCTGGTTTGCTACTGGTTCGAGAAAGCACGCGCCGCGATGGAAAACAATGGCTTGAATGCAGCAGGACTGGTTGCCACCAACTCGATTCGCGGCGGCAAGAACCGGGCCGTGCTTGATGCCATCGCCAGGACGACCCGCATTTTTGAGGCCTGGAGTGACGAGGGCTGGGTGAATGAAGGGGCGGCAGTGCGCGTGTCGTTGGTGGCGTTTGGAAACACAGCACAGAACCCAAGACTGGACGGGCAAGAAGTTCCGCATATCAATGCCGACCTGCATGCCGACACTGGCGCTTTAGCCTCGCTGGATCTGACCTCGGCCAAGCCATTGCGATCAAACAAGGCCACTTCGTTCATTGGCGGAATGAAGAAGGGCTCATTTGATGTGTCCGGCGCTAGCGCACGGCACTTGTTGCGCTTGCCCAACCCGAATGGCAAAAGTAATGCCGAGGTAGTCAAGCGCTGGCTCAATGGCCTGGACGTCACACGACGACCGCTGGACCAATGGATTGTTGACTTTGGCGTCGACATGCCAGAAGCCGATGCCGCCTTGTTCGAGTCACCCTTTTTACACGTGGTTCAGTCAGTTCGACCACAGCGAGAAACCATTCGCAATGAGTTAGAGAAAAGTCGCTGGTGGCTGCACGCCAGGCCCGCACCCGACCTGCGTCGTGCGGTGGTCGAACTGACGCGGACTATTGCCACAGCGCGGGTTGCCAAATACCGGCTGTTTGTCTGGCTCGAACCTGGTGTTGTCGTAGATGGGCAGCTGGTCGTCATCGCCCGCGCCGACGACACCACCTTTGGCATCCTGCACAGCCGTTTTCACGAACTCTGGTCGCTGCGCATGGGCACATCGCTGGAAGACCGGCCGCGCTACACCCCAACCACCTGCTTCGAAACCTTCCCGTTCCCGCTCGGCCTGACCCCGTCCGACACGGCGCATCAGCAAATAGAGTCGGTCGAAGGCGGTGCCCTGATTCCGGCAAGACTGGCAGATGGCCAACAGCGCGAGGCGGGGGCGGGGCGGATGCTGGGGGCGATTTCAAAAAGC
>CAIXNB010000019.1 GCA_903920695.1 uncultured beta proteobacterium
GGGACTTTTGTCGATCTTGGTATCCTCGAAATCGACGACCGCCAGCGCGTCTTCGTCCCTTGGGATGAGATTGATCTGCGGGCGCCGCTGGCCGCTTTAGACTCCTAGAACGCTGCCGCAGCGCCTAAGACTAACGCTCAGGAACGCTTAGAACTTGTGGAGAACCGACCATGTCAATGAACTTACAACAGGGCGCCAATGCCGTTATCCCAGAACCCGCTGTTTTCGTAGGGATCGGCTGGAGCTCAGACGAAGAGTGGGAGATCGACGCTAGCGCTTTCTTGATAGGCCAGAACGGGAAAGTCAGATGCGACCAGGATTTCATTTTTTACAATCAACCGGAAGCCCCTAGCGGCTGCATTAGGCTCGACAGCGAACCCAGCAGCGGAGAAGACATGCGAGGCTTTCACGTCCACTTTTGCCAAGTCCCCGAAGATGTTTCAAAAATCATCTTTACGATGACGCTTGGCTCAGTCACTGAACCAGAATGCAGCCCAGTTTTCCGGATGCTCAATCGCGTCTACATTCGCGTCATACGACAGTCCGGCGAGGGTCTAACACGATATGATCTAATGGACGCTGACCAAGAGGTCGCGATGCTGCTGGGCGAGCTTTATCGCTACAAGAACGCCTGGAAGTTTAGAGCAATTGGCCAAGGCTATAACGGTGGTTTAGGAGTCCTTGCAGCAGACCTTGGAGTAAATATCAATGCCGCGCCCGAAGCAGCCGTGGATACCGCCGATACAGCCGACACAACGGTGACGCTCAAGAGCAATCGCAAAACACAAAAGCAAATCTGGGCGGAAAAAGCAATCACTTTACAACAAGGACTCAACCGATTCATCCCGCAAATCCAGGCCGCCGTCGAGGGACAGATCAACGAAAGCAACACCCGCATGATCATCGATAAAATCCTGATGGACGTTTTCGGTTATCAAATGGAAGAAATCAAAGCCGAACAAGAAGTACAGGGACGGCGAGCGGATTACGTATTAGCTATTGACAACCGGGATACCATCGTCGCCGAAGTGAAAAAGGCCGGATTGCCACTGCGGCATCGGCATGTTTTTCAGGCAACTTCCTATGGTGCCTACTCAGGCATTCGCTGGGCACTCCTCACCAATCTTACGACATGGCAGGTCTATCATATTTCGACACAGGATAAGGTAGAGGCCAATCTTGTCTTTTCGGTCAATTTGCTTCCTGGAGTCAAACTAGAAGATTGCGAACGCCTGTTGCTGATATCCAGATACGGGATCAGCCGAAAGGGAGCACTTGAAAAGAACTGGAAAGAGGTCAGCGCACTGACTCACGAGAGCATCATACGGGCAATTCTTACCGAGGACGTCATTAGTAAGATTCGAGTCGCGATAAAGCGCGATACCGGATGCAGTTTCGAGAATAATCAAATACAGCCTGTACTCGAGGAAATCTTGATCCACGGATAGTATATTGCGAGCAACTCACCACTCTCAGAGCAAACCATGAAAGACAAAGAAAGAAGGATGGAACCCTACGTAGCACCCGAACTCACCACGGCACTTGAACAAAGCCAGATCACAAGTATCACACAAAGGGACAAAGATGCCCGGCGCGAGTAATTCGTTGGAGCCAGAGTGCTCTATAAAGTCAAGTCGCGGCCTTGACCAGAATTCCGGCCACCGGCGCTCCCGGCGCGGAGCGCCTGGCACATGCGTGACACCGCTGGAGCGGCGTCACGAGGGCAGAGAAAGATTCGGCGGCCGGGATAATAACGAAGGCCCGAGTCACGGCAAACAAATTCAGCATCGGGTTTTCACTCCACTAACCTCTTCACAATGAAAAATAAAATTATCGGCCAATTCGCGACTACACTCTTCTGCGCCGTCTTCTGTCGCGTCGTTGACGCGACCTGTCTTGCCGCTGACAACCCCGCCAGCGCCTGCAGATACCCGGCTGGCGACGCTTGGTGCGCCAGGAACGGTGGCGGAAACTTATATGCCTACAAGGATGATTGTGGCGAAGCGCAGACACCGACTGAAACGCAACCGGCGCCGATGAAATCGTGGAAAC
>CAIXNB010000020.1 GCA_903920695.1 uncultured beta proteobacterium
CAAATGCTTAATTGTTCTCATCCGAGAAAAGTAAAAAAAATAATATTTCTTGACGTTTTTAACAAGTTGATGTAAAAACCTTTAACAAGGCCTAATCAGTTCTTTACAAAAACTTCATGGTATGACATCTCAGAAATTGAATAATAGTTTATGGCTCGGATATGCCATAAATAGTAAAGAAACAACAAGAAAATATACGAACCCTATTCTCAGTGGCAATATTCAGATCATTGTGTTTGTGCCAACAATACGCTCTATGCCTATTTTTTTTTGATGGTATCTCAACGTCAGCCAAATTTCGACATTGAGTAGCAGAAATTTATTTCCACAGCCGGCTTGACCAAGAAGTCGACTACGGCATGGGCCGAACGGCGGCCTTGCCATCGATGTTTGATCCCGTCGCACCTGTGGCACACTCGCTGCCTTTGTTCACGTTCTTGTCGGCGTCAGGCTGGCGCCACTTCCATCCATGCAGAAAATCATCGCGCAGCTTGCGCAGGAAATCCGGGTTCAGCCGCAGCAGGTGCAGGCGGCGGTCGATTTGCTTGACGGGGGTGCCACCGTGCCCTTCATCGCGCGCTACCGCAAGGAGGCGACATTGGGTCTCGATGACATCCAACTGCGCGAACTCGAAGCGCGCCTGAGCTACCTGCGCGAACTGCGCGACCGCCTACAGACCGTCATCCAGACCATTGAGGAGCAAGGCAAGATGACGCCGGCGCTGTTGGCCTCGCTGGTCGCTGCCGCAACCAAGCAGGAGCTCGAAGACCTGTATCTGCCGTTCAAACTCAAGCGCCGCACCAAGGGGCAGCTCGCGCGTGAAGCCGGCCTTGAGCCACTGGCCGATGCGCTGTTCGCCAATCCCGACCTGGTGCCGGCCGATGAGGCGCGGGCTTACGTCGTGCCGCTGCGCGTGCCGGTCGAAGGTGAAGACAAACAGCCCGACTTTTCCACCGTAGCGGCCGTGCTCGATGGTGTGCGCGACATTCTGAGCGAACGCTGGGCCGAAGTACCGGACCTAGTGCAGGACCTGCGTGCCTGGCTCTGGAACGAAGGCCTGTTCCAGTCGCGTCTCATGGACGGCAAGGATGAGAACCAGGCCGAGATTGCCAAGTTTCGTGATTACTTTGATTTCGACGAGCCGATTGGCCGCGTGCCATCGCACCGGGCGCTGGCTGTCTTCCGGGGTCGCGCCCTGTCGATTCTCGACGCCAAGCTTACGCTGGCCGAGCCTGCGCCGGCGCCGGCCGCAGTTGTGGCGAGCGCTGCCAGCAAGAGCCGGGCCACAACGCCGGTCTCATTGGCCGAAGCGCGTCTGGCGCTGCGTCTGGGTTGGACGCACAAGGGTCGTGCCGGTGATGACTTGATTCGCAAATGCGTGGCCTGGACCTGGCGCGTCAAGCTGAGCCTGTCGACCGAACGCGACCTGTTTGCCAAACTGCGCGAGGAAGCCGAGACGGTGGCGATCAAGGTTTTTGCCGACAACCTGCGCGACCTGCTGCTGGCGGCACCGGCCGGGCCGCGCGTGGTGCTGGGGTTGGACCCCGGCATCCGCACTGGCGTCAAGGTGGCCGTGGTCGACGGTACTGGCAAGCTGGTTGAAACCGCCACCGTCTTTCCGCACGAACCGCGACGCGACTGGGATGGGGCCCTGCACACGCTGGGCAAGCTGTGTCTGGCACACGGCATCACGCTGATTGCCATCGGCAATGGCACGGCCAGCCGCGAAACCGACAAACTGGCCGCCGACCTGATCAAGCGCATGGCCAAGGATGGCGGCAAGTCGATTGACAAGGTCGTCGTCAGTGAAGCTGGCGCCTCCGTTTACTCGGCCAGTGAGTTCGCATCGCAGGAGATGCCCGATGTGGACGTCAGCCTGCGTGGCGCTGCCAGCATCGCGCGGCGCTTGCAGGACCCGCTGGCTGAACTGGTCAAGATCGACCCCAAGTCGATTGGCGTTGGCCAGTATCAGCACGACGTCAACCAAAGTGAGCTGGCAAAGATGCTCAGCGCCGTGGTCGAAGATTGCGTGAACTCGGTCGGCGTTGATCTCAATACCGCCAGCGTGCCGCTGCTGTCGCGCGTCTCAGGCCTGAGCGCGGGTGTCGCCAAGGCGGTGGTGCGCTGGCGGGAGGCCAATGGCGCGTTCGCGAACCGCCAGCAACTGTTGCAGGTCACGGGCCTGGGTGCCAAGACTTTTGAGCAGAGTGCCGGCTTCCTGCGCATTCGCGGCGGCGACAATCCGCTCGACATGACCGGCGTGCACCCGGAAACCTATCCGGTGGTGGAGCAGATCATCCGCGAGACCGGCAAGCCCGTGGCTGAGTTGATGGGCCGCGCCGATGTGATCAAGGCACTCAAGCCGGATCGTTTTGCCAATGCGCAGTTCGGCGTGATCACGGTCAGGGACATTCTGATCGAACTGGAAAAGCCAGGACGCGATCCGCGTCCGGATTTCAAGGTGGCCAAGTTCAACGAGGGCGTGGACGATATCAAGGATCTGGTCGAAGGCATGGTACTCGAAGGCACAGTGAGCAATGTGGCAGCCTTTGGTGCCTTCATCGATCTCGGTGTGCACCAGGACGGGTTGGTTCATGTGAGCCAGCTCGCCCATAAATTTGTCAGCGATGCGCGCGAGATCGTCAAGACCGGAGACATTGTGCGGGTGCAAGTGGTGGAGGTCGATGTGGCGCGCAAGCGGATTGCACTGACGATGAAGATTGGCGCGGCAGCGGGGCGGCGCGACGGCCTGCCGGACAACCGGTTTCAGGCAGCGGCCCAGCAGCAGCGCAGTCGAGCCGTGACCGCGGGTGCCAGCGCGCCATCGACCGCCATGTCGTCGGCGTTTGCCAGACTCAAGGGAAGCGTTGGCTGACCGATAATGCGGCAGTCGGGTTCATCAAACAATCAAATGTTCGGGAATGGAGTCATGTTGTCATGGAGCTGAATGCCTTGCTGGCCATGCAGTTCATGTTGCCCAGCATCCCCAAGGTGGTGGCGCTTCTGCTCAGCGAGTTGGATCGCGAGGACGTGGACCTGCGAAAAATCACGCAGCTCATCGGCACCGATCCGGCGTTGACAACGAGCCTGCTTAGAATCGCTAATTCCGAGTCCTTCAAACTGCAGGGCATGATTCACAGCGTATCGGAGGCGCTCGCGTTGCTGAGCCTGAGCCAGGTCCGCAGCGTGGTGGTCGCAGCGGCCTCGGGTGTCTCCTTGCGATCATTACCAGGCATTCATCTGCAGCAGTTCTGGCGCTACAGCTTGCAAGTTGCCAAGCTGTCGCGTTCGCTGGCCGGCTTGGTGCGGCAGAACCAGCAGTCTGCTTATACCTGCGGCCTGATTCACGCGGTGGGTGAACTGGCCATGCACATCGGCATGCCGCAGGAGGTGGCTTTGCTTGATCGTGAGGTGGATTTGCTTGATCTGGGACGCGCCAATGTTGAACGTCTGTCCCTTGGCTTTTGTTATGCCCAGGTTGGTGCCGGCCTGGCCCGGCACTGGCATTTTCCGCAGCCCATGGTCGATGCCCTGGAAAACCAGCACGCGCCGTTCGAACATGATGTCTACGAACCGCTGGCCGGCGTCATCCATCTCGCCACCTGGCGTGTGCGGGCCAAGGAAGCCGGCCTGCCCGAGCGTACTCTGGCTGTAACTTTTCCGGGCGCCGTGGGCGAGGTTCTGGGGCTTGACATCGACATGGTGTTGCAACAGAACCCGTTCGACTGGCTGGCACAGTCCTCCGCGCATATACCCCTGTAGATCGGGCATCCCATGCAAGCCCTCTGCATTTATGCCGGCCCGGTGGCGCGGCGCCATATCGAACAGAACGGTTTGCTGGCGGATGCGATCAGCACCATTCCCGCTGCGGCGGGCGGCCCCAAGGGCCTGATTCTGGGACCGCTGGACCGTTTCATTTTCGGCGACTGGCTGGCGCACTCAACACAGCCGCTGCACCTGGTCGGCGCCTCGATCGGCGCCTGGCGCATGGCGACGGCCTGCCTGAATGATCCGGTGGCCGCATTCGAGCGCCTCGAACACGACTACATCCACCAGCACTATGAACTCAAACCCGGTGAAAGACGGCCTAGCGCGGCGCGTGTCAGCGAACTGTTCGGGCAGAACCTGCGGGCCTTTTATGCCGGGCGTGTGCCCGAAATCCTAGGTCATCAACGCTACCGTCTGCACATCGTCACGGCGCATGGGCGCCACTTGCTTGGGCGCGAACAGGGCTGGCGCACGCCAGCGGGCTATCTGGGTGCGCTGCTGAGCAATACGCTGCAGCGCAAAGCGCTGGGCGCCTGGCTGGAGCGCGTGGTATTCTCGACGCCGGGTGCGGATCTGCCCTTTGTCAGCAGCGACTACCGCACGCGCCGGATTGACCTGAGCGATGCCAACTTCACCCAGGTGCTGCAGGCCAGTTGCTCGATACCCTTTGTGCTGCAGGCGGTGCACGACATTGCTGGCGCGCCACGCGGTGCCTATTGGGACGGCGGCCTCACCGACTACCACCTGCATCTGAACTATGCCGGCGCGCAGCACTTGAGCGGCCTGGTGCTGTACCCGCATTTCCAGAAAGCGGTGGTGCCGGGCTGGCTTGACAAGCATCTGACATGGCGCCACAAGGCCACGGCGTTTCTTGACAATATGGTATTGCTGGCCCCGAACCCCGAATGGGTCAAGACGCTGCCCAACGCCAAGTTGCCGGACCGCAGCGACTTCACGCATTACGGCTCGGATCTGAGCGCTCGCGTCAAGGCCTGGACGGCTGCCACCGCAGCCAGCGCCCAACTGGCGCATGAATTCGAAGCCTGGCTGCGCTGGCCTGATCCAAGGCAGTTGCGAGCACTCTAGGACGCTCGCATGGGACCCCAACTCCCGACCAAGGCGCGGCTGATTTTTCCGGCCCTGCTGGGCTGGGTTCTGGGCACCACGCTGCAATTACAGCAGGCGGTACTGTATCCATGGCAGCTTGACGGCTGCCTGTTGCTGCTGGCACTTGCTCTGTGGCTGCCGCTGCGGTCCAGGTCGTTGACAAGCCACTGCGGCGTCGCGTTGACTGTCATCAGCTTCAGTGTGCTGGCGTTGAGCGTGACCGGTTTGCGTGCCAGCGCATTTGTGGCCAATGCGCTCGACCCGGCTCTGGAGGGGCGCGACCTGCGGCTGACCGGTGTCATCACAGCGATGCCGCAACGCAGCGAAGCCGGCCTGCGTTTTCGGCTGGCGGTTGAAGCGGCGCAACTTGATGGGCGCGCGCTGCGTCTGCCGCCCAACATTTACCTGAGCTGGTATTCAGGTGCCTTTGGCGGCGGCGATGCCGACACGGCAGACGAATTGCAGGTGCAGCCGGCGGCGCTTGTAGCCGGCGAACGCTGGCAGATCACCGTGCGCCTGAAAGCGCCCCATGGCGCCCGCAATCCCTTCGGTTTCGACTATGAACTCTGGCTCTGGGAGCAGGGCCTGCAGGCCACCGGTTATGTGCGTGCCGGTGCCAGGGACGCCGCGCCACTGCGCCTGGCGCAGACCGGCTGGCATCCGGTGGAGCGCTGGCGCCAGCAGGTGCGCGATCTCATTTTCGAGCGCGTGGCGCAGCGCCAGTATGCGGGTTTGATTGCGGCCCTGGTGGTGGGCGACCAAAACGCGATTGAGCGCGCCGATTGGGATGTCTTTCGCGCCACCGGCGTGGCGCACCTGATGTCAATCTCAGGTTTGCACATCACCATGTTCGCCTGGGCCGCTTCGCTGCTGCTGGGCTGGCTGTGGCGGCGGTCAAGTCGCTTGTGCTTGTGGCTGCCGGCACCGAGTGCGGCGCTGATTGGCGGTGTTTTGCTGGCCAGCGCCTACGCACTGTTTAGCGGCTGGGGTGTGCCCTCGCAGCGCACCATCCTGATGCTCGCCTGCGTCGGTTTGCTGCGTTGGTCAGGCAAACGCTGGCCCTGGCCGCAGGTCTGGCTGCTGGCCTGTGCCGTCGTGGTTGCGGTAGACCCGTGGGCGCTGCTGCAGGCCGGCTTCTGGTTGAGCTTTGTCGCGGTCGGGGTGCTGTTTGCTTCATCGTCCGCTGTGATGGCAAGCGACCCGGGCGCGACGAGTGGGCCCGATGTTGGGCCGACGACGCCAAAGTCACGCTGGTACTGGCGCACCTTAGCGGCGCATGCCATGGCCGGATTGAAAGCGATGCTGCATGAACAGTGGGTCATCACGCTGGCGCTGACGCCGCTCACGCTGTTGCTATTCGGCCAGGTCTCGCTTGTTGGACTGGTTGCCAATGCGCTGGCGATTCCCTGGGTGACGCTGGTGGTAACGCCGCTGGCCATGGCCGGGGTGTTGCTGTCGCCCTTGTGGGATCTCGCAGTGCTGTCCTTGGCAGCCCTGAGCGGCTACCTGCACCTGTTGGCGGCGCTGCCGTTTGCCACCTTGAGCGTGGCGCAGGCGCCGCTCTGGGCCGGGTTCGCTGGCGTTCTCGGCGGTGTGCTGCTGGTGCTGCAATTGCCCTGGAGCGTTCGCCTCATGGGACTGCCGCTGCTGCTGCCGGTGCTGCTGTGGCAGGCGCCACGCCCGAGCGTGGGGCAGTTCGAACTGCTGGCAGCCGACATCGGTCAGGGCAGCGCCGTCATCGTGCGCAGCGCCAGCCATGCCCTGCTGTACGACGCCGGACCCCGCTACAGCCGTGAAAGCGATGCCGGTCACCGCGTGTTGGTGCCACTGCTGCGCGCGCTCGATCTGCCAGTTGATATGCTGCTGCTGAGCCACCGCGACAGCGATCACAGCGGCGGCGCGCTGGCGCTGCTGGCGATGCAGACGCAGGCGACCCTGCTGACTTCGATCGAGGGCGATCAGGCGCTGCAGCGTATGCGCAACATCACCCCCTGTGTTGCTGGGCAGCACTGGCGCTGGGACGGTGTTGATTTCGAAGTCTTGCAGCCGCAGGCGCAGAACTACGGGCAGCATTTGAGGGCCAACGCCATGAGTTGTGCCCTGCGCATTTCGAACGGCACGCAGACTGCGCTGCTGGCCGGGGACATTGAAGCGGCGCAGGAAGCGCAGCTAATCGCTAGCAGAGATCTGAAACTTGATGTGTTACTGGTGCCGCACCATGGCAGCAAGTCTTCCAGCAGCGCCGCTTTCTTGGATGCCACACAGCCACGCATCGCATTGGTGCAGGCTGGTTACCGAAATCGTTTTGGACATCCAGCCCCGTCTGTTTTGGTGCGTTATCAGGAGCGCCATGTCCGCGTCATTGATTCGCCCCGTTGTGGTGCAGCAACATGGCGCTCGGCATCGCCGGACGCGGTCCAATGTGAGCGCGAGCAGGGCATGCACTACTGGCAGCACAGCCTGCCCTGAGGGGGTTGGCGCAAACATTGCTAAGCTAGGGGTAGGAGAGAAAAATGGCCATGCAGAAATTCGACGAGATGTACACCCGGCTGCCGTATGAGTTTTTCACGCACGGCGCGCAGATTCGCGAGCATTACAAGATCTACGATGAGTGGCTGGCACGCCAGCCCGGCGACATGATGGCGCAGCGCCGTGAAGAGGCGGAAATGATCTTTCGGCGCGTTGGCATCACCTTCGCCGTCTATGGGGAAAAGGATGAGGAGGGTGCCGGCACTGAGCGCCTGATTCCGTTCGATCTGATTCCGCGCATCATTCCGGCCAGCGAGTGGAAGGTGCTGGAGCGCGGCCTGGTGCAGCGCGTCGCCGCGCTGAACCGATTCGTGCACGACGTCTATCACGACCAGGAGATCATCAAGGCCGGTATCGTGCCGCGCGAACAGATCGAAAACAACGCCCAGTTTCGCCCCGAGATGATGGGCGTGAACGTGCCCAACAACATCTACTCGCACATCTCAGGCGTCGATATCGTGCGCGCACCCAATACCGCCGGCGAGGGCGAGTACTACGTGCTCGAAGACAACCTGCGTGTGCCCAGCGGTGTCAGCTACATGCTGGAAGACCGCAAGATGATGATGCGGCTGTTTCCGGCACTGTTCAACGCCTACCGCGTGGCGCCGGTTGCCCATTACCCCGACCTGCTGCTTGAAACCCTGCGTGCCAGCAGCCCGGCCACGACCGCCGAGCCGACCGTGGTGGTGCTGACACCCGGCATGCACAACAGCGCTTACTTTGAGCACGCGTTTCTGGCGCAGCAGATGGGCGTTGAATTGGTCGAGGGGCAGGATCTGTTTGTGCGCGACAACTTTTGCTACATGCGCACGACGCGTGGCCCGAAACGCGTTGACGTCATCTACCGCCGCGTCGATGATGACTTTCTGGACCCCAGGGTGTTCCGTCCGACCTCGACCCTGGGCTGCGCGGGCCTGCTCGATGTCTACCGCGCCGGCAATGTGACGATCTGCAATGCGGTTGGCACCGGCGTTGCGGACGACAAGTCGATTTACCCCTTTGTCCCCAAGATGATTGAGTTCTACCTGGGCGAGAAGCCGATCCTCAACAACGTGCCGACCTATATGTGCCGCAACCCGGACGATCTGGCCTACACCCTGGCTAACCTCAAGGACCTGGTGGTCAAGGAGGTGCACGGTGCCGGCGGCTACGGCATGCTGGTCGGGCCGGCCGCGACCAAGGCTGAAATCGAAGACTTCCGCAAGGCCTTGCTGGCCAATCCAAGTGGCTACATCGCTCAGCCAACGTTGAGCCTGTCAAGCTGTCCGACCTTTGTTGAAAGCGGCATCGCGCCGCGCCACATTGACCTGCGTCCCTACGTGCTCAGCGGTAAGACGGTGCAGATGGTGCCCGGCGGCCTGACGCGCGTGGCGCTGAAAGACGGTTCATTGGTTGTCAACTCATCGCAGGGCGGTGGCACCAAAGACACCTGGGTGCTGGAAGACGCCGCCTCGCCGGCAGTTCCGACCCAGACGCAAACCCAGTCGGCCTAAGGAGTCAAAGAATGCTGTCACGTACCGCCGATCACCTGTTCTGGATGTCCCGCTATACCGAGCGGGCCGAAAATACCGCTCGCATGCTTGATGTCAATTACCAGACCTCGCTGCTGCCGCAGTCCGATGCGGTGGCGCGAGTCGGCTGGCAGGGGCTGCTCAGCATCAGCGAATTGCTGTCGAGCTACCAGGCAGCGCACGGTGAGATTCAGGCCCGCAATGTGCTGGACTTCATGGTCAAGGACGAGAGTAATCCGTCGTCCATCCTGTCTTGCCTGAGTGCGGCGCGCGAGAACGCGCGTGCCGTGCGCGGCACGCTCACAACCGAAGTCTGGGAAACGCAGAACCAGACCTGGATCGAGGTCAGGCGCATGATCAAAAGCGGCGAGTTTGAGCGCGACCCGGTGCAGTTCTTTGAATGGGTCAAATTCCGTTCGCATCTGTCACGCGGCGTGACCGTTGGCACCATGCTGATGGATGAGGCCTTGTACTTCATGCGCATGGGCACGTTTCTAGAGCGTGCTGATAACACGGCGCGTTTGGTCGATGTGAAGTTTCATGCGGTGCAAAGCGATTTCTACGGCACCGCCAGTGAGAAGGATCAGGAATACGACTTCTACCACTGGAGCGCGATCCTGCGCAGCGTCTCGGGCTTCGAGGTCTATCGCAAGGTCTATCGCGACGTCATCAAACCCGAGCGTGTCGCCGAACTGCTGATTCTGCGTCCCGACATGCCGCGCTCGCTGCATGCGAGCCTCAACGAGGTGGTGAACAACTTGGCACTGGTGGCCAACGAACAGTCGGCCGAAACGCACCGACGCGCTGGCAAGCTGTGCGCCGAGCTCAAATACGGCCGCATCGACGAGATCATGGCGACCGGCTTGCACGCCTACTTGACGCAGTTCCTGGACCGGGTCAATGATCTGGGCATGCACATCAGCCGGGACTTTTTGGTTCCGTCGGCGGCTTGAGCGGGTTCAGGGCGGCCGCCACGGCCTGCCCGAGCTCAATCACCGCCATGGCGTAGTAGCTGCTCCAGTTGTAGCGCGTGATGACGTAGAAGTTTTCGGTGCCGGCGACATAAGTCGTTGGCGCATCGCCGTTCTGCAACGCGATCAATGCCAGCGGCCCCTGGTGCTGCAGCGCCTCGCCTTCGAGCAGTGCGCCCTTGGCTGCCAAACTCGCAACGCTGAAGGTCGGCAGGATGTCGGGCAGCAGCAAGGCTTCGAGGTCGAGTTTGGCGGCATCAAAACGCACTGCGTAATGGGTTGGCATGCCGCTGTGCCAGTTGAAAGCCTTGAAGTAATTGGCGACCGAACCGATCGCATCGGCGGCGCTGTTGCTCAGATCGATCTTGCTGTCACCATCAAAATCAATCGCAAATTTGCTCCAG
>CAIXNB010000021.1 GCA_903920695.1 uncultured beta proteobacterium
CCGTAGCGCGTGAGGTTCCAGACCTCAACCTGTACCAACCCGAGTTCATCACCATCGCCAACACACGCGTGCATGACCACTCGCTGACTGCGGATGGGGTCGAGTCCAACCTGGCCGACGTCTGGGTTGATCCGGTGAAGTAAAACGGCTGGGTCTGGTGCCAACAACGTTGCACCAGACTCAGCAAGCGTCAAGAGCGGGCTAGCGCAGCCGCTCAGGCGACTTTGCGCTGCGCCGCATTCGGCACGGCAGCGATTAGCTTGCGCGTGTAGGGATGCTGCGGCTGCTCCCATATCTCGCGGTGGCTGCCGGACTCAACCAGCTTGCCCTGGTTCATCACCAGCACCCGGTCAGCGATGTAGCGCACTACAGACAAATCGTGTGAGATAAACAGATACGACAAACCAAAGTCTTCCTTCAACTCAACCAGCAAATTCAGGATCTGCGCCTGCACCGAGACGTCGAGTGCCGAGACCGGTTCGTCCAGCACCACCAGTGAGGGCCGAAGCACCAGTGCGCGGGCAATCCCGATGCGCTGGCGCTGGCCACCTGAGAACTCGTTGGGGTAACGCTGACCCGAATCGGGCGGCAGGCCAACGCGTTCCAGGATGGCCGCTATGCGGCTGCGCCGCTCCTGGCGCGACTGCACACCATGCACGATCAGCACCGTATCAAGAATGTCGTAGACGCTGCGGCGCGGATTGAGCGACGCGTAAGGGTCCTGGAACACCATCTGCACGCGCCGCCGCCAGGGCTGGAGCGCGCGCTCGGATAGCGCTGCAAGGTCAGTGCCGTCCAGTACGATGCGGCCCGCCGACGCTTTCACCAAGCTCAGCAGCGTCTTGGCCAAAGTAGACTTTCCGCAGCCCGATTCACCCACCAGTCCGAGCGTCTCGCCGGCCGCGATGTCGAACGAAACACCATCCACCGCATGCAGTAGGCCGCCTGCACGCTGGATGTAATCGGTGCGCAGATCATGCACAGACAACAGGCGCTTGGTGAGCGACCCTGGCGTGAAGGCCGGACTGGCGCGCGGCAGCACCGTAGGCTGGGTCAGCACGAAGTCGCGCGCGCCACTGACCGGGTCACGTCGGACCTTGATCTCGGGCAGACGGGCTTCGGTGTAATGCAATGAAGCGCGAGCGTCCAGTGATGCGCCCAGCAGTCCGCGGGTGTAAGCATGCGTCGGGCTGGCGAACAGTTTGGCCGTGGGCGCCTCTTCAACCTTCTCACCGCCGTACATCACAGCCACCCGATCCGCCCACTGCGCGACCAGACCAAGGTCGTGCGTGATGAGCAGCAAGGCCATCTTGAACTCACGCCGCAGTCCGTCGAGCAGTTCCAGAATTTGCGCCTGGATGGTGACGTCCAGGGCGGTGGTTGGCTCGTCCGCAACCAGCAGCTTGGGGCGACAGGCCACCGCCATCGCGATCATGACGCGCTGGCGCTGACCGCCAGACAGTTGATGCGGGTAGTCGTCAATGCGACGCTGGGGTTCAGGAATCTGCACCAGGTCCAGTAGCGCGATGGTGCGCTGTCGCGCGACGGCGGCCGACAGACTATCGTGCAGACGAAGGGTCTCGCTGATCTGTGCGCCTATGCTGTGCACCGGGTTGAGTGAGGTCATCGGCTCCTGGAAGATCATCGAGATATCGCGTCCGCGCAAGGCACGCAACTCGGGCGCCGTTAGCGCAAGAATGTCCCGCCCATCGAAAAGAATCTTGCCGCTCAGCCTGGCACCGGGCGCCAGCAGTCGCAACAGCGCCAGCGCCGTGCTGGACTTGCCGCAGCCCGATTCACCAACCAGCGCCAGTGTCTCGCCGCGCTGCAGCGTCAGGTCCAATCCGCGCACCGCCTGAATCGGCCCTTGCGAGCCCGCAAACGTGATGTCAAGGCCGCGTACATCGAGCAGTGGCGTGGTTGAGGGCGCCAGATGGAGTGTCATATCAGTCCTGAAAGTGATCGGTGGGTGGAGAAGCGTGCGCGCATGGCCGTCACTGGCCCCGCAGGCGCGGGTTGAATGCGTCATTCAGGCCGTCTCCGACCATGTTCAGCGCCAGCACCGTCAACACGATGGCCGCGCCCGGCAGGGCCGTCAGGTACCAAGCCGTGCGCAGCAACTCGCGGCCCTCGCCTATCATGCTGCCCCAAGACACGGCATTGGGGTCGCCCATGCCCAGGAACGACAGTGCCGACTCGATCAGAATGGCGCTGGCCACCAGCACCGAGGTGGTGACGATGACCGGCGGTAGCGCGTTGGGCAACATCTCCTGCAGAATAATGCGCAGATGGCCAAAGCCCTGGCTGCGCGCCGCCAGCACAAATTCTGTCTCGCGCAAGGCGCGGAACTCGGCCCGCACCAGCCGCGCGATCAGCGGCCACGACGCCAGACCGATGGCCAGCACAATCACCGGCACCGAGGGCTGTCCAATGGCCACCACGACAATCACAAAAAGGAAGGACGGCATGGTCTGAAACAGTTCAGTGATGCGCATCAGGATGTCATCGACATGGCCGCCAAAGTAACCCGCTGTGGCACCGACGAGTATTCCGATCAGCAGGCTCAACAATGCGGCCACGACGCCGATGATGAGTGAAATGCGCGCGCCGTGGGCGATACCGGCCGTGACGTCGCGGCCCATCGAATCACTGCCCAAAGGGAACGCGGCGTCCTGACCCGGCCATAGCAGCGGCGTCGTAACCATGTCGAGCGGATCGCCCGGATACAGCAGGGGCGCGGCCAGCGCCAGGCCCAGCATGCCGAGCAAGAGAAGCA
This sequence comes from uncultured beta proteobacterium, assembly GCA_903920695.1. Taxonomy (GTDB): domain Bacteria; phylum Pseudomonadota; class Gammaproteobacteria; order Burkholderiales; family Burkholderiaceae_C; genus Rhodoferax. The sequence goes on from CAIXNB010000021.1 coordinate 2,777, forward strand.
CGCCGGCCATGGCCGACGGGTTGCGCAAGAACGCGCGCAGTGCGGCATAGCGACCTGAGCCGGTGGACGTCAGGGCAAAGCTTGCGCGCACCGTGGCCAGCGCAATGCGGTGCCACGTATGCAGCAGCAAGGATCGCAACGCGGCGCCCAGCGGTACAGCGCGCGCCAGCCTGTTGGTCGTACCGGCGGCAAGGCTTGGAAAGGGTGTCGACATAGAAGGTGATCGTTGATGGCAGTCAAAGAAAAGAAGTGGGGTCTTTCACAGCGGCGCAGCCGAGGTTTGTGCAGCGCTTCATCACACCTGGATGCGCGGGTCAAGCCAGGCATGAAGCAAGTCGACCAGCATATTGGCCAGGATCACCAGCAACGAGGACAGCAGGAGGATGCCAAGCAACACGGTGTAATCCCGCGCCATGACCGACTCAAAGGCCAAGCGACCCAAGCCCGGCCAACTGAAGACGGTTTCGATGACGACCGCACCGCCCAACAGTGTGCCGAAATGCATTCCAGCCACCGTGCTGACCGGAATCAAGGCATTGCGCAAAACGTGGTGAAAAGTAACTGCGAGCGGATGCAGGCCCTTGGCTTGGGCGGTGCGCACAAAATCCTGGCGGCTGACCTCCAGCATGGAGGCGCGCGTCAAACGCGAGAAGATGGCAACGTAGAAACCCGACATCGCCAGCGCCGGCAGAACCAGGTGGCGCGCCATGTCAAACAGGCTGACCCAGCCGGTGTAGCCCGCCCCGATGCTGGCGCTGCCAGCGGCCGGCAACCAGCCGAGTTGCACCGAAAACAGAACGATGGCCATCAGACCCAGCCAAAAACCTGGCGTCGAATACAGCAGCAAGGCCAGCACCGACATCACACGGTCAGGCCAGCGGCCGACGCGGCTGGCCATCAGCGTACCCAGCCCGACCCCAATGGCCAGCGCCATGCCGAGTGCGCTGGCCATCAGCAGCAGGGTATCGCCCAAGCGCGCGCCAATGAGCGCGGTGACCGGTATGTTGTAGCGCGGCGATGTGCCCAAGCTGAAGTGCGCCAGATGCTGGAGGTAGACCGCCAGTTGTTGCAGCAGGGGCAAGTCGAGCCCGAAGTGGCTGCGCAACTGCGCCATGCTCTCCACAGTCGCCGATCCAGACTCGGCCGCGATAACGTCTGCAGCGTCTCCCGGCACCAGTTGCAACAAACAAAAGTTGAGAACGATCACACCGATGACGGTGGGCACCGCCTGCCATGCCGTGCGCCGCATGACGCGGCCTGCATTGCGAAGATTCATGGTGAAGATTCGCCTATCAAAAGGAAGCGTCTGCGCAGTGACGGGTCATGCCGCAACACCATCAACCCGTGGCAGCAAGCGAATGCCCACATCGCCCTCGCGCGCGAGCTGCGCCACCAGGCCCAACTCCCAGTCGAGGTAGGCACGAAAGCCGGCGTCGCGGACTGCGTGATCGGTTTGGGCATAGGGGCTGTACCAGTGGTCATCATCGCCGGTGAGTACGCCATCGGCGCCACTCGAAGTGGGCAGGCCGGCGGCACGCCAGGCATCCGTGCCGCCGGCAAGGGCGCGCACGTCGCGGCCGCTGCGCGCGGCGAGTTCGGCCGCCACGCTGCGGGCCAGCACACCGTCGGGTGAAGTCAGCACAATCGTTTTGGCAGGCGGCAGATCAGCCATGAATTCCTGCAGGCGATCAGGCACGACGAAACGTGCTCCGGCCACATGAGTGCGCTCGTATGCGGCGCGACGGTCCACATCGAAAACGGCGGCATTGCCCGCTTCCAGCAATGCTGCGGCCTGCTGCGGCGCAATCAGTGGCGCGGGCGGGCGGGATTGCAGCACACGCAGCGGCTCCGGGCCGGTCAGCTGCGGCGCCAGCGCCGGCGCTGAATACACGAAAACCTCATAGCCACCCAATTGCGCGAGCCAGGCACCCGTGGTCAGGGCGCGCACGCCGTCCCAGTCAAGCAGAACGATGCGCGCGCGACGGGTTGCCACATATTCATCGGTCGCTTGCACCAGCTGGCCGCCAGGCGCCCAACGCCAGCCCTTCAGGTGCCCGCCCAGGTATTCGCTCTGGCTGCGCACATCGAAGCGGTACAGGGAGCGCTTGCCAGCCTCGACCTCAAAACGCGCCAGTTCATCGGCATTGATGCGCTGCACGCCCGCCCGTTCAGCCACACTCGCGGCGCGTTCACGCGCGCTTGCAAGCGCTGCTGGACCGGGCTCGGGCAGCGTGGTACTGCGACCCTGCGCCAGCGTGTGACCGGCCAGCAACCAGGCCATGGTGCCATCCCGCAGCGAGGCAACCGGGTTGGGAATTCCGGCATCAATGAGTGTTTGAGCGCCGACGATGCTGCGGGTTCGGCCGGCGCAATTGACCACCACGAAAGTCTCTGGATCGGGCGCGATCTCACCGATCCGGTAGACCAGTTCGGCGCCCGGCAGGCTGTGCGCAAAGGGCAGGCTGAAGTTTGAAAACTCTTCAGGCGTGCGGCTGTCCACCACCACAATGTTGTCGCCGCGCGCAATGCGCTGCTGCAACGCCTGCGTATCAATTGTCGGCGTGTGTTTCTGGTGTTCGATGGCCTCACCAAAAGCCTTGCTCGGAACATTGGTACCGCTGAAGATCTCAAACCCCGCAGCGACCCAGGCATCCGTGCCGCCGGCCAGCACCGAGACATTGCGCCATCCCACTCGCACCAGCGTGGCGGCGGCCTGGTGCGCCAGGCTTTCATTGGCGTCGATCAGCACAATGCGGGTGTTGCGGCGCGGCACGAGGCCATCAATCAGCAACTCGAGCCGCCACAACGGGGCGGACGTGGCGAAAAATATGTGGCGATGGGCAAATACGCCGCTCTCGCGCACATCCAGCACGGCGATTTCCTCGCCATCGCCGAGGGCCGCCTTGAGCGCTTGCGATGTCAGCAGCGGATGGCGAATCAGAACCGGCGGCGGGAAGGTTCGGTAGCTGCCGCCATCTCGGCCTTCGAACACCACACGCCGGTGCAGCCGATCAATGGCCAGACCGTAGAAATGCAGGTGCAGTCCCGGCTGATCGCCGACCAGTTCAATCGCGTGCACGTCGTCGGGCGTGAGCGTCACCGAGACGCCGGGCACCACGTCCACGGTGCGAATGGGCACCAGCTTGTCGCGGTCCGGATCGCTGGTCTTGTTCCTTGCATAGACGACGTTGCGCTCGCTGCCAGCAATGCCGGCAATGATGGCCCAGGTGGTGTGGTCGTGCGGCGGCTGGAACTTGCCCGGCAGACCGGCAGAAATGTAAAGCGCCAAACGTCCTTCCACGTCTTCTGCCAGCCGATAGACCTGCGCCGGATTTGCAGCGGACACCGGAAAGTGCGCCGCTGGAAAAATATTCTGGCGCAAGCCCAACTGCGTGAGTGCCTCGGCCACGGCGCGCAGTGCATCGGCACCGGCGTTCTGGTGATCGGGCAACAGACGCGACACGATCTGGAAGAAGGTGTCAATGGCGTGGCTGCGGCGGCTCGCGATGTCGCTGCCGTTGAAGTCCAGGCTGATTGGGTTCTGAGTCATGAAATTTGAAGAATGAATGTGGGAGACACACCGAGGCTACGTTGCCAGTGCCGCGTCAGCAACGAAGCAAATCAAATAACCATATGCGTCGGCCGTGGGCTGCCTCCTGTTTCCACCGGACAAATATGCTTATGCAAAAAGCTTCTATGCAGACCTGGAGCGCGAACGGAAAATCGACTGAGCAGGTCGCTTACTGCTTTGATACTCGAATGGCGCTCAGAAACGACTGGCCGTTTGGTTCAATATGGAAATCACGATGGCAGGAACATCACTGGGCAGACTTTCCCTGGTTGCGGGTAAGGCACCACGCAGTCAGCGTGCTCAAAACAAGTTCGCCGATGCACTCTGGACCCGGCTGCGTTTCGAGGCCAAGGAGGCTTATCTCAAGGCGCCGATGCTGGCGCCCTTGTTCGTCAATTCAATACTCAATCAGCCGTCCTTTGAAGCGGCTATTTTTCACCGGATTGCCACACGACTGAACAATGACATCGTCGGACTCGGTGTTCTGGTCGACGCCTTCAACCGGGCCAGCGAGGATGAGCCTGTGATCGTCGATGCCCTGCGAGCCGATATTGCGGCCGTTGTGGATCGCGATCCCGCGTGTGAACGCTTCATTGAGCCCTTCCTGTATTTCAAGGGCTTTCACGCGATCCAGACACATCGCCTGGCACATTGGTTATGGAATAGCGGCGACCGTGATTTCGCGCTTTATCTGCAAAGCCGTTCTTCGGATGTTTTCCAGACCGACATTCATCCCGCCGTTCGCATGGGACGCTGCATATTTCTGGACCATGCAACCGGTCTGGTGGTGGGAGAAACCACCGTGATCGAAGACCATGTCTCAATATTGCAGGGCGTCACACTTGGCGGTACCGGCAAGGAGTCTGGCGACCGCCACCCCAAAGTGCGCAAAGGCGCCATGATCGGGGCCGGGGCCAAGGTGCTTGGCAACATCGAGGTGGGCGAGAACGCACGCATCGCGGCGGGCTCGGTGGTCCTGCGAGCGGTGGCGGCCAACACAACGGTCGCTGGCGTTCCGGCCAGGGTGGTCAAAACCAATCATGACGGTGAAGCGGGTGAAGCGCTGGAACAGGTTCTGATCGGGGCCTTTGACTATTCCATTTGAGCTGGCGCGCGCATATTCATATCTGAAAACATTCGTTGTCGCTGCAGTGGCTTTGGCCGACGATGCGTGCTTCCACTTTTTATTGCGAGCAACATCACCATGACCCAAACACCATTGCATCTCCCACGCGCCCGCAAGGCCATCACACTTGCGCTAGCCCTGCTGGCCTTCGGTGCATCCTCAGCACACGCCGATGCAACCCTCGACAAAATCAAGCAACGCGGCAAGGTTGTGATCGGCGTGCTCGTCGGCGGCGGGCCGTTTGGCTCGATCGATCCGGCGACGCAGCAACCGGTCGGCTGGAACCCTGAGCTGGCGCGTGCCGTTGCCAAGGGCCTGGGCGTGGAAGCCGAACTGGTGCAGGTGCAGACCCCGACCCGGGTGCAGTTTCTGATCTCCGGCAAGGTTGATCTGCTGATCGCCTCAATGGAACTCTACCCGGACCGGGCTGAAATTCTGGGCTACGCGCCAACGCCTTTCTACCGCGTCGGCGGCGCTGCAGCGACCTTGAAGAACAGTGGCATCAGCAAATGGGAAGACCTCAAGGGCAAACCGGTTTGTGTTTCCCAGGGCAGCAGTTACGCCAAGCCTCTGGAGACGGACTATGGCGCCCAGGTCAAGGGCTTCAAGAGTTCGTCAGAGTCGCTGCTGGCCCTGCGCGGCGGCACCTGCGTCGCGGCCGTGCACGACACGACGCTGATTCGCCCACTGCTGCGCACGAACGCCGAGTGGACCAACTACCAATCGCCCATCGCCGTCGAATTGATTCCGGCGCAGTCGGTGATCTGGACGCGCAAGGGTGAGGCCGACACCATCGCCGCCGTCGACAAGATCGTCCGCGACTGGCACCGCACGGGCTGGTTGATCGAAACCGAGAAACGCCTCGACATCACACCGCCGCAAGTGCTGTTGCAAGAGCTCCACCTCAAGTACAAGAACGCAGTCTAAGAACTTGTTCTAAGGCCAAACTCGGCACCGGCGCCGAGCAGCAGTTCCAGGGCATGCTCGGCGCAGGAACGGGGTAGCAGCAACTCGAAAGTCGGCTGATCATTCAGGCGTGACAGGTTCATGCCAATGGCGCTGAGACGCGTGCTCACGCTGCTGCCCGTCGGAAACCGCGTGCTGTCAAGGTCAAGGCCGCAGTGTTTGCGCAAGATGTCGGCCGCTGCCCCGCCAACCAGGTGCAAGGCCGTGCGTGCGTGACTGAGATCAACCAGCGTGGCGACACCTGCCAGCGTCTGGCGCAACGCCGTGACGGGCGGCACGCCGTCGGGCGCACCGACGAGTTGCCAGATGCCCGGGCCAACGCTGCGCAGGCTCAAACGCGCATCGCCGTGGCTGCGATTGGCTGGCGGCAATGCGAGTTGCAGCGCATCGGCCAGGCGCGTTCCGGCGTCCTCGATCGTTGTGGCAAATGCAGATACTTGCAGGATGGACAAGGGTCGGCGCTCCCACAGTGTGACGCTCGCCGTGGCGCCCGGTACAAGCATGCTTGCGTGGGTCGTGGCGTTCTGCCAATACGCCTCCAGCGCAGAGCGGCGTTCAATTGCGATCATGAATTTAACCTAACGTTATCCGGGTCCACGAACACACTGGGCACCACGCGCACGCAGACCCGTTCCCCGGAAAGCGGCGATGCGGCGATCATTTCCTGTCCAAGCCGTGCCGCACCGTCTTGCAAAAAGCCCAGTGCAATCGGTTGACCGAGCAACTCGCTCAGCGCGGCCGAACTGACAAAACCCTGCTTGACTGACGGCGCGTCAACGCGCGCTTCCTGCTTACCCGCCAGCAACTGACTGCCGGCGCGTATCGGGGTCTTGCCATCGACGCTCACCAAGCCAACCAGAACCGCACGCCCAGACTCGCGCAAGGCCGGGCGCGCCGCCAATGCCGCGCCGATGAAGGCACCGTCCTTGCGCAGCAAGCGACCCAGACCCAGGTCGTGTGCCGTGACGCGACCATCGATCTCGCTGCCGGCAATATGTCCTTTTTCGATCCGCAACACGCCCATGGCTTCGGTGCCATAAGGCGTGATGCCGTACGACTGGCCGCATGCCAACAGACGCGTCCAAAGGTCCACGCCATGGTCCGCGCCAAGCGCAATTTCGTAGGCGCGCTCGCCGCAAAAGCTGACCCTGAAAACCGTCACAGGGCTGCCGTCCAAGGTGGTCTGCAAAAGGCCCAGATGCGGCAAGGCCGCGTCCGAGGTATCGCAGTGCGGCAGCAAGGCCGCCAGCACCGCGCGCGAACTGGGGCCCGACAACGCGAACTGCGCGTACTGCTCGGTCACCGACACCACGTTGCACCTCAGTTCGGGCCAAGCAAGCTGCAGCAGGAACTCGAAGCGGCTCAGCACCTTGCCGGCATTGACGGTGGTCGTTGACAACAGGTAGTGCTCTGCTGCCAGGCGGGCCACCACGCCGTCGTCCATCACGATGCCATCGTCACGCAGCAACAAACCATAGCGCAGGCGGCCGACAGCCAGGTTGTCGAAGTTGTTGCAATAAACGCGCTGCAGGAAAAAACGCGCATCGGGTCCCTGCAAATCGATCTTGCCGAGCGTGCCGACATCGACCAGCCCGACGCTGTTGCGCACAGCGCAGCACTCACGGCGCAAGGCGGCGTCGGCTGATTCACCGGGCAGGAGGTAGACCTTGGGCCGCAGCCACTGGCCGACTGCTGTCATCTGCGCGCCGTGCTGGCAATGCCAATCGTGCAAGGGCGTTCGGCGCACCGGGCTGTGCTGCTTGCCGGTGTGGGCGCCAGCCAGCAGGCCCAGCGCCACCGGGGTGTAGGGCGGACGAAAGGTGGTGCTGCCAACGCGCTCGATGGGTTCCTGGCGCAGCGCCGCCATGATCGCCAAGCCGTTCAGGTTGGAGGTCTTGCCTTGATCGGTTCCCATGCCCAGCGTGGTGTAACGCTTCAAGTGTTCGACCGAACGAAAGTTCTCGCGATAGGCCAGTTCGATGTCATCGACGCAGACGTCCTCCTGCAAGTCCACAAAGCGCTTGGCGTCCGAGGCGGCTGCGGGCATCTGCCAGAACGCTTCGGCCTTTGCCGCTGGGCCGACTGCGCCAACGGGGCTGCTTGGCTCCAACACCGGCGTGGAAACGTGACCCGTCAACAGCGCAGCCTGCAGTCCAGCGGAGAAACCCTGTGCCAAGGCACCGGCCAGCGTGAACTCGCCATTGGCGGCGCCGACCACAGCGAAGTTCGCCGGCGCACTGCCCGGAACGAAGGCAGCCAGCAGCTCGTCGTAACGCAGCTTTCCGCCGGCTTGCGAATACAGGTGCAGCGTAGGGCTGTAACCGCCCGAACTGCCCAGTACATCGCAGCGCCAGCGTTCGACAGCGCCGCCATCGCGCTTGGCGATATCGATCGCCGTCACCGACCTGCCATGCACGGCGCTGACGCCAGCGTAGCGGCGATGCGCGATGCCGGCTTGGCGCAGCCGCTCCAGCAACAGCGGGTCAATTTCGCAGCGCGTGTCGATGACCAAGACCGCATCGGCACCGGCTTGTTTGGCATCCAACGCGCTGCGGTAGGCGTCGTCGTTGTTGGCAAAGATGGCAACGCGCCGCCCCGGCAGCACGGCGTACTGCTGGACATAGCTTCGAATCGCGCCCGCCAGCATGACACCGGGCTTGTCGTTGTCGGCAAAAACCATGGGCCGCTCGATGCTGCCAGTGGCCAGCACCACCCGCTGTGCGCGCAAGTGCAGCAGACGCTGGCGCGGCAGATAGGAGGGCGCTTGCGCCAGATGGTCGGTAACGCGCTCGGCGATGGCGAACAGGCCATGGTCATAGACACCGAACACGGTGCTGCGCGGCAGCAGACGCACATGGGGCTGTGCACGCAAGGCGGCCAGGCTCTGGGCCACCCAGTCGGCGGCGGGCAGTCCGTCAATCAACGCGGTTTCCCAAAGTGCCGAGCCGCCCAGCGCTGCGCGCTCGTCGGCCAGCACCACGCGCGCGCCGCCGCTGGCGGCAGCCAAGGCGGCAGACAAGCCGGCCGGCCCGCTGCCGACCACCAGCAGGTCGCAGTGCGCATACTCGAAGGCATAGTGGTCCGGGTCCTGGCCCAGCGGCACTTGGCCCAGGCCGGTGGCGCCGCGGATCAATCGTTCGTAGAAGGGCCAGAACTTCTTCGGCCACATGAAGGTCTTGTAATAAAAACCGGCCGGCATCAAAGCGCTCAACAACTGGTTGACCGCACGCCAGTCCAACGCCAGCGAAGGCCAGCGGTTCTGGCTGCTGGCGACCAGCCCCGCGTAGAGCTCGATCATGGTGGCACGCGTGTTCGGCTCGCTGCGCGCAGCGCTACGCAACTGGACCAAGGCGTTGGGCTCTTCCGGACCGGCGCTGTAGATGCCGCGGCGACGGTGGTACTTGAAGCTTCGACCGATCAGTCTGACGCCATTGGCCAGCAGGGCCGAGGCCAGGGTGTCGCCAGCGTAGCCCTGGTAGCACTTGCCATCAAAGAAGAAGCGCAGCGGCGCAGCGCGGTCGATGCGACCGCCCGCCGCCAGCCGGTTGACCTGCGGCGCGCTCACGCTGTGGCCTGGCTGGCGCGCGCCAACCGGATATCGAGCACCTCGTGGCTAAAAGTGTCACGCACGATGCTCAAAATTTGCCGACAGCCATGCTGGTGCTGCCACCACTCGGCATGCGCGCCGCAGGGGTTGGCACGATCGTAGACATAGCGATGCCAGGCCGACGCGTCGGCATCGAGCGCCGGGAAACGGGCGACCTCGCGCAGGTAGGTGAATTCGGACTGCTCGCGTGGACCGCAGAAAGGACAATGAAACTGTTGCATGCGTTCGCTTGTGCGCTTGGTGTGTCAATGCCACTGCGGGGTCGGGCCCATGCCCTTGTCGTCGATCACCCTGCCGCTCTCAAAGCGCTCCAGCGTATAGGCGCGATTGAGCTCGTGCGGCGCATCGTGGGCGATGGTGTGGGCAAAGACCCAGCCCGAGCCCGGCGTGGCCTTGAAGCCGCCATAGCACCAGCCACCGTTGAAGTAGAGCTTGTCGATTGGCGTTTTTGAAATGATCGGGCTGCCGTCCATCGACATGTCCATGATGCCGCCCCAGTGGCGCATCAGGCGTACACGCGACAGGCAGGGAAACAGTTGCAAACCCGACGCCAGCGACTCCTCAATCGCGGGGATGTTGCCCTTCTGGCCGTAGCTCGGGTAGTAATCCAGCGCGCCGCCCATCACCAGTTCGCCCTTGTCCGACTGGCTGATGTAGAAATGTCCGGCACCGGAGGTAATCACACTGTCGATCATCGGTTTGAGCGGCTCCGACACAAAGGCCTGCAGAACGTGCGACTCTATTGGGAGCTTCAGGCCCAGCATGTCAGCAAGGCGGCTGCTGTTACCGGCGACGGCCAGCCCGACGCGCGCGGCACCAATTCGCCCGCGCGAGGTCTCGGCCGCGACGACGCGATTGCCCTCGCGTACAAAGCCCAGCACCTCGCAGTTCTGGATGATGTCGACACCGAGCGCGCAGGCGGCACGGGCATAGCCCCAGACCACAGCATCGTGACGCGCCGTGCCGGCGCGAGCTTGCAACAGGCCACCCAGAATCGGAAACTGCGCCTGCTCCGAACAGTCCAGATGCGGGACCCGGCGCGCGATCTCGTCGCGGCTCAGCCACTGCGCATCGATGCCATTGAGCAGCATGCTATTGCCACGGCGAAACATGGCGTTGCGCTGGCCTTCCGAGTGCGCGAGGTTCAGGACGCCACGCGGACTGAACATGAGGTTGTAGTTGAGCTCCTGCGCAAGCTCATGCCAGAGCTTGAGCGACCAATCATAAAAATGGCCGCTCTCGTCGGACAGGTAGTTGGACCGCACAATGGTCGTATTACGTCCGGCGCTGCCGCCGCCGATCCATCCTTTTTCCAGCACGGCGACATTCTTGATGCCGTGGTTCCTGGCCAGATAAAAAGCGGTGGCGAGCCCATGACCGCCGCCGCCAACAATCACCACCTCGTAATGTTTTTTGGGCTCCGGATTGCGCCAGGCCAGCGGCCAGCCCCGATGGCCTTTGAGGGCCTGCCTGGCCAGTGAGAACACAGAGTACTTCATCCGGTCGGCCCGGCATCGATCTGCGCAAAGGCGCGCGCCAGATCGGCAATCAGGTCCTGCGGATCTTCCAGACCCACGTGCAAGCGCAGCACCGGTCCGCTGCCGCGCCAGTGGCTGTGCTCGCGCAGGCGGCCCGGCGCGGCGATCAGGGCCAGGCTTTCGTAGCCGCCCCAGGAGGCGCCAATGCCAAACAGTTCCAGTGCATCGACAAAGGCATGGGCGGCTGCGCTGTCGGCATGGCGGAATTCGAATGACACCAGCCCGCTGGCACCGCTGAAGTCCCGCTGCCACAGCGCATGTCCAGGGTCTTCCGGCAGCGCCGGGTAAAACACGCGCGCCACTTGGGGCGCTCGCTGCAGGTAGCGCGCCACTTCGGTCGCGTGGCGCTGATGCTGGGCCAGGCGCACCGGTAGCGTGCGCAAGCCGCGCAGCGCCAGATAGGCGTCATCGGCACCGATGACCAGGCCCAGCGCCTCGTAGGTGGTGGCGATGGTCTTCGCCAGTGCCGGGCTGTCGACCACCACAATGCCCTGCATCAGGTCGGAGTGGCCGGCGATGTACTTGGTGGCAGCCTGGATCGAGATCTGCGCGCCCAGCGCCAGCGGTTGGTAGAACCAGCCGCCGCTCCAGGTGTTGTCGGTGGCGACGGTGACACCGCGTGCGCGGGCGACGGCGCTGAGTTTGGGCAGGTCCAGCACTTCGTAGAGCAGCGAACTGGGCGACTCCAGATACAGCAGCCGCGTGTTGGGCCGGATCAGCGCCGCCAGGTCATCGTGCGCGGGCGAGAAATATTCCAGCGTGATGCCCAGGCGCTGCAACAGCGTTTGATCCACGCGCCGCACTGGCGAATAAACACTGTCGGCCACCAGCGCGTGCTCGCCCGGTGCCAGCAGACTCAGGAACACGAGCGTGATCGCCGCCAGGCCGGACGGCGCCAGAAAAGCGCGATGGCCGCCTTCCAGCGCCGTCACCGCGTCTTCCAGCGCGCGGTGCGTATCGAGGCCATGGCGACCGTAGGCGGCAACACGCTCGCCCGCCACGTGGCGCAAATGGTGCTCGGCCAGGGCCTGCGTGTTTTCGAAGCGCACGGTGCTGGTCCGCACCACCGGCACGTTGACCGGGCCGGAGCCACCGCGCAAAGCGGGCGCGCCGGCGTGCAGCAGCCGGGTGCGCAGGCCCAGCGTCGCCCCAGTGTCATGGGTGTTTGTCATGTGTTGGCTTGGTTGCATTAAAACGCAAAGCGCAAGCGCTCGAATTCAAGTGGCACAGGGCGCGCCAGACTGGCCGCTTGCACGCGCTTGTTTTCACCGCGAGCACGCTGCAAAAAGGCGCGGGTTCGATCACTGCGCGGGTCGTCAAAAATATTGGCGGCCGAGCCGTGCTCGACGATCACGCCAGCTTCGGTGAAGTAAACCTCGTTGCTGATTTCCTCGGCAAAACGCATCTCGTGTGTGACCAGGACACAGGTCAGGCCATCCTGCACCAGGTCACGGATCACGGTCAGCACTTCGCCAACGGTTTCCGGATCGAGCGCCGAGGTCACCTCGTCAAATAGCATCAGCTCGGGGCGCATGGCCAGCGCGCGGGCAATCGCCACACGCTGTTGCTGGCCACCCGACAACTCGCCCGGGTACGCCGTTTCCTTGTCGCTCAGGCGCACTTTGTCGAGCAACTCGCGCGCCTGGCGCTCGGCCGCTGCGCGCTCGCAACCGAGCACACGCAGCGGCGCAATGACCAGGTTTTCCAGCACCGAGAGGTGCGGAAATAGGTTGTACTGCTGGAACACGAAGCCGACGCGCTTGCGCAGCGCGATCAGTTCGGCCTCGGAGCGCAAGGCGTCAACGCGCGTGCCGGCGACGCGAACATCACCGCGTTGCGGGCGCAGCAGGCCGGTCAGGCAGCGCAGGATGGTGGACTTGCCAGAGCCCGAGGGGCCGATGATGGAAACCGCCTGGCCGCGGCGCACCTCCAGGTTGATGCCGCGCAGCACGCTATTGGCGCCAAACGCAAGGTGCACATCGCGCAGTGCGACCAGAGGCGCTGCGGCCTCGGCAAGGCTGGCGGGGGACTGGAAATCAATGACGGGCATGGTGACGCTCCAGCGCGCGCGTGGCGCACGCAATCGGGTAGCAATAGGCGAAGAACAAGGCCAGCAGCGTGAAGTAAACAAGAATGGTGAAGTCGGTGCGCGCCACGGTGTTGCTGGCGATCTGGGCCGCGTCCACCAGGTCGTGCACACCGACCAGCGAAGCCAAGGCTGTGCTCATGGTGATGCCGGCATAGAGGTTCATCCAGGGTGGCAGCATGCGGCGCACGCACTGCGGCAAGACGATCCGCAGAAAGATCTCGCTGCGGCGAAAGGCCAGCGAGTGCGCCGCTTCCCACTGCGCGCTCGGGATCGACTGGATGGCGCCGCGGAAGATTTCGGCCACATTGGCACTGGCCGGCAGCGCCAGCCCCAGCACGACCTTGATCCAGTCCGGAAACGGCACGGTCCACGACAGCACGCGGACCTCGAACGGAAACAAGTAGGTGGTGAAGTAAATCAACACCAGCACCGGCGCATTGCGAAAGAGCTGCACATAGCAGCGCGTGGCAAAGCGCAGCAGCCGCATGGGCGAGAGCGACAGGGCGCCCACCAGCAGGCCCGCTGCCGTGCCCAGCGCCATGGTCAGGATGCTGATCCCGATGTTGGCGAGCAGGCCGCGCAGCAGCGCCGGCGCCCAGGTCCAGAGGTAGACGAGCACCGCCGGCGTGCTGCCGCTGAGCAGCCAATAGGCGAGCACAGCCAGCACGGCGCTGGCGCCAAGAAACCAGGGCTGACGCCAGGGGCTGGCGGCGCTGCCCGCCAGCGTTAGCGATGACGCGCCCCGCGCCAGGGTCATTTCACTGGCCATAGCCGGGCATCCTCAAACGTTGTTCCAACCAGTGCCCGGCCAGACTCACGAGCCAGGTCAGCAGACCGAAGTAGAGCAGGATCAAGAGCAGCAGTTCGAGCACGTTGTCGCGCTGCGTCCAGATCATGATCGACTCGTAGGTCACTTCACCGACGGCAATGGCCGAGGCCACGGCCGTCATCTTGACCAGATCGACCACGTTGTTGACTAGGGACGGCAGCGCAAAGCGCAGCGCCAGCGGCAGTTCCACGCACCACAGCAACTGGCGGTGCGAGAAGCCAAGCGAGCGCGCCGCCTCCAGCGTGACGCGCGGCACAGCCTCGATGCCGGCGCGCAGGGCCTCGGCGTGAAACGCGCCCTTGTGCAGCGAAACCACGATCACGACCCAGACAAACGGCGTCATCGGGTTGCCGCCATGCGACTGCAGTTGCTGGCTGATGATCATGTTCAGAACCAGGAACGCGCAATACAGTTGGACCAGCGTTGGCGTGTTGCGCGTGACTTCGACAAAGGCACGCGCTGGCGGCACCAGCCAGGCGCGCCCCGAGGTCAGCGCCGCCGCGATCACGACCCCCGCAGCCAGGCTGAAAGGAATGGTCAGCAGACACAGCTCCAGGGTCACGCCCAGGCCGCGCACAAAGGCCGTGCGTTCGCTCAGGTTCAGCACAAACGCGTAGTTCAACCCCAGCACCTTCAGTGCCGCAACGACCTGCGACAACAGCGACTCGATCATCCGGGCGTCTCCAGTTCAGCCAGCGCGGGCGCAGCGTCGGACGCGCCAACTCGCAAGCTGCTCACCGCGCGCGCGATGCGCTGCACGGCAGCGGCCAGCACCGCATCGCTGGCCGCGATGGAGAGCCGGAAATAGGGCGACAGACCATAGGCCGGCCCGTCAACGACGGCCACGCCCTCGCTATCGAGCAGCCAGCTCACGACCTCCGTGTCCGAGCCCAGCACGCGCCCGTCAGTCCGCACACGACCGATCAGGCCGGCACAGTTGACGTAGGCGAAGAAGGCGCCCTGCGGCGCCAGCAGCGAAATCCCGGCGATGGCATTGAGCGCCGTGCTCAGGTAGGCCGCACGGCGCGCATAGCTGGCGCGCGCCTGCAAGACATAGCTTTGATCGGCCGATGCCAGGGCCACCGCCGTCGCGGCCTGCCCGATTGAGTTGGCGCCCGACGAGTCCTGCGACTGGATCACGGTCATCGCGTTCACCAGCGCTTGCGGCCCGGCGCCCCAGCCGATGCGCCAGCCGGTCATGGCATAGGTCTTGGACGCGCCATTGACCAGCAACGTTCGCTCGCGCAGATCAGGCGCCACATGCAACAGATGCGTCGGTGCCTGCGCCGTGAACCAGATCTGCTCGTAAATCTCATCCCACAGCACCAGCACCTGCGGGTGCCGGCGCAACACTTGCGCCAGCGCGTCCAGTTCCGCGCGGCTGTAGACGGCGCCCGTCGGATTGCCCGGCGAATTCAGGATCAGCCAGCGCGTGCGCGGCGTGATGGCACGCTCCAGCGCGGCGGCACTGAGCTTGAACGCCGCCGCCTCGTCACAGGAGACGATCACCGGCGTGCCGTCGTTGACCAGCACGATGTCGGGAAACGAGGACCAGTAGGGCGCCGGCACAATCACTTCGTCACCCGCATCCAGGGTGGCGGCCAGCGCGTTGAAGATGACCTGCTTGGCGCCGCTGCTGACAATGATTTGCGCGGGCAAATAGGCCAGTGCGTTCTCTCGCTGGTACTTGGCGCTGATGGCGCGGCGCAGGACGGCAGTACCCGCCGTTGGCGTGTACTTGGTTTCACCGCGCGCCAGCGCGGCGATGGCGGCCTGCTTGATCGGTTCGGGGGTGTCGAAATCGGGCTCGCCCGAGGTCAGCACGAGCACATCGCGGCCCTGGGCAATCAAGTCAGCCGCGCGCGCACTGGCAGCCGCAATCGGTGACAGCTTGACGCGCCGGACCCGCTGCGAGAGTGTGATGGAAAAACTTGTCATGATCGGTATCTCAAAGAGCCTGCAAAACCTTGCCGGGATTGAGCAACCCCAGCGGATCAAACGCCTGCTTGAGGCGGCGCATCAGGTCCAGCTCGACCGTGGTCTTGTAGCGCGGCAGGCAGTCGCGCTTGCTCTGGCCGATGCCGTGCTCGGCGCTGATCGAGCCGCCATGGGCGTGCGCACTGTCATGCACCAGGGCGTGAATCGCATCCTCGTTGGCCATCACGAAATCTGCGCTCTGACCCAGCGGATGCGCGACGTTGTAATGCAGGTTGCCGTCGCCCAGATGACCGAAAGCGATCGGCCGCACGCCCGCAAAGCGCGCCTGTAGGGCCGCCGCTGTGGCCTGCAAAAAAGCGGGAATCTTCGAGATCGGCACCGAGATATCGTGTTTGACATTGCCACCGTCGCGCTTCTGAGCCTCGGCCAGCGCCTGATCGCGCAGCCGCCAGAGCGACTGGCTTTGCTGCAGGCTCGCGGCGATGACGGCCGCGCTGAGCAGGCCGTCCTCAAAGGCCGTGCCAAGCACCGCCTCGAAGCGCGTCCGCGCATGGTCCTGACCTTCGCTATCAGAGAGTTCGAGCAGGGCGTACCAGGGTTGGTCACGCGCTTCCAGCGCAATCACTTGCTCGGGCACGTGCTGCGCGATCAGTCCGAGCGCCGTGTCTGACACCAGCTCAAAAGCGGTCAGCCCGGCGCCCAGTCCGGCACGCGCCTTGGACAGGAAGGCGATTGCAGCCTCAATGCTCGGCAGGGCAACGAATGCCGTCTGCTGCGCCAGCGGCAGCGGGTAGAGCTTGAGCGTGGCCGCCGTGATGATGCCCAGCGTGCCTTCGCTGCCGATGTAGAGATCCCGCAGCGCGTAGCCGGTGTTGTCCTTGCGCAGGCCGCGCAAGCCGTTCCAGACTTCGCCTTCGGCGGTTACCACTTCCAGGCCAAGCGTCAGCTCGCGCGCGTTGCCGTAGCGCAGCACCTGCGTGCCACCGGCGTTGGTGCCGAGGTTGCCACCAATGGTGCAGCTGCCCTCTGACCCAAGGCTCAGCGGAAACAAGCGTCCGGCCTCGCGCGCCGCCAACTGCACATTGCCCAGCACGCAGCCGGCTTCCACCGTGATGCTGTCGTTGTCGGTGTCGATGGCGCGTATGCGGTTGAGCCGCCCGAGCGAGAGCAGCACCGCCTGGCCGCTGCAATCCGGTGTGGCAGCGCCCATCAGGCCGGTATTGCCGCCCTGCGGCACCAACGGTGTGCCATGCGCGCGGCACAGCCGCAGCACGGCGGCCACCTGCTGCGTATTAGCCGGACGCACCACGGCCAGCGCACGGCCGGTCAGACGGCGATGCTGGTCGGTCAGAAAACCGGCACCCTCTTCGCCAGTCAGCACATGGGTACGACCGACGGCTTCGCACAGTTCATCAAGCAGGGATCTCATGCGCAGTCCAGTCAGGAAACGGCTTGCAGCAGATCGGCCACACCGGCGCGCTCGGCGACGGCGCGGATCTGCTGTTCGAGCGCGGCGGGTAGGCCGATGCCACGATGCAGACGGTCGGCGCGTGCCGCTTCCTCAGGGTCGCCCGGCACCAGCACCGGCAGGGCCGGATCTAGCGCGCGCGTGCCGTGCAAGAGGTCGATCATGCTGTCGAGATCGGCTTCGAATTCACCGGCCGGGCGAAAGAACGCGGGATCGATGGCAATGAAACTGTGGCCAACATTGGCCGGCTCTTCGGGTCCATGGCTGCGGTCGTGCAGCGCGGCAAAAGCGCCGCCGTTGAGCGTGGCGCCGAGCACCTGCGCCAGCAAAGCCAGACCGTAGCCCTTGTGGCTGCCGAGCTCGCCACTGCCGCCCAGCGGTGTCAAGCCGCCACCCTTGCGCTCGTAGAGTTGCTGTGCCGCCGCCTGTGGTTCGGTGACCGGCGCGCCACCGTCGTCAACCACCCAACCGGCCGGCACCGGCTGCTCGCGCAGCGCACGAACGCGGACCTTGTTGGCAGCCACGGTGGTGGTCGCCATGTCGAGCACCAGGGCCGTGTTCTTGGAACCGGCTGCCAGTGGGGCGGCAAAAGCAATCGGATTCGTGCCCAGCACCGGCTCGGCGGCGCGCGTGGGCACCAGAAATATGCCAGGCGCCGAACTGGTGACAAAACCAAGCAGACCCTGGCGCGATGCCATGCGTGCATAGACACCGGCTGCGCCAAAGTGATGCGAGTTGCGCACACCGACCAAGGCAATGCCGCTGACACGTGCTTTGGTGATGGCCAGTTGCATGGCCTGCGCCGCAACCGGATGCCCGAGCCCGGCGCCACCATCGAGCAAGGCCGTGGCCGGACCGTCGCGCAGCAACTGCGGCAGCGCACCCGGTCGCAATCGACCGCGCTGCAGCATGGCTTCATACAGTGGCAGCATCGAGACACCATGCGAGTCGATGCCAAGCAGATCGGTTTCGACCATCAGCTCGGCAGTGATCGCAGCGGCGGCGTGCGCCATGCCCCAGGCGCCGAGGATGGCCGCTGTCTGCAGGCGCAAGCTGTCGGCACTGAAGCGGGTCTCAGCGACGGGGATGGCGCGATTTGTCATACCAAGGCGGTATCCAGAAACCGATGCGGGAACTGGCGCGGCCGCATCCTCATTTGAGATCGCTTTCGAACGGCGCGTGGTCGTAGCGGTTCTGCTGCGCTTTCTGATTGGCCGCGCGCATGTATTCATCGGGCACGCCATTCTTGCGCGCGCTCGCCAGCAACAAGCCCGAGCGATGCCAGTCGCGAATCACCTTGTCAACCAGCGCCTGCGTGTCGGCTTCGCCACGGCGCATCCAGATCACGGTCGGCGACGGAATCAATTGGTCGGGCGTGGCCAGCGTGTAATCCTTCCACTCGGCAGCACTCTCGCCGTGCAGCGTCTGGTACAGCGCCGGCTGCACGTGGACCGAAGCTGCGCAGGTGCCGCCTTTGAGCGCGAGCAGCGACTCCGGAATGCCGCGCAGCCCCTTGACGATGGCGCCATAGGTCTCCTGCAGCGGCCGCGCGAAATTGCTCCCTTGCGAAACGCAGGCCACCTTGCCGCGCAGGTCTTCCCAGCGCCGGATGCCGCTGGCCTTGGCGACCATCGCGGCGCCGCCGACCAGGTTGTAGGGTGTCGGTGCGAAGGCCAGGATTTCGCTGCGCTCCTGGGTCCACTGAATATTGGCGATCAGCAGGTCTACCTTGCCGGCCTGCAAGAACTGCACGCGCGTGGCCGGCGTGACGTCGATCGTCTCGAGTTCAACACCCAGGCGTTTGGCAATGTCGCCGGCCAGTTCCGGCTGAAAGCCGCTGACCTTGCCGGTAGCCGGATTGAGCACGCCAAACGGTGGACTGATGCCGTCAATGCCAACCGAGAGTTTGCCGCGCTGCTTGATCTTGTCGAGCGTCGCGTCGGCCTTGGCCGGGGCCGAGACCAGCGCCAGGACGGACAGACAACACAGCAGCATAGGGCGGGCAAAAGTGAAAGGACGCAGCGAGTAAGACATGGCAGACGGAGTTCACAGAAAAGACAAGCTGGCGATCTTCAGCCACACCAGGCGCCGCAGCAACGAAGTTTTTCAGATATGGATATGCGCTGGGCGCAGCTCATCGGGCGTGAAGACCGCTAACTCGTCGGGCGCGCACTGCGCGATGAGGCCGGTTTCCCAGGCCAGGTAGCGCCGCGCGGCATCAAGGTTGCCCTCATGCCGGTCATGCACGAAGAACAGGTAGTCGATGGCATCGGCATCGGCCGGCACACCCGCAGTGCTTGCCATCGGCAGGCCGGCGGCAAGCCAACTCTCGATGCTGGCCCAGTGCAAGTCAGACCAGCCGGCTTCGCGCAGGTCAATTGCCGCCAACTGTGCCAGCGCCGCGTCGCTCGTCAGTAACAGAATGGCGCGGACGCCGGACCCGGGCGCCGGCACGACGCGGTGCAGGCGCGGCCGCAACGCCCAGCGCGCGCCGGCCGCATGCTGGCGCCGAAACGCCATCGACGGCTGCAGGTCCAGCAACAATGGTGCCTGCCGTGCCACCCAGGCCGCGAGTTGCGCCGGCAGCAGTTCGGGCAGCGCTGGCAGCTTGAACGCTGACGCGCTCCGCAATCGCAGGGCGGCATGAATGCCGCCGTCAACAACAGCGGTTTCAAATCCAAGGCAACGTAAGCCGGCGGCCACGACCGGCGCGCGCACCGCTTCGTCGTCGAGCACCAGGACGCGGCTGCGTCGCACGCCGATGTACTGGTCGGTGGCCTGCAACAACTGACCACCCGCTGCGTGACGCGCACCAGCCAGGGTGCCGGCGGCAAACTCCTCGGCGCTGCGGATGTCAAAGACAAAGCTCGTGCGCTGCGCATCATCGAGCCAGTCCTGAGCCTGCCTCACATCCAACAGCGGCACGCCGGCACGCTCGGCCACGCGCGCAGCCGCAGCCTGATCGTCGGCGTGCGCTGCCACGCTCGCTGTGTCGCGCTGTGTGCTGCCCCGCACCAGCGGCAAGCCGGCCAGGGCCCAGCCCTGGGTTCCGTTCTCCAGGGCAAATACCGGGTTCAGAACACCCAGACTGCGCAGCATCTGGGCGCCGATGATGCTGCGCGTGCGGCCCGCGCAGTGGACGACGATCGTCGTGCGCACATCGGGCGCCAAGTGCACGCCAGCGTAGCGCCAGTTCGCCGTTCGGCACCGATACGGCACCGGGCAAGGTCATTTTGTGGTGTTCGTCAAAAGTGCGTACATCCAGTAGCACCAATGCTTCGCCGGCCAACTGGCGCGTCTGCAGATCATGCGCGGAGATATGCGGCGTGGCGCAGGCGTGCTCAACCAGCTCACCAAAAGTCTTTGACGGCAGGTTCACCCCTTGAAACAGCGTGTAGCCCGCCTGCGCCCAGGCGCGCGCACCACCGGCCAGGCAATGAACCTGCGTATAAGCCAATGCCAGCAGACGCGCCGCAGCGCGCTCTGCGATGCCGTCAGCGGCGTCCAGCAAGACGATTCGTGTGTCGCGGCGCGGCACCAGCCGAGCCAGCTCCAACTCCAGACGGCTGTAAGGCAGCGGCACTGCAAAGAAGGGGTGGCCTTCACCGAATTCACCGGCTTCGCGCACGTCAAGCAAGGCGATTTCGCGCCCGTCATTGAGCCACTCGCGCAGCGTGCTGGCGCTGATAGCCGCAATGGAGACTGAGGGCGGGTGCATGGCGTGGGCTTTCAATCAACAAAGAGCGCGACCTTAGCGGAGCAGCAAGCCTCTTTGAAAAGAAGAAATCCGCATAAGCAAGCGCGTTTTTCTTCGTTGGCAAGGCGGCGTCTGTTGGGCACAGTGGCTACCACGACCGGTGCAATCCGACTTCCTTCCACTTGAACGACCTGAAGCAATCCATGACCTTTTTCCCCTCTCCTGTGCGTGCCGTCGCCCTGGCCGCAGCCCTTTTGGCACCGCTGCTGGCCAGCGCCACCAATGGCTACTTTTCGCATGGCTACGGTGCCAAATCGCAAGGCATGGCCGGCGTTGGTATTGCGCTGGCGCAGGACGGCCAGGCTGCCGCCAGCAACCCGGCCGGCACCGCCGCCGTCGGCAACCGCCTGGATCTGGGACTGACCTGGTTCGCACCCAGCCGTGGCGCCGACATCGCCAGCAATGCCTTTGGCGCGGACGCCGGGTACAGCGCCGATGAAACGAAAAACTACTTCATTCCCGACTTTGGCTACACGCGCGTGATCAGCCCGAGCACATCGATCGGCGTGGCCGTTTATGGCAACGGCGGCATGAGCACCGACTATGCCAGCAACCCCTACGCCCGCTTTGGCGCCACCGGCTCTGCCGGCATCAACCTGGAGCAACTCTTTGTTTCGCCTTCGGTTGCCTACAAAGTCAACGACAGTCACACCATTGGCGTCGCGGTCAATCTCGCCTACCAGCGCTTCTCGGCCAAAGGCATCTCTCTGTTTAGCGGCTTCTCGGCCGCTCCCGCCAATGTCAGCGACCTGGGCGCTGACAGCACAACCGGTGCCGGCGTGCGCATCGGCTGGACCGGCAAGCTGACACCCGCGCTGACGCTGGGCGCGACCTGGGCCTCCAAGATCTCCGGGCGCTTCGACAAATACAAGGGCTTGTTCGCAGACAACGGCGGCTTTGATATCCCGGAAAACTACGGCGTGGGCCTGGCCTATGCCGCGTCGCCCGATTGGACGCTGGCGGCCGATGTGCAAACCATCCGCTACAGCCAGGTCGGCTCGGTCGGCGACCCGGTGGCCGGCTTGTTCGCCGGGCAAGCACTCGGCTCGGCCGGCGGCCCGGGCTTTGGCTGGAAAGATGTCACGGTCCTCAAGCTCGGCGTCAGTCATCAGTGGCGCCGCGACCTGACACTGCGCGCCGGCATCAGTTTTGCCAACCAACCCGTGCCTGACAGTGAGACTTTCTTCAACGTCCTGGCGCCGGGCGTGGTCAGGAATCACCTGACCGTGGGCGGCACCTGGACGACGCCCGGCGGCAATGAAGTGAGCGGCTTTTTTGCGCGAGCCTTCGGCCAGACCGTCAATGGCGCCGGCTCCATTCCACCGGGCAACCCGCCGGGCTTCGGCGGCGGCAATGCCAATGTGCATTTGCAGGAAAACATCCTGGGCATTTCCTATGGCTGGAAGTTCTGAGCGCCACGCACGCCAATGGCTGCACCAGTGGTCACGGCGTCTGCGGCCTGACGCGCCTGTCCTTTCGCTCACTGGCGGCGACGGCGACCTTTCTGTTGGTGGCGATCTTGAGCACCTACGCCAGCCGCCACCTGCTGGGGTGCCGGTATGAACGGGGAGGCTCTCCTGTGAGCGACACCCTTAGCGCGCTGCGCGCCACCGTGAGTCTGGCCGGTTACTGCCCCGGGGCGGCGATTGCCTCACTCGGGTTTGGCAATCCGGAGGCGCTGTGGGTCGTCCCGTCCCTGCTGCTGGGGATTGCATTGCAGCAATGGCTTGACCGCCCGAAACGCAGCGCAGCGAAACAGTCGCCGAGCTCTTTAGATGTTTTCGAAATTAAAAACTGAATATTCAATCGTTTGAGTTTGGATTGAGTCGCTTTAGAGTCGCTTTCAACGCCCGAATACACGCTCTTTCTACCGGGCACAACTATCAAGAGACACACAAGGATTTGCATCATGACCGTCGCATCTGAAGAATCGCCCAGCCTTGCTGACCCACTCGACGCAATCCGCGCCGTGGCACTGGCCACCGGACTGCCCTATGCCGGCGGCGTGTCGCCACAACTGGCCTGGACGCTGTTCTCTGCTGGAGACGCCTTGCTGGTGGACGTGCGCACGGCCGAGGAACGCAAGTTTGTCGGCCATGTGCCGGGCAGCCTGCACGTGGCTTGGGCCAGCGGCACGAACCTGACACGCAACCCGCGTTTTGCGCGCGAACTCGAAGCCAAGGTCGGCAAGAACGCCAACATCCTGCTGCTGTGCCGCAGCGGCAAGCGCTCCGTGCTGGCGGCCGAGGTGGCGACCAAGGCCGGCTTTACCCGTGTCTTCAATGTGCTCGAAGGCTTTGAAGGCGAAATTGACGCCCAGCAGCACCGCGGTGGCAGCGACGGCTGGCGCCTGTGCGGCCTGCCCTGGGTTCAGGATTGATGTCCTTCTTGCACTCAATGAAGGTGCCACCATGCAAGTTCTTCTGTCATTGCGGACTTGATCCGCAATCCAGGATTCTCATGCCCCTGGATCCCGGAGCAGGTCCGGGATGACAACCGGGGAATCCGGCATGACAAGCGGGAACCTCGGTCACAACCTGCCTACAGCCTCGCCATAACAACGTTTACCCACGCTAACACAAGGAAATACCATGCCCAAAACTTACGCTGACAACTCCCTCACCATCGGTCACACACCACTGGTCAAACTCAACCGCGTCACGGACGGCGCTGGCGCCACGGTGCTGGCCAAAATCGAGGGCCGCAACCCGGCCTACTCGGTCAAGTGCCGCATCGGCGCAGCCCTGGTCTGGGACGCCGAAAAGCGCGGTCTGCTCGGCCCCGGCAAGGAACTGGTTGAGCCCACCAGCGGCAACACCGGCATCGCGCTGGCCTTCGTCGCCGCAGCGCGCGGCATTCCGATCACACTGACCATGCCCGAAACCATGAGCATCGAGCGGCGCAAGCTGCTGCTGGCCTACGGCGCCAAGCTAGTGCTGACCGAAGGCGCCAAGGGCATGAAGGGTGCCATCGCCAAGGCCGAGGAGATTGCCGCCAGCGACCCCAAATACGTGCTGCTGCAACAGTTCAAGAACCCGGCCAATCCGGCCATTCACGAATCCACCACCGGACCGGAAATCTGGGAAGACACGTTTGGCAAGATTGACATCCTGGTCTCGGGCGTCGGCACTGGCGGCACCATCACGGGCGTCTCGCGCTACATCAAGAAAACGCAAGGCCGCGCCATCACCTCGGTGGCAGTGGAACCTACTGCCAGCCCGGTGCTGACACAGACGCGCGCCGGTGAAGAGGTCAAGCCCGGACCACACAAGATCCAGGGCATTGGCGCCGGCTTTGTGCCCGACGTGCTGGACCTCTCGCTGGTCGATCAGATTGAACAGGTCAGCAACGAGGAAGCAGTGGAGTTCGCTCGTCGACTGGCGCGCGAGGAAGGCATTCTGTCGGGCATCTCCTGCGGCGCCGCCACCGCTGTTGCGGTGCGTCTGGCCAAGAAGCCCGAGAACGCCGGCAAGACCATCGTCGTGATCCTGCCCGACTCAGGCGAGCGCTACCTGAGTTCGGTGCTGTTCGAAGGCATCTTTGACGCCAGCGGTGCGGCTGTAGCTACGGCATGAGTGTTGTACCGCTGCGGCCCGTGCCGGCGCCAGCGCCGCTGTTCGACCTGACGCGGGTCGTGTCAGAGTTGGCGCAGGTGCGTCAGCGCTGGCGCGAATCGCAAAAGCGCTCGACTGAACCGGGCGGGCGTGAACTGCCTTCGCGCGAAGCGCTGGCCCAGGTCATCGACGGCCTGCGTGGCGTGCTGTTCCCAATGCGCCTGGGCCCGGCCGATCTGCGCCAGGAGAGCGAAGATTTCTACGTCGGGCACACGCTCGATACGCTGCTGCACGCCTTGTTGACGCAAGTGCAACTGGAGTTGCGCCATGAAGCACGGCATCTGGACAGTACTGACACCGCAGCCATCGAGGCGCACGCAACCCAGATCGTGAGCGACTTCTCGCTCTCGCTGCCGCGTATCCGTGCCCTGCTCGACAGCGATGTGCTGGCCGCATTCGCCGGTGATCCGGCGGCGCGCAGCGTCGATGAGGTGCTGCTGTGCTACCCCGGCATCCAGGCCATGATTTACCACCGCGTAGCGCACCGTCTGTACGAACTCGGTGTGCCACTGCTGGCGCGCATCGTGGCCGAATTGGCACACGCCCAGACTGGCATCGACATCCATCCGGGCGCCAGCATCGACGAAGGCTTTTTCATTGACCACGGCACCGGTGTCGTGATCGGCGAGACCGCCGTCATCGGCAAGCGCGTGCGCATCTACCAGGCCGTCACGCTTGGCGCCAAGAGCTTCCCGACCGACGACGCCGGCAATCCGCTCAAGGGGCTGCCGCGTCATCCGATACTGGAAGACGAGGTCGTGATCTACGCCGGCGCCACGGTGCTGGGCCGCGTCACACTGGGTCGCGGCGCCAGCGTGGGCGGCAACGTCTGGCTGACACACGACCTGGCACCTGGCGCCCATATCACGCAGGCGCAATTGCGCCATGAATAGCCGGACAAACGGCAAGCAGCAAACCAATTTTCTTTTTCCTTCACCATCCTCCATCGTCCTGACAGGTTCACCATGACAAAAGCACATTCCGTTCCCACCGCACTGGGCGACAGCGCGGCACGCCAACTGGCCAACGCGACCAAGACCACAGCCCAGCTCTCCACCATCTCGCCGCGCTGGCTGACGCATTTGCTGCAATGGGTTCCGGTTGAGGCCGGCATCTTTCGCTTGAATCAGGTGAAGAATCCCGAATCGATCAAGGTCACGTGCACGGCACGCCAGACGGAAAACCAGTTACCGCGCACCTTTGTCAACTACGAAGAAAAGCCACGCGAATTTTTCCTCAACGCGGTTAGCACCATCCTCGACGTCAACACCCGCATCTCCGATCTGTACAGCAG
>CAIXNB010000022.1 GCA_903920695.1 uncultured beta proteobacterium
AGGTCAAGTCGAGATCTGAAGCCGCCCTCGGTTCATCCCTGGATTGGCGCAAAAAACCGTGTTTGCAGTTCCAAACCCATCAGCATTTCCAGACCGGCCAAATCTCTGCATCTTCGCTCCGGCGGCCACATCATGCGCAAGGACGCGGGTGTCGACGGCGACGCGCAGCGTTTGTCGCAACTGTGCTGGATGTTCTTCCTCAAGATTGTGGACGACCAGGACCAACAGATGGAGGTCATGCAGGAGCGCTACAAATCGCCGATTCCGGCGCGCCTGCAATGGCGTACCTGGGCCGCCAACCCCGAGGGCATCACCGGCGCCGAGCTGATGGCCTTCATCAACGGCGAGCTGTTCCCGCAGCTCAAGGAACTGGCCGCGACCGGCAAGTGGGCCAACCGCGCCCGCGTCGTCAAGGCGGTGTTTGAAGACGCCTACAACTACATGAAAGATGGCCAGCTCATTCGCCAGGTGGTCAACAAAATCAACGAGGTCAACTTCAACGACCTGGCCGAGCGCAAACACTTTGGCGACATCTACGAGCAGATGCTGGGCGACCTGCAGGCCGCCGGCAACGCGGGCGAGTTTTACACGCCGCGCGCCGTCACCGCCTTCATGGTGGACCGCATCGACCCCAAGCCGGGCGAGATCATCATGGACCCGAGCTGCGGCACGGGCGGCTTCCTGACCTGCAGCATCCGCCACATGCGCGAGCGCTATGTCAAGACGGTGCAGGACGAAGCCGCGCTGCAGGCCAGCCTGCGCGCCGTTGAGCTCAAGCAGTTGCCGCACATGCTGTGCGTCACCAACATGCTGCTGCACGGCGTGGAAGACGCCAGCTTTGTGCGCCACGACAACACACTGGCCCGCCCCTACGTGAGCTACACCAACGCGGATCGGGTGGACATCATCCTGACCAATCCGCCCTTTGGCGCCAGCGTGCAGGACGGCATCGAAAGTAATTTTCCGCAGCACTTTCGCACCAAGGAAACGGCAGACCTGTTTCTGGCACTCATCATCCGTCTGCTCAAGGCAAACGGCCGCGCCGCCGTGGTGCTGCCCGATGGCAGCCTGTTTGGCGAAGGCGTCAAGACGCGGCTGAAGGAACACCTGATGGCCGAGTGCAATCTGCACACTATCGTGCGCCTGCCCAACAGCGTGTTCAAACCCTACGCCACCATCGGCACCAATCTGCTGTTTTTCGAGAAAGGCACGCCGACGCAGGACATCTGGTTTTACGAACACCGCGTGCCCGCCAGCCAGAAGGCTTATTCCATGACGCGACCGATCCGGCTGGAGCACCTGCAAGGATGCGTCGATTGGTGGGGTGGCGCCGAACGCGCGGGCCGGGTGGAAACCGAAGTGGCCTGGAAGGTCAGCGCCGATGAGGTCAAGGCGCGCGGCTACAACCTCGATTTCAAGAACCCGCATACCGTGGCCGACGAGCATGGCGACCCCGAGGAACTGCTGGCGAGTTTGAACGAGGCCGAAGCCAAAGCCGCTGCCCTGCGCGAGCAGCTCAAGGCCATACTTGGCGAAGCGCTTCTCCGATAATGACAGCCTAGCCCAGAAAGCAACCTATGCATTCCTTCATCGCTCAACACCGTGCAGGCATATCGACCATTTGTCAGCGCTATTCCATTAACCGCCTGGAAGTGTTCGGCTCTGCCGCTCGCGCCGAAGACTTCAGTCCGGCCAGTAGCGACGCTGACTTTCTGGTCGAGTTCGCACCCAACGCGCATGCCGGCCTCGCGGAATTCTTTGGCGCCAAGGCCGAGTTGGAGCAGCTTCTCGGGCGCGGTGTGGACTTGGTAGAACCCGGCGCCGTGCGCAACCCTTACGTGCTCGCCAGCATCAACCAAAATCGGGAGCTTGTGTATGAAGCGTGACTCCCGCGCCTTCCTCTGGGACGTTCGTGATGCAGCCCAGGCGATCTTGAGCTTCGTCGCAGGCATGGACGCCACTGCCTATGCCAGTTCGCCGCTGGTGCATTCTGCGGTAGAGCGCAAGTTTGAAATCATTGGCGAGGCACTCAGCCAGTTGGGCAAGCTTGATGGTGTGTTGGCTGCACGCGTGCCCAGCCTGTCGCAGATCGTGGCGTTCCGTAACCAACTGATTCATGGTTATGCGGTGGTGAACCACAGCACCGTTTGGAACGTGGTGCATGATTCACTGCCGCCCTTGCTCGCGTGTGTGCAGTCGCTACTGCATGAGCTGGGCGAGGTTTGACTAACGGGCCTGATACCAACAGTCTCACCACGGGTGAGACTGTTGGCCGGGCAAAACGATGCGCCGAATTGAAATTCAACTGAGCGACGCGGCATGAACGCGAGTCAACTGCTGGCGCACTTCGACCGCCTGGCCGAAGCCCCCGGCGCCGTGCCGCGTTTGCGTCGTTTTATTCTGGACTTGGCGGTGCGCGGGAAACTCGTGGCGCAGGATGCGGGGGATGAGCCGGCTGCGGAGTTGTTGAAGCGGATTCGGGCAGAACGATTGCGCGTACTGAAAAAGCCCGTTAAGGGGAACGCGACAGCGGATGCGAAACTTGATGGCACTGATGTTGAACTACCCACCGGTTGGGCTTGGTCAAAACTTGGGGACCTTTGCACTAAAACTGGTTCAGGCAGTACCCCTGCTGGCGGCAAAGATTCTTATGCTGCCTCTGGCGTTCCATTTCTCCGGTCGCAGAACGTTTACGACGATGGTTTACGCCTCGATGGCGTGGCGTTCATTTCAGATGCAACGCAAGATCGCATGAGTTCAACCACTGTCAAGGCTGGCGATCTTCTGTTGAACATCACTGGCGGCTCTATTGGCCGCTGTGCCATCGTGCCTGACTCTTTTGTCGTTGGCAACATCAACCAGCACGTCGCCATCATCCGACTAGCATTGCCTGGCGGTGCGCGCTTTCTGCATAGCGTTGTCCGCTCAGACTATTTTCAGCGGCACATTTTTGGCAATCAAACAGGTGCGGGTCGTGAGGGGCTTCCGAAGAACCGGATGGACGAAATCCTGATTCCGGTTGCGCCCCTCCCCGAACAACATCGCATCGTTGCCAAAGTCGATGAACTCATGGCGCTGTGCCACCAGCTTGAAGCCGCGCAGCAGGAACGTGAACGCCGC
Source organism: uncultured beta proteobacterium (assembly GCA_903920695.1). Lineage (GTDB taxonomy): Bacteria > Pseudomonadota > Gammaproteobacteria > Burkholderiales > Burkholderiaceae_C > Rhodoferax. Next base: position 3,121 of record CAIXNB010000022.1, read on the forward strand.
CGCGACCGCCTGGCCAGCGCGTCCCTGCAACGCCTGAACCAGCCCGCCGCTTACACCACACCCGA
>CAIXNB010000023.1 GCA_903920695.1 uncultured beta proteobacterium
GGCCGGTCGGCAGCGGCAAGCCCGGGCCCGTCTATGCAGAGTTGTACGCGGGCTACCAGGTGATCAAGGCGCAGGCCCTGCAAGGGTCGGCGCCGTGAGCAATCCCACTGAGTCGCTAATCGAATACCCGTCGCTGTTCCCGATCAAGGTGATGGGCGTCAAAACCGACCGGCTGGTGCACGCCATCACCCTGATCGCGCAGCAGTTTGACCCCACGTTTGACGCCAGCACCATCGAGTTGCGCGAAAGCAAGGGCGGCAAGTACCTGGGCGTGACCATCACCATTACCGCGACCAGCCGCGAGCAACTCGACGAGCTTTACCGCACGCTCTCGACGCACCCGATGGTCAAGATGGTGCTGTAATTCAGTTTGACGCAACACCGGACGCACATGACGCCGCAGCTTCTGGGCCGGATCGACTACCGGCCGAGCTACGCCGCGATGCAGGCCTTTACCGCCGCGCGCAGCGCCGACACGCCAGACGAACTCTGGATTTGTGAACACCCGCCGGTCTATACACAAGGCTTGGCCGGCAAGGCCGTGCACATTCTGAATCCGGCCGAGATCCCGGTGGTGCAGACCAACCGCGGCGGCCAGGTCACCTACCACGGCCCGGGCCAGGTCGTGGCCTACCCGCTGATCGACCTTAAGCGCGCCGGCTATTTCGTCAAGGAATACGTCTACCGGATCGAAGAGGCGCTGATCCGAACCCTGATGCACTTTGGCGTCACCGGCCACCGCGTGAGCGGGGCGCCCGGCATCTACGTGCGCCTGGATGACCCGTTCTCGCATGCCATGCGGGTGCCGAGAAAATTGGGGTCGGATCTGGAAGAAAAGGGGTCAGAGCCGTTCCGCTTCGCGGCCGGATCCGACCCCATTTCTTCCAACCCCAATTTTTCCGGCCTCGGCAAGATCGCCGCCCTCGGGCTCAAGGTCAGTCGCAACTGCACTTACCACGGTCTGGCCCTGAACGTGGCGATGGACCTGGAGCCCTTCTCGCGCATCAACCCCTGCGGCTACCAGGGTTTGCAAACCGTTGACCTCTCTACAATCGGCGTCTGCGTTGCTTGGCAGGAAGCGGCCACTGTGCTGGGGCGCAAACTGGCGACTTACCTGGCACCCTGATTTCTGTTCTGCACCTTCCATGACCACCCCCGACAATACAACCCCCAGCGTGCGCAATGTTCAGCCGAACGCGAGCTACGACCCTTCGGCCAAACAAAAGGCTGCGGCCAAGCTCTCGCGCATCCCAATCAAGGTGCAGCCCGGCGAGATTTTGAGAAAACCGGAGTGGATTCGCGTGAAAGCCGGTTCACCGAGCACCCGCTTTTACGAAATCAAGGATGTGCTGCGCAGCAACAAGCTGGTAACGGTATGCGAGGAAGCCAGTTGCCCCAACATCGGCGAGTGCTTTGGCAAGGGCACGGCCACCTTCATGATCATGGGCGACAAGTGCACGCGACGCTGCCCGTTCTGCGACGTCGGCCACGGCCGCCCGGACCCGCTGGATCTGAACGAACCCGCTAATCTGGCGCGTACCATCGCCCAGCTCAAGCTCAAATACGTGGTGATCACCAGCGTTGACCGCGATGACCTGCGCGACGGCGGCAGCCAGCACTTCGTGAATTGCATCCTTGAGACGCGTGCGCTTTCGCCCGGCACCCAGATCGAGATTCTGGTGCCCGATTTCCGCGGCCGCGACGAGCGCGCGCTGGAGATCCTCAAGGCGGCACCGCCCGATATCATGAACCACAACCTGGAAACCGTACCGCGCCTGTACAAGGAGGCCCGGCCCGGCAGCGACTACCAGTTCAGCCTGAACCTGCTGAAGAAATTCAAGACCCTGTTTCCCGACGTGCCGACCAAGAGCGGCCTAATGGTCGGACTCGGTGAAACTGACGATGAGATTCTGGATGTGATGCGTGACATGCGCGCACACGGCATCGAGATGCTGACGCTGGGCCAGTACCTGGCGCCCTCCAGCAGCCACTTGACCGTGAAACGCTACGTGCACCCGGACACCTTCAAGATGTTCGAGGCCAAGGCGTATGAGATGGGCTTCAAGAACGCTGCCGTCGGCGCCATGGTACGTTCCAGTTACCACGCCGACCAGCAAGCCGACCACGCCATGGGTCGTGTTTGAACCAGCGCAAATTAACGGGAACAGTTTCCAGGCGCTGCTTACACCGGCTCGTGCGCGATCAAGAAAGCATTGAAATCCGCAGCCGGAATTGGGTGACCATACAGATAGCCCTGGAACAGGTGACAGCCATAATCGACTAGGCACTGGCGCTGGCCCTTGGTCTCCACCCCTTTGACAAGTACGGTCAAGTCCAGGCTTTGACCCAGCGCCAACACGGTTCGGACAATGGCCACGTCATACGGGTCGGTCAGCAGGTCACGCACAAAAGACTGGTCGATCTTGAGTTTATTCAGCGGCAGTAGCTTGAGTTTGTTCAAGGACGAGAAGCCGGTACCAAAATCGTCCATTGAAAATCTGACCCCGTGTGCGCGCAGCGTCGACATCTTGTCGATGCGGTCCTCGATGTCGTCAACCAGCATGCTCTCGGTAAATTCCAGTTCGAGACGACTGGCATCAATCTTGTAATGCGCAATCAGTGCCAATACCTGCTCCACAAAATCAGCTTGGGCAAACTGTACCTCGCTGATGTTGACGGCCAGACTCAGATGGCGAGTCATGCTGTAGCCGGACCACACCTGTAACTGTTTGCAGGCAACCTCCAGGACCCACCGACCGAGTGACACGATCAAACCGGTCTTCTCGGCCAGCCTGATAAATTCACCCGGCCCTATCAGCCCACGCTGCGGATGCATCCAGCGCAGCAGGGCCTCGGCACCCACAACACGTCCCTGCACGTTCACCTGCGGCTGATAGTACAACTCGAACTGCTTGTCCACCACCGCCATGCCCAGTTCCCGTTCGAGCCGGGAGCGCCCCATGGCATCGGTTTGCATGAGGTAGAGCAGGAAATATAAGTTCAGCAAGGCGGTAAGCGGATGCATCCAGAGACTGTGGCTGCGCACTTCGTCGGGCAGTCGGTAAGTCGCTGGCGACACACCCGGATCAATGTCCAGCAGCATGAAGACCAGGAGACAAGCGAGCGCCATGCCGTGGCGCAACCAGACATGCTCGTCACCAAACGCCATCAAAGCCATGGCACTGAGCGGCAACAGGTGAAAATGGCTGGCGCGAGCCAACTGCGGCGTCGGCACGTCTTAGACCAGGCAGATCAGGCTCACGGTTGCACGACGGATTTGCTACCTTGTCACGGAATCCTCTATTCAATTCGTCAACAATTACCTGTTAACGCTAACAGAGCACTTCACGCGCAAAACCGTCAGTAGGCGGAAAAACCCGGCTAAGCTCAACCCCATGAAAGCCAATCTCTGCGCCCTCGCGGCAATCGCCCTGTGGGCCTCCCTGGCAACGCTGGGCGTTTCGCTCAAGCACGTGCCGCCATTCCTGTTGACCGGCATTGCCCTGGCTGTTGGCAGCGTACTGACCTGGCCTTCGGCGCTCCGGGACCGGCGCCAATGGATGATCGCACCCGGCACGCTGGGACTGGGCGTCTTCACGCTGTTCGGCTACCACTTCCTGCTCTTCATCGGTCTGCGCCTGGCGCCGGCGGTCGAGGTCAACCTGATCAACTACCTGTGGCCGTTGCTGATCGTGGTGCTGGCCTCGCTCTATCTGCCGGGGCTGAAATTGCGCGGCGTTCATATTGCCGCGGCCGCCATCGGCTTTGCCGGTGCCGCGATTGCAATTCTCGGTGGCCGCGAAGCCGCCAGCGCGACCTTGGACCAACCCGGCTGGGGCGCGCTGCCGGGATACCTGCTGGCGCTGGGCTCGGCCTTCATCTGGGCCAATTATTCGCTGCAGACCAAGCGCGCCGAACTGACCGGCAAGAGCTTTCCGACGGCATCAATCGGCCTGTTCGGACTGGTGTCAGGCGCGCTGTCGCTGGCCTGCCACTGGGCGCTCGAACCCGCCGTGGTACTCAGCGGCCACGACGGGCTGCTCTTGCTGCTGCTCGGTCTGGGGCCGCTGGGCGCCGCCTTTCTGCTCTGGGACAAGGCCTTGAAGTTCGGCGACGTGCGCCATGTCGGCCTGCTGAGCTATCTGACGCCGCTGGCATCCACCGTGCTGTTGATGCAGGTCACCGGACGCGCGCTGAGCTGGCACATCGCCCTGGCTGCAGCACTGATCATCGGCGCGGCACTGCTGGGCATGCGGCGCCACTGAGCGCAACGCAGAAGCTCTGGCGCGCCGACGGCAGCGGACCAACAATGCAGCCATGATGGCGCTCCACGACATCGAAGCCGCCGCGGCACGCCTGCAAGGGCAATTGCTGCGCACACCTTGCGTTGCCTCCAGAACCCTGTCAGACATCACCGGCGCGCAGGTGTTCCTGAAATTCGAAAACCTGCAGTTCACAGCCTCCTTCAAGGAGCGCGGTGCCTGCAACAAACTCGCGCAACTGACAGCGGCACAGCGCCAGCACGGCGTCATCGCCATGAGCGCGGGCAACCATGCGCAAGGCGTGGCCTACCATGCGCAGCGCATCGGGCTGCGCGCAGTGATCGTCATGCCGCGCTTCACCCCGGGCGTCAAGGTCGAGCGCACACGCGGCTTCGGCGCTGAAATCGTGCTGCACGGCGACTCGCTGGACCAGGCCCACCAACACGCGCTGGCCGTGGCCGCTGCGCAGCAGCTGGTCTTCGTTCACCCCTACGATGACGCCGACATTGTGGCCGGCCAGGGCACAGTGGCGCTGGAAATGCTGCAGGAGGTGCCGGACCTCGACACGCTGCTGGTCTCGGTTGGCGGTGGTGGCCTGATCGCCGGCATGGCGGTCACCGCCAGGGCGCTACGGCCCGGCATCGAGATCGTCGGCGTGCAAAGCACGCGCTTCCCGGCCATGGTCAATGCCGTCAAGGGCACGCATTACCCGCAAGGCATCAGTAGCATTGCCGAGGGCATTGCCGTCGGCACGCCGGGCCAGATCCCGCTGGCCATCATCAGGCCCCTGGTGAACGATCTGTTGTTGGTCGACGAAGGCGACATTGAGCAAGCCATCGTCATGCTGCTTGAAATCGAGAAGACGCTGGTCGAGGGTGCGGGCGCGGCCGGCCTGGCGGCGCTGCTCAAGCACCCGCAGCAGTTCAGGGGCAAGCGCGTCGGCTTGGTGCTCAGCGGCGGCAACATCGACCCCCTGCTGCTGGCCGCCATCATCGAGCGTGGCATGGTGCGTGCCGGGCGCCTGGCGCGCATTCGCGTCAGCGCCCGCGATGTGCCTGGCACGCTGGCGCTGATCACAGCCACCGTGGCCGAAGCGGGCGCCAACATCGACGAAGTGCATCACCAACGCGCCTTCACCACACTGGCGGCGCAGAACGTCGAGGTCGAACTGGTGATTCAGACACGCGGCCCGCAGCATATTGCGCAGGTGCTGGCGCAGTTGCTGGCGGCCGGGCTGCAAGCGCAACTCATCCAGTGAGGACCAGGCCCGCGCAAGGTTTCGCCAGCGTGGGTAGAATTCGCCTCTTTCTCCTCCCGCAAACGCAAGGAACCGCCATGTCCAGCCCCACAACCACCACGCCGGCTTCCGACATTGACCCGGTGGAATCCGTCGTCTCCTCGATGCCACTGGTCTTGCCACTGGCCGGCGCCGTGCTGATATTCCTGCTGGCTTTTATTGCCGTTTCAATGGCCTGAAGCGGCGACTGTCAATCGAATTGTTTGGCCGCCGCGGGGGCTGGAAGTTATCAGCATTCCTAGGCGATAAACGCCAACCAGGGCAGGCCGATCAGCAGGAATATGGCGATAAAGATCAGGCCGAAGATGCCACCGAGCCGCCAGTAATCGGCCGACGGCAGATAGCCCGAGCCATAGTAGACCGGCGACGGTCCGGTTGCATAAGGTGTTTGCACACCCATGATGCCCAGCGTCAGGCATAAGAGCAGCGCAAACTGTGGCATGTTGATGCCGGGTATGGTCGATCCAACCGCCAGCATGACCGGCAGCAAGGCTGTGACATGGGCCGTCACGCTGGCAAACAAATAGTGCGTGAAATAGAACACCAGCACCAGCACGATCATCGCTGTGAACGGCGAGAAACCACCCATCTGCGCGGCAACCGCCTCGGCGAACCACTTGACGAAGCCGACCTTGTTCAAACCATCGGCAAGCGCCACCAGCGTGGCGAACCAGGCCAGGGTGTTCCAGGCGCTTGAGTTCTTGACGACGTCGTCCCAGGTGACGACCTTGCCGATCAGCATCAGCGAGATCACGAGCAGCGCCACCGTGGTCGCATTGATGAATTTATCGCCAAAGATCCACAACAGTAGCGCCAGAATGACGACCACGGCCAGCATTGCCTCGCGCATCGAAAAGCTGCCCATCTTCTGCAACTCGGTCGCCGCCCAAGCCGGCACCTCGTTGCCTTCCTTGACTTCAGGCGGATAGAGCCAATAGCTAAGCAGGGGCACGAGGAGCAGCAGCGTGATGCCGATCGGTGCGAACGCAACGAACCACTGCGTCCAGCTCAGGCTGATCTTGGCGGTTTTGTTGACCAGTTCCACCGCCAGCAAATTCGGCGCCAACCCTGTGAGAAACATTGAGCTCGTCACACAGGTGGTCGCCAGCGCGACCCACATGATGTAGGAGCCGATGCGCCGGGCCGATGGGTCATTCGGTTTTGATTCGTAGAGTGCCGGCAGGTTGCGAATCACCGGAAAGATGGTGCCGCCGCTGCGCGCGGTGTTGGACGGGGTGAACGGCGCCAGGATGGTGTCGGCGATCATCACCGCGTAGCCCAGCGTCAGCGTGCGCCGCCCCATGGCTTTCACCAACACCAGGGCGATGCGCCGGCCCAGACCGGTTTTTTCGTAGCCTAGCGCGAACATGAAGGCGCCGAAGATCAGCCAGACGGTGGCGTTGGAAAAACCCGACAACGCCCAGGTCAGCGCGGCATTGGCCGGTTTGAAGCCCGGTTTCGCCAGTTCCGCTGGCGCATACAGCACCCAGGGCGCCAAACAGGTGACCAGGGTGACACCGATCAGACCCACAGCGCCACCGGGCAGGGGTTCGGTCATCAGGCCGACGATGACGCCGGCAAAAATGGCAAAGAAGTACCAAGCATGTGGCGCCAGTCCATTGGGCGCCGGTAATAGTGCGATGGCAATGGCCACCATGATCGGGATGATCGCTTTCCAGGAGATAGTCATGAACGAGTCCTTTGTAGCAGCGGAGCAACCCGCCAGGCACCGATTACAGGTTACCTACGCCACACTCGCCGGTGCCGACGAACAGGGATCGGATCTCATGTTCCTCCGACGCGAAAAAGTTGTTTTGATCCAGGTCAGCAAACATCAGAGATTAGGCACTAGGCGAGTTTTTTCTAGTTCGTGACTTGGCATCACAGGTAAGGTTTGAGCCAGGCCAGACCGGCGCTGGTGCCACCCATCTGCGTGCCGCGCGCCGGTCGGTACTCGCAGCCGATCCAGCCGCTGTAGCCCAGTTCGTCCAGCAGCGCGAACAGGTAGGGGTAGTTGATCTCGCCCAGGTCGGGTTCGTGGCGCTGCGGCACGCCGGCAATCTGGATGTGGCCGACGCGCCCGGTGGGCAGGTACTGGCGCACTTTCATGGCCAGATCGCCTTCGACAATCTGGCAGTGGTAGAGGTCCATCTGCACCTTGAGATTGGGCGCACCGACTTCGGCCAGCACAGCATGGGCGCGGTCCTGGCGGTTCAGGAAGAAGCCGGGAATGTCACGCGTGTTGATCGGCTCGATCAACACGTCAACATCCTGCTGCGCGGCTTGCGTCGCGGCCCAGCGCAACTGGCTGATGTAGGTCGCATCGTGTGCGGCATGGCTGCTACCAGTCGGCAGCAGGCCGGCCATGACATGGATGCGCGGGCATTCGAGGGCCGCTGCGTAGTCCAGCGCCTGCGCGATGCCGGCTCGGAATTCCGCTTCCCGTCCGCTCAGACAGGCCAGACCACGCTCACCCGCGTCCCAGTTGCCGGGTGACGCATTGAACAGGACCTGCTGCAAGCCATTGGCATTGAGGCGCGCAGCAATCTCGGCGCTGGAAAAAGCGTAGGGAAACAGGTACTCCACGGCCTTGAAACCATCCTTGGCGGCGGCGTCGAAACGGTCGAGGAAATCAAGCTCCGGGTAAAGCATGGACAAATTGGCGGCAAATTTGGGCATAGGGCTCACCAGCGCGCGCCGAAGCTCTGGCGCAGTTCTTCAATTGGAGAATCGTACAGGGCATTCGGCGCCAGGGCACCGACGCTGAATCAGCGTTCGCTGCGTGCGATGGCTGCGTCCAGGTCGGCCATGACGCGCGGGTCGGACTTGGCGATCTGCCACAGACGGGCATCGGCCCGGGCGCGGGCCACGCGCTGCGACCAAGCGTTCAAAGCCCCCATCACCTTGGCCGCCAATTTGCGCACCAGTGCCGAGAACAAGGCCAGTGCCGCAAAAGCGACCAGCGACAGCGCAACCCAGGCGGCCAGCAAGTGGCCGTCGGCCCAGGTATCAATCAACTGATCCGCCACCACCACCAGTGCCGCCGCCATGGCTGCCAGCAACATGAAGCTCAAGCCCTTGGTGCTGTCAAAACCCCGGCGCATGGCATGCACCTTGCCAACAGCCGTCTCGATGCGAACAACACCGGGATGCTGGGTCGGAAAACTCCGCTGTACAAAACTGGTCATGGTCGAATCCTCCTTTGAGTAGCCCACTGCCTTAATGGGAACATGGGTGCATACTAGGGTTTACGCTAGTACGAGTAAACTTTATATCTGTGATTCAATTTATTCATAGTTGTGATTAATTACTCATGGACCCCCTCAATTTCCGCACCCTTGACCTGAATCTGCTGCGCGTTTTCGACGAGGTGATGACAGAACGCAGCCTGACGCGGGCGGCGCGCAAGCTGTCGCTGACGCAGCCGGCCGTCAGCAACGCGCTGCGGCGCTTTCGCGAGGTGGTGGGCGACGAACTGATCAAGCGCAGCGGCCAGTCGATGGCGCCTACAGCGCGTGCCCTGGCCCTGTGGCCGCCCGTGCGCGAGGCCTTGCGCGCCATGCAGGAGGTGCTGACACCGAGCAACTTTGTGCCGGCGCAGGCCAATACCACCTTCGTGCTGGCGATGGCCGACGCCACCGCGGCCCAGTTGATTCCGGGCCTGATCGAGATCATGGACCGCGCTGCACCGGGTGTCTCGATCCGCGTCGTGCCACTGACGACGCGCGATCCGCGCCGCCTGCTTGATGAGGAAGTGGCGGATTTGGCGCTCGGCTATTTTCCGGCCGCGTTCGCTGATTTGACGGCGCGCGAGCAGGCCGGCGAGTCTGTTGCCTTCAGCCACCAGCGCCTGTACAGCGGCGAATACGTGTGCGTGATGCGGCGCGAGCACCCGCTGGCCAGCGAACCGCTGACGCTGGACCGCTATTGCGCCGCGCGCCATATGCTGGTAAGTTTTTCGGGACGGCCTTTTGGCTTTGTTGATGAAGCGCTGGCGGTGCATGGGCGTGAGCGCCGTATTGTGCTGACGGTCAACCAGTTCTTCACGGCCGGCAAGGTCGTGACGCACTCCAACCTGCTGACCGTTCTGCCACGCCATTTTGTCGGCGTCACCGGCATGGCCGATCAACTGGTGTTGCGGGAACTGCCGTTTGCGGTGCCAACCTTCCACGTCGACGCCCTCTGGCATCACCGCGTCCACCGCGCTGGCGCCCATCAATGGCTACGCGCAAGCATCCTGGCACTGACGCAATCAGCTTTTGTGGTCTGAGGTGCCAAGCCCCATGATGGCAGCAAGCGGCACAATGAAGCCATGAAAATCCAGTTGCTGTCCGACCTGCACCTTGAAGTCCACCCGCACTGGGTGGCGACGCCGGCGCCCGGGGCGGACCTGCTGGTACTGGCGGGCGACATCGGCTCCTACCAGGCCGGCTCGCTGCTCAGTCCAGTGCCCGATCGCGATTTCGGCTTGAGCCACTTTTCACCCCAAAACGGCTGGCCAACGCCAGTGCTATTCGTACCGGGCAACCATGAGTACGACGCGCTCGACTTCGACCTAGCGCACGAATGCCTGCGCGAAACCTGTGCGCGCTTGGGCATCGGCTGGCTTGAGCGCGAAGTCATCACGCTGGCCGACCCCCACGGCCCGGCAGTGCGCTTTATTGGCACCACACTGTGGAGCGACTTTGACGCGCTCGGCCCAACGGCCACCGCCGTGGATTCGAGCGCCGAGCATCGCCTGATGCAACAACTCAAGGCGCGCGACAAGGCTTTCCGCGCCGCCAACTACTATCTCAAAAAAACCGGCGGCACCCGTAACGGCCTACCGCTGCTGGCGCCAGCCGTGCGCGAGCAAGCCTTGCTGTGCCAGGACTGGTTGAACACGGCCTTGCGAACACCGTTTGACGGCAAAACCGTGGTCGTGACCCATTTCGCGCCCAGCCTGCGCAGCGCCGATCCGCGCTACGGCATGAACCCGGGCACGGCCGGATTCTGCAATGCGCTCGACGACTGGCTGGCGCAGGCCCAACTGTGGCTGCATGGTCATCTGCACGCACCAAGCGACTATTTGCTGCAGGGCTGTCGCGTCGTCGCCAACCCGCTGGGCTATGCGAGAAAAAATGAACAGAGCGCCTTTCAGGCCGCCATCTGTATCGAACTCTGAAGCGACCAAGCCAGACCGTCTGCGCCAGACCGCGCCAAAGATGTGGGCAAGTGTGGGTCTGATGTTGACCTTTGACAAACAGCACTCGGATGCGGCCACTACACTGAGATTTTCAAGGAGGGGCTCTGCATGAAGATTCTTCTCGCTGTCGACGGCAGTCGCTACACAAAAAAAATGTTGGCCTACCTGGCCACCCACAATGAATTGTTCACCCCGAACAACGACTACACCGTGTTCACGGCGCAGCCGCCGCTGCCACCGCGGGCACGCGCCGCCGTCGGCAAAGAAATCGTGGATAACTACTACGCCGAAGAAGCCGAAAAGGTGCTGGCACCGGTGTCCAAATTCCTGCTGCGCCATGGCATCGATGCCAAAAGCAGCTGGAAGACCGGTCTCGCTGGCGAAAGCATCTCCAAACTGGCGCAGAACGAAAAATTTGACCTGCTCATCATGGGCTCACACGGCCACAGCAACCTGGTCAACCTGGTGATGGGCTCAGTCGCGACCCAGGTGCTGGCCCATTGCACGGTGCCGGTGCTGCTGGTGCGCTGAGGCGTTCAGCCCAGCGCGGTGGCGGCGGCCGAAGTCAGAGCACTGCTGAGTGCGTCTAGCACCGCTGAATCCAGATTCCAGCAATGCCAGTACAAATCGACCGGCAAGGCTTGGCCCGGCGCAATATCGACCAAACGCCCCTCCTGCAGCAACTGACGCACCAGCAATTCAGGCACCACGCCGACACCCCAGCCATCCATGACAGCGCGCACCTGCCCCTCTGAACTGGGCATATATAAGTGGCGCAGCGCGACCTGCTGCAACTGGAGCGCGCGCCCGACGAACTCGCACTGCAAATCATCCTTGCGGTTGAAGGCAACAAAGGGCAGGGTACGGAAATTCTGTGGCGACAGGCCTTGCGGACAATGTTCGCCGGCATACGCGGCTTGCGCCACCGCGACATAGCGCATGGCGCCCAGCGGCACCAGCCGGCAGCTGCGCAAGGCCTGTCTAACGGTGGTCACACAACCCAGCACCCGACCTTCGCGCAGCCATTCAATGGTGAAGTCCTGATCATCGGTGATGATCTCCAGCCCCAAGCCCTGGCGCGCCAGCCGGCTCAGCGCCGGCACCGCCCAGGTGGCGATGCTGTCGGCGTTGACGGCAATCGAAATCCGCTCCTCGTCACCGCCACTGCCCCAGGCCCCCGGCGCCAGATCCTTCAGGTCACGCTCCAGATCAGCCCGCAACAGGCGCATCTGCAGTGCGTGCTTAAGCAGCAAACGCCCGGCCGAGGTCGGCTTGAGCGGGCGGCTGCGAACAATCAGCACCGTTCCGACCTGCACTTCAAGCGTGCGCAAACGCTGCGAAACCGCCGACTGGGTGATGGAAAGCCGCAACGCGGCGCGCTCGAACCCGCCTTCTTCCACGATCGCCGCTAGGCATTCGAGCGCGTTGGGATCAAAGGTACTCATGCATAAGCGGGTTTAATATTTCCATGAAAAGTTTAACCGCATTGCTTCTACCGGCATCTACTGTCGAAAAACGTCTTGGAAACACAAATAATCGAAAACTTTGGCGCTCACGGGAATTGACCCACCCCTGCTCACCGGAATTGACCCGGCAGTGATTTCGTCGATGGACCTGGACGCGGCGTAGGTAATCGCGCCCGCCATGGACGACTGTCCTGACCACAGGGCAAGCC
>CAIXNB010000024.1 GCA_903920695.1 uncultured beta proteobacterium
CAGACCCATAAGTTGAGAAACGAATGGGGCTTTCATATTTGTAGGTTGCATCCACTTACCTCACCAACTTGAGAAAACGGTAGATTCGGCCGTCAGACTTCGAAGGGGTGCCGGCAACCCGCTCAGCACAACGGAAGCTGGTGCAAAACTGGGAGCTTAGGAAAGGCAAAGAATGACTGTTCTCAAGATGCTTTATGGTCCCCCCGGAACCGGGAAGACGTGGCTTGCTGCGCGAGAGGCGGTTCGAACTGTCGAGCCAGTGGCCTACGCGAGCGCTATAGCGTCTACATTTCCGGATGCGAACCTTCAGTTACTTCATCAATCGCTTGTCAATGAAGGGCAAATTTTATGGGTAACGTGCCACGCAAATTACTCATACGAGGACTTTGTCGAGGGATAGCGCCCAAAATAAGCATGCCAAAGCAGGCGTCGCAGAAATTTAAGAAAGGGAGATCGAAGTGAGGAACAATACGGGCATAGAAGATCGGAACATTGAGCCAACCGAACTTACGGACAAGTCGAGCTTGGTCTTTCGCTTATGCTTGCCACAACAGAGACAAAGATGCCCCTCAACAACCTAGTCAAGCGTTTCGTTGCGCGTGCCGAAGATCGCAGTGTAGAAGATCACTACTTTCGGATAGGCCTCGCAGCGGCAATGATTGCCAATATTGTGTTCGCCGGGTTGCGATTTGCAAATGAACAAATTGGGGGCAAGGCAACTGGCTACTGGATCAATGTTGTTGGTGCGCTAGGACTCGCATTGTTGACAGTGGTGTACTGGCGAGATCGTCGCCAATTCCATCTCGTTTTGCAGCTTGGTCTTGCGCTCTGCGCGTTTTGTCTCGTTCTGCCTTTGCGCTACGGCATGGATTCTTCACCGTGGTGGCTTTCCATTTTGCCGCTGGCCGCTACCCTGCTTATTGGCGCGCGCGCCGGACTGAGTTGGGCGGTGATCTGCATTGCGTTGAACATAGGCGCGCAATGGCTGGCACCAAGGTTCATTTTCCCTGACGCTGCCGGCGAGGCGTGGACGGAAGCAGCCGCCAGTCGTGTGATGTTGGTCGTGTTGCTGTTCGGTATCGCCTTGCGGTTTCGCATTGTGGTGACCCAACTCGCCAGGCTGGATGCGCTGACCCAAGTGCCAAACCGACTGGCCGCCAATGAGCGGCTTCGCGCGGAGTTCTTGAGCATGAAGCGATCCAAGAACGTTTATTCAATGCTGATGATGGATATAGATTCCTTCAAGCGCGTCAATGACACCTATGGCCATAAGATTGGTGATCAAGTATTGCAGCGGGTTGCAACGACCGTGCAGGCGACTTTGCGTGAGAGTGACTTCTGCGCCCGTTTTGGCGGTGAAGAATTCCTGGTCTTGCTACCCGCCACCGGCAAGCCTGCTGCGTACCATGTGGCCGAGAAACTTCGGCAAGCGGTCCAAGCGTCGCCAGACCCGATTGCGGGTCGCATCACGGTGAGCATTGGGCTGGCGCTGGCCAATCCTGAACAAACTGACGAAGACATTGCGGTGCGTGAAGCGGATGAGGCCCTGTATCGTGCCAAGAGCGCCGGTCGCAATCAGGTTCAGGTTGCGTCGACACTCGTTGCAGAGGTCAAGAAGGGTGCTACAGCCCCTCCCGACTTGGTGCAACTGGTCTGGCGCTCGGCCTACGAATGCGGCAACCCAAGCCTCGACGCACAGCATCGGGAACTTTTCCACGGTGCAAATCAACTCCTGAGCGCGGTACTCAATGGACTTTCCTCACAGGACGTGACGGCCATGGTAGATGGTTTTGTTGCCGAAGTGGTCCGACACTTCCACGACGAGGAAGCCATCATTACCAAGGCTGGTTACCCTGCTGCGGCACAGCATGCCGATCAGCATCGCGCTCTGGTCGAGAAAGCCGCCGAGTTGGCCACGCGCTTTCGCGACGGAACGCTGTCGGTGGGCGAACTGTTCAATTTCTTGGCACAAGACGTGGTGTCGCGACATATGCTGACAGTTGATCGTGAGTACTTTTCGTATCTCAAGCCAAGTAAATGACCTGTTTCTGGCATGGCGCCTGGCCCATAATGGCAACAGATTTGTGCGGCAGCTGGCCTTGCATCAAGCGCTGGCACTACGTTGTTCGGATTTTCGCAATTGCTTTGAGAACCTGCAGACCTTGTGCGCTTCGTGCAACGCCACGGTTCTGATCTTCCCACGCTGAATACGAAGTCCTTCGCCTGCAACAGGGCGAATCTTCCTGCCAACCGATAATCTACGGTGGAGAACCCGATGAAGTACAAACTGACGCACGAAGAGATGATTTTTCGCGACGAAGTGCGCGAATTCCTCGCCGCTGAACTGCCCGAAGATATTCGCGCCTGCGGTCGCCGCACCTCCGGCATATTCTCAGACTACCCCGAAGGGGTGCGTTGGTTGCGCATTCTGGCCAAGCGCGGCTGGGGCGCGCCGCATTGGCCGGTCGAGTGGGGCGGTTGCGCATGGAGCGCCCGCCAACACGACATCTTTGCCAGTGAACTGGCCGCCGCCGATGCCCCTGCACTCTCGCCCCTGGGCCTGAGCATGGCGGCGCCCGTGCTCCTGGCCTTCGGCACGCCAGAACAAAAACAACGCTGGTTGTCTGGAATCCGCACCGGCAGTGACTACTGGTGCCAGGGCTACAGCGAACCGGGCTCTGGCTCGGATCTGGCCTCGCTGCAATGCCGTGCGCGACGCGATGGCGAGCACTGGATCATCAACGGCACCAAGATCTGGACTACCCATGCGCACTGGGCCAACCACATGTTCTGTTTGGTGCGCACCGACAGCAACGCCAAGGCACAGCAAGGCATCAGTTTCCTGATGTTCAGTCTTTCGAACCCAGGCATCACGATCCGGCCGATCATCAGCATCTCGGGCGACCACGAGTTAAACCAGGTGTTTTTCGACGACGCCCGCGTGCCAGCCGACGCCCTCGTGGGCGAAGAAAATCGCGGCTGGGCCATCGCCAAGTACCTGCTGGAACACGAGCGCGGTGGCGCTGGCGCACCGATGCTGCGCGCGCGTCTGGCACGACTGCACAGCGCACTCGATGAGGCCTTTGCGCAGCGCGCAACGGACGACGTGGAACGTGCCGACAACTTGCTCACCCTGGCCGATGCCGAGTGTCGTATTGATGCGCTGCATGCCTGGGAGCAGCAGGTGCTGAGCGCGCGCATCGGTGACGCAACGAAGCCGCGTTGGATGCCCGTTGCACCGTCCATGGGCAAGACCCTCGTCACGGAACTCAAGCAGTACCTGACCGAACTGGGCATGAACATCGCCGGCCAGCATGGTGCCACCGCGCTCGCCATCGAGCAGGCTAGCGCACATGCCTTGCCGATTCCTGAGGCCGCCGTATTCGCCACACGTGCCTACCTGAACGACCGCGCGGCCTCCATCTATGGCGGGACCAACGAAGTACAACGCAACCTGATCGCACGTCACTTGATCGGCGCCGAGGTCAAGGATGCTCCCTTTGAGTTGAGCGAAACCCAGGCACTGCTGAGCGCCAGTCTGCAGCACTGGTTGGCCGACAACGCGCGCTTCGAACAACACGCCCAATGGCTGGAGACGCCGAGCGCGATGGCCCCGGCATGGCAAGGCCTGGCCGTGGAACTGGGCTTACTCGGTGCCGCGCTGCCCGAAGACCTTGGTGGTACCGGTGGCGGCATGGCAGAGCAGATTCTGATCTGCCAGGCGCTGGGCCAGGCTCTCATGCCCGCGCCCTACATCACGACCGCCGTGACCGGTGCGAGCTTGCTGCAAGCCTTGGAAGACCCAGCGGCCAGGCCACTTCTGCAGGGCGTGGCCGATGGGCAGGTTCGACTCGCGGTCGCGGCGCTGGAGCCGGGGGGTCGCACCGACTTGTCCGCTGTGCAAAGCCAATTGCTCGGCCAAGGTGCCCACCTGCGGCTGACGGGTCGCAAGGTGCTGGTGCGGGGCGCACCCTGGGCCACGCATTGGCTGGTCAGCGCGCGCGACGAGACCGGGGTCTTGCGCATTGCGCTGATTGACCCTGCAGCGCCCGGCATCCTGGCGCGCGAGTTACGCCTGGCGGACGGCGCCTGGGCGTCCGAGCTTGCCTTTGACCAAGTGCCGGTGCTGGCTTTGATTGGCAGCGGCGATGCCCTGGCGGCGCTGGAAAAAGCCTTCGACATGGCGATGCTGGCCAGCGGGGCCGAGGCCGTCGGGGTCATGCAGCGCGTGCTGCATGACACGCTGGAGTACGTGCGTCAGCGCAAGCAATTTGGCCAGCCACTGGCCGCCTTTCAAGTGCTGCAGCACCGGCTCGCCAACATGTACATGGATCTCGTATTGGCCACTGCGGCGGTCGGCGCTTGTGCTGACATTGCAGACGACAGAGCGACCGAGCGCGCACGCCGCAGCGCGTCGGCCCACGTCGCCGTGCTGCGCGCGGCGCGCTCCGTCGGGCAGGGCGCCGTGCAACTGCATGGCGGCATGGGCATGACAGAAGAATTCGCGATGGGTCACGGCTTCAAGCGTCTGACCGTCATTGAGCAACAATTTGGTGGCCTCACGCACCACCTCAGGCGCATCGCAACTCAACTTACCAAGGACCTGAAATGAAGACCAAAATTACCGAACTGTTCGGCATCCAGCACCCCATCATCCAGGGCGGCATGCACTTTGTTGGCATGGCCGAACTGGCCGCCGCCGTGTCAAACGCGGGCGGGCTGGGCCTGATCACCGGCTTGACACAGCGCACGCCGGAGTTGCTGGCCAACGAGATCCGCCGCTGCCGCGAGATGACCGACAAACCGTTTGGCGTCAACCTGACCTTTCTGCCGACCGTGAGTTCGCCTGATTACCCCGGCTACATCCGCGCCATCATTGACGGCGGCGTCAAGGCCGTGGAGACCGCGGGCAACAACCCGCAGAAGTGGATGCCGATGCTGCACGAGGCCGGCATCAAGGTGATTCACAAGTGCACATCGGTGCGCCACGCACTCAAGGCCGAGGCCATCGGCTGTGATGCGGTCAGCGTCGACGGTTTCGAGTGCGGCGGCCATCCGGGCGAAGATGACGTGCCCAACTTCATCCTGCTGCCGCGTGCCGCCGAGTCCTTGAAGATTCCCTTCGTCGCCTCCGGCGGCATGGCCGATGGCCGCTCACTGGTGGCGGCGCTGGCGCTGGGCGCCGAGGGCATGAACATGGGCACGCGCTTCATCGCCACCAAAGAGGCACCGGTGCACGACAACGTCAAGCAGGCCATCGTCGCCGCCAGCGAACTCGATACCCGTCTGGTGATGCGCCCGCTGCGCAACACCGAGCGCGTGCTGCGCAACGCCGCTACCGATCGCCTGCTGGCCAAGGAGGCTGCGCTGGGGGCGAGCCTCAAGTTCGACGACATCATGGAAGAGGTGGCCGGCGTCTACCCGCGCATCATGCAGCAGGGCGACATGGAGGCTGGCGTCTGGTCCTGCGGCATGGTGGCCGGGCTGATCCATGACGTCCCGACTGTCAAGGACCTGATCGACCGCATCATGCTCGAAGCCAAGGGCATCATCCGCCAGCGTCTGCGCGGCATGCTTGATGCCTGAGCACCGTCTGATCGGCTTAGCCAAAAGCCTTTGATTTACCGTCAGTCGTGCTTGCAGGAATTCAAGAAGCTGCGGGCCGCACGTAGCCAGAATCAATCCAGGTCCGCGCGCTGTCAACATTGAGCTTGAAGGCCGGTGAGACCTGAACCCGGGCCAGTTCCTCGGCGAATTCATCCTGCGCACGCAGGGTGGCCGTGGCGCCCTCTTCGTCGGGCAGGATAGAGAGCTCCACCCGAATGCGGCTGCCCGCCACCATCAGGCTGACGTTCTTGTTGAGTTGGGCATGAAGCTGTTGCTCGGAACGGCGTCTGAACTCTTTGGCCGTCTTGACCAGTGTGTTGAAAGCCGCACTGTCGAGTGGTTTGGGATTTTTCTTGTCGCGCCCCATGGTCCACGGCCCGACCAAGACCGGCTCGGATTCGCCGCTCAGGTACATCGCAACGGCCCAGCCGTCGTCGTCGTCGTTCTTGATGACGCGCGCACTCCACTGTGCGTCACTCCACAGGCGGGCTTGCTGAATCGGCTCGGGGGTATCGACTGTCATGATGCTGTACCGCAAAGGGTTTGAGCATAGCCCTTACAGCCCGAACCGGGGTGGCCGCTTTTCCACGAAGGCCTTGGCGGCTTCGCCGAAGTCCGCCGTCATCAGGCCCAGCACCTGTGCATGGTTCTCCAGCTCAATCGCGGCATCGAGGCTGGGTGCGTCCAGATTGGCCCACATCAAGCGCTTGGTGTGCGCCGTCGAATACGCACTGTGCGCCAGAATCTGATGCGCGCAGAGCAGGGCGCGCGCCAGCAAGGCCTCAGGCGCCACGACCTCAGCCACCAGGCCAATGCGCGCCGCCTCGTCGGCCAGCACCGGACGCCCCGTCAACATCAGTTCAAAGGCCCGCGACGCACCGATCAGGCGCGGCAGGTGGTAGCTGATGCCGCACTCGCCGGCCGTGATGCCGATGCGCACGGCACCAACGTGAAAAGAGGCGCTGGTAGAGGCAAACCGGATATCGGCCGCCAGGCTCAAAGCCATGCCCGCACCCACGGCCACACCGTGCACGGCAGCGATCACCGTGGCGTCGCTGGCGCGCAAACGTTTGATCAGGCCGGCATAGCAGAGCTGCAATTCATAGGCTTGGCTCACGTTCATGGTCGGCTTGCCGTTCTCGTCGAGCACCGACTTCAGGTCCAGGCCGGCGCAAAAGCCATTGCCCTCACCTGCCAGCACAATGACGCGTAGCGCCGGGTCGGCCAGCAAGCCGTCGAGTAGCGCGTGAAATTCACGCAACGCTGGCAGGTCCATGGCATTGAGGCACTTGGGCCGGTTCAGCCGCAGCACGCACAAGCCCGGCTCCGGCCGCTCCAGCAGCAGCGGCGGCTGCGTCGCTTCGATTGGCGCTGTCATACGGCGCTTTAGTTGGCGCTGTAATAGGCGGCGGTCGCACCCAGGTTGGCGCGCGCCTTGGCCAGTTCGACCCGCGCCAGCGTGCGCAGGTGAACTTCATCGGGGCCGTCGAAGTAGCGCATGGCGCGGCCCCAGGACCAGAGAAAGGACAGCGGTGTATCCGGCGTCACGCCCATGGCGCCGAAGACCTGCATCGCACGGTCGACAACACGCGTCTGCAATTGCGCTGCCACCAGTTTGATGGCCGAAACGTCGATGTGCGCGGCCTTGTTGCCAAAGGTGTCCATGATCCAGGCGGCATGCAGCACGAGCAGGCGGGCCTGGTCGATCTCGACGCGCGAGTAGCCGATCCAGTCCTGAATATTGGCGTTCTCGCTCAGGTGTTTGCCAAAAGCGCGACGCGTCAGCGCGCGCTCGCACATCAGCTCAACCGCCAGTTCGCACTGGCCGATCGAGCGCATGCAGTGGTGCACGCGACCCGGCCCGAGGCGCGCCTGCGCCAGCGCAAAGCCGGCGCCTTCCTGACCGAGCAGGTAGCTCACCGGCACACGCACATTGCTGAAGGTCACTTCGCAATGCCCGTCGGGTGCATGGTGGTGCATGATGGGCACGTTGCGCACGATCTTGAAACCCGGCGTGTCCAGCGGCACGATCACCATCGAATGTCGGCTGTGGCGCGGCGCCTCCGCGCTCTCATCCGACACGCCCATGACGATGGCAAACTTGCAGTTGGGATGGAGGGCGCCGGATGTGAACCACTTGCGGCCGTTGATGAGGTATTCGTCGCCCTCGCGTTTGATGGTGGTCTGGATGTTGGTGGCGTCGGACGAAGCCACGTCGGGCTCGGTCATGCTAAAGCAGGAACGGATGTCCCCGGCCAGCAAAGGTTTGAGCCAGCGCTCGTGCTGTTCGGGTGTAGCGAACAGGTGCAGCAACTCCATGTTGCCGGTATCGGGCGCGTTGCAGTTGAAGACTTCCGCAGCCCACGGAATGCGCCCCATGATCTCGGCCAGCGGCGCGTATTCCATGTTGCTCAGGCGCGTGCCCGGTTCGTCCTCGCGCAGACCCGGCAGAAAGAGGTTCCACAAACCGGCCTCCTTGGCCAGCAGCTTGAGCGGCTCGATCACGGCCGTCGGATAAACGCCGCTGTCGGCCAGCCGCAACCAGGCCTGGTTTTGCGGCAGCACGTGACGCTCCATGAACTGGCGCAGCGTGCGCTGCATCTGCAGGTTGTCTTCAGTGTATTGAAAATCCATGGAGAAGCTCCGGTTAAAGAATGGGGATCGGTTTAGTGATGGCTTCAAGCCCGCGCCGGGCCATGGCGACGCTGAGCGCGCCGACTTCGGCCGCGTTGGCCGCCGCCGCATTGCCGCGCGCCGCACGCGCCGCGATGCCTTCGAAAATCACGGCCCAGCGCATCAGCGCGAAAGCCCAGTGGAACGGTGTCGCCTGCGTGCTGCGGCCGGCGCAGCGGTAGTAATGCGCGAGGTAGTCGTGCTCCGAGGGAATGCCCAGCGCTTGTAGGTCCAGGCCGCGAATGCCGCCAAACTCGGCCGGCAGGGTGCGCCAGGGCACGGTGTTGAAAGCCACATCGGCCAGCGGGTGGCCGAGCGTCGAGAGTTCCCAATCGAGCACGGCCACGACGCGCGGCTCGCTCGGATGGAACATCAGGTTGTTGAGCTTGAAGTCGCCATGCGCGAGCGTCGTTTCGTCATCATCGGGCATGTGCGCGCCAAGCCAGGCGATCAGTTCGTCAATGGCCGGGTTCTCCTGCGTCTTGGACAGGGCCCACTGCTGTTGCCAGCGCCGCAACTGACGCGGGAAGAACTGCCCGGGCTTGCCGAAGTCGCCTAAGCCGACGCTGCGCCAGTCAACCCGGTGCAACTGCGCCATGGTCTCGGCCATGGCCAGGTAAATGGCGCGGCGCTCGGCTGGCGCCATGCCCGGCAAGGCGTTGTCGGCAAAGACCCGCCCCTCGACCCGCTCCATCAGGTAAAACGGCGTGCCGATGACATCCGACTCAGCGTGATAGAGCACGGTCGGCGGCACCGGCAGTTCGCTGGCAGCCAAGGCTTTCATGACACGGTACTCGCGGTCCACCGCATGCGCCGAGGGCAGCACCTCGCCATCGGGCTTCTTGCGCAGCACCATGCGGCGCTTATCGAAATCGACGAAGAAGGTCGGATTCGATTGGCCGCCGCCAATGCGCTGCAGCCGCATCGCACCCTGCACGCCCGGCAGTTCGCGGCGCAGGAAACTTTCCAGACGCTGCGCATCGAACGCCACCGGCGTCGCTGCTTCTGTCATCAACGGGTGCCAGGGAGCTGGTAATCCCGGAACTGCTGACGCAAACTGGTCTTGAGCAACTTGCCGGTTGCGGTGTGCGGCAGGCTGTCAACAAACACCACGTCGTCGGGCAGCCACCACTTGGCGATGCGCTGGCTCAGGTGCGCCAGAATTTCGCCCGGTTCAACCGCCACGCCGGGGCGTTTGACGATTAGCAGCAAGGGGCGCTCCTGCCACTTCGGATGCGCCACACCGATGACGGCGGCCTCGGCCACAGCCGGATGGGACATGGCAGCGTTCTCGACGTCAATCGACGAAATCCACTCGCCACCCGACTTGATCACGTCCTTGGCGCGGTCCACCAGTTGCAGATAGCCATCGGGGTCGATGGTGGCGACGTCGCCGGTGGGAAAGAAACCGTCGGCATCGAGCACAGCGCCGCCTTCGTCGCGGAAGTAACCGCTGGCGATCCAGGGCCCGCGCACCAGCAGATTGCCGAAGGCCACGCCGTCCCAGGGCAGAGTGACCCCCATCGCATCGACGATCTTCAGGTCAACGCCCCAGACACCGCGCCCCTGCTTGAGCTTGATCTTGAGCAGTTCTTCGGGCGGGGTGTTGGCATGCTTGGGCAGCAGCTTGCTGATGACCCCAATCGGACTGGTTTCGGTCATGCCCCAGCCCTGCACCACTTCGGCGCCGAAGTCATTCTCGAAGCGTTCCAGCATGGCACGCGCCACGGCCGCGCCGCCGATGCCGATGCGCTTGACACCGATTGAGCGCGGATCGATCTGTGGATTCGCGTCGAGGTACTGAAACAGCATCAGCCAGACCGTCGGCACGCCTTGCGAGAAGGTCACGCGCTCATCATGCATCAGCGTGAAGATGCTCTGCCCGTCCAGATGCGGCCCGGGCAAGACCAGCTTGGCGCCGACCATGGCGGCGGCGTAAGGCGCACCCCAGGCATTGGCATGGAACATGGGCACGATCAGCAACAGGGTCTCACTCGAACTGATGCCAAAGGTATCGGGCGCCAGTTCCATCAGCGTGTGCAGCAGTGTCGAGCGGTGCGAATACAGCACGCCCTTGGGGTTACCGGTGGTGCCCGAGGTGTAGCACAGCGAGGACGCCGAACGCTCGTCGAACTCGGGCCAGGTGTAGTCCGTGCTCTGCGCATCGAGCAGTTCTTCGTAGCACAAGAGGTTGGGCACCTGGATGGCGGGCATGTGGGCGCGATCGGTCATGGCGATAAAAGCCTTGACCGTCTTGAGCACGGGTGCCAGCTTCTCGACCAGCGCGGCAAACGTGATGTCAAAGAACAGGATCTGGTCTTCAGCGTGGTTGACGATGTAATCGATCTGCTCCGGGAACAGACGCGGGTTGACGGTGTGCAGCACCGCGCCGCTGCCCGAGACGCCGTAGTAAAGCGCCAGGTGGCGGTGTGAATTCCAGGCCAGCGTGCCAACACGAACGCCCTGGCCGATACCCAGCGATTTCAGCGCGTTGGCCACCTGCTTGCTGCGGTCGCGCAAGGCGCCCCAGTTGGTGCGGTGCACATTGCCTTCGGGCAGGCGCGAAACAATTTCGGTGTTCGGGTGAAACGTCGCCGCGTGCTCAATCAGCGACGAGATCAACAACGGGCGGTCCTGCATTAAGCCAAGCATGCTTTGTCTCCTGGAAAAATTCTTGTTCGATGGTGTCTGGTTGCCCGGGGCCTGAAACGGCGCCCCGGGTCTTCAGAGCCAGTAGTACTAGACGCGGCTTTAACGGATGACTTCGTAGGCCTTGCCGTTGAAGCGCTGCAGCACCTTCTTCTCGATCGGGAAAAAGTCATCGGCTGATGTCTGGATGTCGATGCCAGGGTAGAGCATGGGCGGCGTGAAGTGGAGGTTGGCTGCCTGCTTCATGATGTTCTCGCGCGTCAGGTTGTCACCGGCCTGGCGCAATACCTGCGCCATGGTGGCGGCCACCGAGTAGCCGATCGAATTGAGCGAATCCTCAGGGTCGCCACCGGGGTAATACTGCTTCATCGTCGCCAGGTATTCGGCCACATCCTTGTTGCCAGCTGCTGCCGGATCAGAAGGGGTGAGCAGGTAGGTCGAAGAGATCACGCCGACGGCGTTCTCGAAACCAGCGGGCTTGAGCACGGCACTGGCCGACTGTGAAACGCTGACCAGATACTGGGTTGGCTTCCAGCCGATCTCGGCCGATTTCTTGATCGCCTGGGCCGCAAACTTCGGCGTCGTCATGATCACGAACACATCAGCGCCAGAAGCCTTGAAACTCACCATCTGGCTGTCGATGGTGGGGTCGGTCACTTCGTGTGTCAGGTGCTGCACGATCATGTGCTTGCCTTTTTCGCCCAGTCCATCGCTCAGGCCCTTCATGTAGTCCTTGCCGAAATCATCGTTCTGCATCAGCACGGCGATCTTGGCATTGGGCTTGGTGGCCATGATATGGCGCGCATAGAGCTGCCCTTCAGCCTGGTAGGTCGGCTGCCAGCCCATGGTCCAGGGAAAGGCCTTGGGATCACCGAAGCGCGTGGCACCGGTGTTGACGAACAACTGCGGAATCTTCTTGGCATTGAGGTAGCGCTGCACCGCCATGTTGTGCGAGGTGCCAAGCGAGGCGAACATCAGCAGCACCTCGTCCTGCTCGACCAGCTTGCGCGTCTGCTCGACCGAGATCGCCGGGTTGTAGGCGTCGTCGGCCGTGATGAAGTTGATCTTGCGCCCGTTGATGCCGCCGCTGGCGTTGAGTTTGGCGAAATAAGCGGCCATGGCCTTGCCGCATGAACCATAGGCCGAGGCCGGGCCGGAATAAGGCGTCAGGTTACCGAGTTTGATTTCGGTGTCGCTGGCGCCGGTGTCATACTTTTTTTGCGCCTGCGCCGCCAATGGCAGGCTGACCGCCAACAACAGACCAAGGCCGAGCTTGAAAGAGCGCCGCAGACCGGCATCGAATAATTTGACCATGGGTATCTCCAATAATTTATGAATCGCACAACGCACCGCGGCTGCAACATTCAGCAAGCCCGTGGCAATGGTAGGCAGGGGCGAACGCCGCAGCATCGTCGGAACTGACGAATTTGGCGCGCTGGAGTTGGGCTTCAGCCGCTACGCTCGCTGCGGCGCAGCCTGATCTTGCGCAGCAGACCCATGACACCGCCGGGCATGGCAAACATGATGGCGATCAGCACCACGCCGTAAACCGCCCAGGGCGCCGCCTTGGAAACCTTTTCTGCCATGGTCGGAACAAACATGATGAACAGCGCGCCGAAGAATGCGCCCCATAGCGTGCCAACACCGCCAACCACAATCCCGACCAGCAGCGAGATCGACAGGAACAGCGTGAACGAATCGGGTGAAACAAACTGCACGGCAATCGCCGACAGCGCGCCACCAACGCCGGTGTAGGCGGCAGAGACGCCAAAGCTCATCGACTTGTAATGGCGGTTGTCAACGCCCATGGCCTCAGCCGCCATGGCGTGATCACGAATGGCGCGCATGGCGCGGCCGCTGCCGCTTTGCAACAGGTTGTGCGCGATGACAAACATCACGACCGCAACCGCGAGCGCGAACAGGTAAAGCCACTGGTCGCCCGTCAAGGGCAGGCCAAAAGGCGCGTCGGGCTTCATCAGCACGATGCCCTGGACACCGCCGGTCCAGACTTCCAGATGCTTGTACTTCAACAACTGCGGCATGGCCACACCCAGCGCAAAGGTAGCCAGTGCCAGGTACAGGCCTTCGAGCTTCAGGGCCGGGCGCCCAAACAGGTAGCCAACGATCAGGCAGAACACAGCGGCAGCCGGCACCGTGGCCCAATAGGGCGCGCCAGCGTGCTCCATGAGGATGGCGGCGACGTAGGCGCCCAGGGCAAAGAAGGCGCCGTGCCCGAGTGAAATCTGGCCGTTGTAGCCGGTCAGGATGTTCAAACCGAGCAGGGCAATCGCATACGCCAGCACCATGGTGGCCTGAAACAAATGGTAGCCCTTGGCGACGAAGGCCAGGCCCACCGCCAGCGCCAGCAACAGCACAAGCCAGCGCCATGTCAGGCCGGCGGCGCTGCCCTTTACCCTTGACGCGGTGAGGCCCGCTGTGAGCGGGGAAAGTGTTGTTTTAGTTGGCTGCGTCATGGTTCAAACCCGGGTAACAATTTTTCGGCCGAGCAGTCCGGACGGGCGCACGATCAGCACGCCGACGATCAGCACCAGGGCCACCGAGAGCTTGAGTTCAGTGCCAACCACATAGGTGCCGATCAGGTTCTCCAGAACACCGACGATGAAGCCGCCGAGCACAGCGCCAGCGGGATTGTCAATGCCACCGATCAAGGCGCCGGCAAAGGCGTAGATCAGCACACCGGTCATCATGTTCGGGTCCAGAAACACCACCGGTGCCACCATCATGCCGGCCACGGCGCCAATCGCGCCGGCCAGTCCCCAGCCCAGCATCAGCATGCGCCCGACATTGATGCCCACCAAGCGCGAAGACGGCGCGTTCTGCGCCGCCGCCCGCAGCGCCAGGCCGATTGGCGTGAAGCTGAAGAAAGAAAACAGCAAGGCAACCATGATCAGGGCCACGACGATGGCGCCGACCTGATGCGCCGACATCAGCTCCGAGCCATACCAGGCGTTGGCCGGAAACGGGCTCGGGAACGACTTGATGGTGAAGCCAAACAACCAGCCGGCCAGGCTGTGGAAGATCACCAGCAGGCCGATGAAGACCACCACGACGGAGAGTTCCGGCGCGTTGTGCATGGGCCGGATCACGGCAAATTCAATCACCATCGAAATCACAAACGAGATCAACACGGTGAGCGCAAAAGCGCCCCAGTAGGGCAGGCCGGCCTCGATCAGGGCCCAGGCGACAAAGGTCGAGAACATCGCCATTTCGCCCTGCGCAAAATTGATGTGGTGCGTGGCCTGGTAAATCATCACCAGTGCCAGGGCCACGCTGGCATAAATGCCTCCGGTGGCCAGGCCAGCAACCAGTTGATGCAGAAATTCACTCATCGATTCAACTCCTAATCGCCAAGGTAGGCGCGACGCACGGCATCGTTGTTGCGCATATCGGCGGCCGAGCCCGACAGCACAACCCGACCGGTCTCCAGCAGGTAGGCCGTATCAGCCAGATCGAGCGCTAGGCGCGCGTTCTGCTCGACCAGCAGGATGGAGACACCTTCCTCCTGGTTGATGCGGCGCATGATGCTAAAGATGTCCTTGACCACCAGCGGCGCCAGACCAAACGAAGGCTCGTCGAGCAATAACAGGCGCGGGCGCCCCATCAGCGCGCGCCCGATTGCCAGCATCTGCTGCTCGCCGCCCGATAGCGTGCCGGCCTGTTGCCGGCTGCGCTCGGCCAGACGCGGGAAGTAGCCGTAGATGCGCGCCAGGTCCTGCTCGGCGCCAGTGCGGCTGCTGCGTGAATAGACGCCCAGGCGCAGGTTCTCCTCGGTGGTCAGCCCCAGGAAAGTGCCACGCCCATCGGGCACATGGCCAACGCCGAGACGCGCGATCTGCTCGGTTGACAAGCCGTCAATCCGGGTGCCAGCCAGGCTCACGCTGCCGCTGGTCTGCACCATCAGGCGGCACAGGGCGCGCAAGGTCGTGGTCTTGCCGGCGCCGTTGGCCCCGAGCAGGGTGGTGACCTTGCCCTCGTCAACATCGAGGTCAATGCCATGCAGTACGCGCGTATTGCCATAGCGTGCATGCAAGCCTCTGGCTTCGAGCAGAAGGCTCATTGGGCTTTCTCCTCAACTTCGCCGAGGTAGGCGCGAATCACCTCGGGGTGCTGACGCACCTCGGCCGGCGTGCCTTCGGCGATCTTCTTGCCAAAATTGAGCGCCACCACGCGGTCCGAAATGCCCATCACCAAACCCATGTGGTGCTCCACCAGCAGCACCGTGACCTGCAAGCGGTCACGGATATCGCGAATCAAATCGCCCAGGCTTTCGAGCTCCTCATGGTTCAGACCGCAGGCCGGCTCGTCGAGCAGCAGCAACTGCGGCTCCGAAGCCAGCGCGCGCGCCAGTTCAACGCGCTTTTGCATGCCAAAGGGCAGATCGGCGACGACGCGCTCGGCGAACTGCGTCAGCTTCAGAAAATCCATCAGGTCATCGGCACGCCCCTGGGCTGCGGCCTCAATGCGCGCCGCGCCGGGCAGGCGAAACGCATTGCGCAGAAAGCCCGCATGGTGTCGGCTGTGACTGCCCAGCAGCACGTTCTCGCGCACCGTCATCGTGCGAAACAATGCCAGGTTCTGGAAGGTGCGGCCGATCCCGATTTCAGCGATGCGGTGCCGCCGCAGCGCGCGCAGTTTGTGGCCATTGAACGCGATGCTGCCGCTGTCGCACTCGTAGAGGCGCGACAGGCAATTGAACAGCGTGCTCTTGCCGGCACCATTGGGCCCGATCAGCGCGCAGATCTCTCCGGCTCGCACGTCGAAAGACACATTGCTCAGCGCCAGGATGCCGCCAAAGCGCACCGTCACAGCGTCCACCTGGAGCAGCGCGCCCGTGCCGCTGTCACTCTGTTCATTTGCCATGGCCGACTGTTCTAGGATTAGAGACGTTCGATGATGGTGACGTTGGCCATGCCGCCGCCTTCGCACATGGTCTGCAAACCGTAGCGCTTGCCGCGTTGCGCCAGCGCGTTGATCAAGGTGGTCATGAGTTTGGTGCCGGAAGCGCCGAGCGGATGGCCTAAGGCAATGGCGCCGCCGTTGACGTTGAGTCGGTCTGGATCGGCGCCCAGCGCCTTGAGCCAGGCCAGCGGCACGGAAGCGAAAGCCTCGTTGACTTCGTAGAGGTCGATGTCGTCGATGGTGAGGCCGGCTTTCTTCAGTGCACGCTCGGTGGCGGGAATAGGTGCTTCGAGCATGATCACCGGGTCGTGGCCCAGCACCGACATGTGGTGGATGCGCGCCAGCGGCTTGACGCCAAGCAGCTTGAGGCCGCGTTCACTCACGACCATGACGCCGGTCGCGCCGTCGCAGACCTGGCTGGCGTTGGCAGCGGTGACAACGCCCCCTTCCTGCAGCAGCTTGACGTTCTGGATGCCCTGCAAGGTGGCTTCGAAACGGATGCCCTCATCGACCGTGTGCAGCTCGCTCGTGTCTACCCCATCGGCCGAGCGCACTGCGACCGGCAGGATTTCGGCCTTGAAGGCGCCGCCTTCGGTGGCTGCCTTGGCGCGCTGATGGCTTAGCAGCGCGAAGCGGTCAAGCTCGTCCTTGCTCAGGCCAAATTTCTTGGCCATCATCTCGGCGCCGGCGAACTGGCTGAACACCCCGTTGTTG
This sequence comes from uncultured beta proteobacterium, assembly GCA_903920695.1. GTDB lineage: Bacteria > Pseudomonadota > Gammaproteobacteria > Burkholderiales > Burkholderiaceae_C > Rhodoferax. Next base: position 16,564 of record CAIXNB010000024.1, read on the forward strand.
TAACGCTGGTTGATGCCCGCGCTCTGGTAGAAGCCCAGGCCGGCCTTTTGCGCCAGCGAGCTCGGGCTGAACATGGGCACGCGCGTCATGGACTCGACACCAGCTGCGATCACGATGTCCATGCAGCCCGACATCACCGCCTGCGCGGCAAAGTGCACCGCCTGCTGGGATGAGCCGCACTGACGGTCGATTGAGGTGCCGGGCACGGAGTCGGGCAGGCGCGAGGCCATGATGGCATTGCGCGCGACGTTGGTCGACTGCTCGCCGACCTGACTGACGCAACCCATGAAAACATCTTCGACCAAAGCGGGATCGACGCCGGAGCGATCCAGCAGTTCATTGAGCACCTGGGCCGCCAGGTCAACCGGGTGCCAGCCGGCCAGGCGGCCGCCGCGACGACCGCCAGCGGTACGGGTGGCGGCAACGATAAATGCTTCAGACATGATGGGGCTCCGTGAATCAGTTAATGGGTTTGTGGCTGAATTCTGTCCGCCCGGAGCCTGCGCAGCGTCGTCGGAACGGACGAATTTAGAACCGTCTGGCGCGCCTGCGACACCGAATCCGTCGCTTTCGACGATCCGGCGCACGCCGACCGGCGTCATACTGCCCTTCTGTGCTGCCAACCGGAATCGCCATGGACGAAAACCTTTTGCTGATCGAACGCCCGCAAGCCGGTTGCGTCTGCCTCACCCTTAACCGGCCGCAGGCCCTGAACGCCCTGAACGGCGCGCTGCGCGTGGCCCTGGTACAAGCACTCGACACGCTGGCGCAGGACGCCAGCGTGCGCGTGCTGGTGTTGACCGGAGCCGGGCGCGCCTTCTGCGCCGGGCTCGACCTGAAGGAGCTCGGCCAGCAGGGGCTGGCAGCACGCAGCCCGGAGCGCGATCCGGTGGCCGCGCTCGCACGTTTTCCGCATCCGGTGATTGGCGCCATCAACGGCGCCGCGGTGACCGGCGGCTTCGAGTTGGCGCTGGCCTGCGACGTCTTGCTGGCCTCCAGTAGCGCACGTTTTGCCGACACCCACGCCCGCATCGGCGTGATGCCGGGCTGGGGCTTGTCGCAAAAACTCGGCCGGTTGATCGGTGTCTCACGCGCCAAGGAGATGGCTTTCAGTGGCAATTTTCTTGACGCCCAGAGCGCCGAGCGCTGGGGCCTGGTCAACCGGGTGCTGGCGCCAGAGGCCTTGTTACCGGCAGCGCTGGCGCTGGCAGCGGACATGGCCAGCGCGCTGCCGGAGATGGTTAGCGCCTACAAGCGGCTGATCGACGACGGCCTGCGCCTGCCGCTGGGCGAGGCGCTGGCGCTGGAAGCACAGCGCTCGCGCGAATGGGCAGCGACACTGACCCCCGAAACCCTGGCGGCGCGGCGCGACAGCGTGCAGCAGCGCGGCCGCGCGCAGCAGGACTGAGCCCGAATTCGGCTGCGCGATGGCGACCGATAATTTGTGCCGCTGGCACCCCCAAACACCTTGCGAGTAAATTGATGCTGACCAACCATTTCCTGACCGCCGACGAACGCGCCGAACTGGCGCTCTTCACCGAATCCCTCGAACGCTTCTGCGCCGCCGAGATCGAACCGCGTTACCGCGACTGGGAAAAAGCCGGTCAGGTGCCGCGCGAACTGTTCAACAAGATGGGCGAGCAGGGCTTTCTCTGTGCCGACGTGCCCGAGGCCTATGGCGGCGCCGGCGCCAGCGTGAACTTCTCGTTCGCCGTGATCGAGGTGCTGTCGCGGCGCGGCTACGCCGGCTTTGTCGGCGGCATGCAGGTGCACACCGACATCATTCCGCCCTACCTGCTGCACTTCGGCACCGAGGCCCAACGCCAGTACTGGCTGCCACGCATGGTGCAGGGCACGGCCGTGGCAGCCATCGCCATGACGGAACCCGGCGCCGGTAGCGACCTCAAGGCGATCCGCACCCATGCGCGCCGGGACGGCGACAGCTACGTCATCAACGGCTCGAAGATCTTCATCTCCAACGGCCAGAACGCCGATCTGTTCGTGCTGGCGGCCAAGACCGACCCGGCCGCTGGCGCTCGCGGCGTGAGCCTGTTTCTGGTCGACGGCAGCACGCCGGGCCTGCGCCGTGGCGCCCGCCTTGAAAAGATCGGCCAGCATGCCGGCGACACCTCGGAGCTGTTCTTCGACGACATGCGCGTGCCGGCCGACGCGCTGCTCGGCGGCGCTGAGAGCCAGGGCTTTGTGCAGATGATGCGTGAGCTGCCGCGTGAGCGCCTGATCATCGCGGTGCAGGGTGTGCACGGCGCCAAGGGCGCGCTCGGCGTGACCCTGCGCTACGTGCAGGAACGCCAGGCCTTCGGCCAGCCGATCGCGCAGTTCCAGAACACGCGCTTCAAACTCGCCGAGGTCGCAACCCAGATCGCCGCCGCCGAGGCCTTCAACAACGCCTGCATCGACGCCTATCGCCGCGGCGAACTCACGCCCGAAGCGGCCTCCGCGCTGAAGCTGCACGCCAGCGAGCTGTTCTGCCGGGTCGCCGACGAGTGCCTGCAATTGTTTGGCGGCTATGGCTACATGGCCGAGTACCCAATCTCGCGCTTCTGGACCGACGCCCGCGTGCTGCGCATCTATGGCGGCACCTCGGAGATCATGAAGGAATTGGTGGCGCGCTCGCTGCTTGGCCGATAGGGTTTCGGGAGCGGCACCGACCAAGGTGCGAAAAGTAAACGGCGAATGTTTACAATATCGGAATCAAACTCCGGAACTGTAAAGAATGATTCCGCGCCACGCCACGCCACGACTGCTTCGGTTGCTGCAGGGTTTTCCGATTGTCACGCTCACCGGGCCGCGACAATCCGGCAAGACAACCCTGGTGCGCCATCTCTTGGCCGACAAGCCCTACGTCTCGCTGGAGGCGCCCGCGCAGCGCGAATTTGCCCGCAGCCAGCCAGCCGATTTTCTGCTGCAATTCCCGAACGGCGCGGTCATTGACGAGGCGCAAAACGCACCCGAGCTGCTGTCGCAAATGCAGGGCGTGGTAGACGCATCAGGTGCCATGGGGCAGTTCGTTTTGACCGGTTCGCATAATCTCTCCTTGCTCGCCAGCGTGACGCAGAGCCTGGCCGGTCGCACAGCGCTGGTGGAACTGCTGCCGCTTTCAATCGCCGAGTTGCGTGACGCGAAACTATTGGCCGCTGACTACCCCAATCAGATGGTCAAAGGCTTCTACCCGGCTTTGTACGACCGGGCGCTGGAGCCCCATGAATGGCTGCAAGCCTATCTGGTGACTTATGCCGAACGCGACGCGCGCGCGCTCACCGCCATTCAAGACCTGGCTGCGTTTCAGCGCTTCTTGCGGCTCACCGCAGCGCGTACCGGGCAACTCCTGAACATGCAGTCTCTGGCCAGCGACACCGGCGTCTCCGACAAGACCGCCAGGCAGTGGCTTTCTATTCTGGAGACCTGCTACCTGGTGCACTTGGTACAGCCGCATTTTGCGAACTTTGGCAAGCGCCTGACCAAGAGCCCCAAGCTTTACATGACCGATGTCGGTCTGGCCGCGGCGCTGCTGGGTATTCAAACCGCGGGTCAAATGCAACACCATCCGCTGCGTGGCGCCTTGTTTGAAACCATGGTGGTCAATGAATTTCTGAAGAACCGCGCCAACACCGGTGTGCGCTCGCCCTTGTATTTTTGGCGTGACAACATTGGCACTGAGGTGGATCTGATTCTGGAACGCGGCACCGAACTGGCGGCGGTCGAGATCAAATCCGGCATCACGGTGGCCAGCGACGCTTTTGGCAACTTGAAGAAATGGCAAAAGTACGCCCAGGAGCGCGGCAACTTTTCAGCCATCTACCCCGGACTGGTCTACGGCGGCGATACCGCTTACGCCCGCGACGGCGTCGCGGTGATGCCATGGCACGGGTTGTGACGAGGGCGCACGCAGAAGCAGAACATGATCTCGCCAAACCGAAGTCGCGCAGGATCTGCGTGCACAATGCGGCCATGAAGACACGCTACATCTCCCACCTGCTGCTGAGTCTGGCCCTGAGCGCGCCAGCGTTCGGCTTTGACCTGCAAGGCCACCGCGGCACGCGCGGCCTGGCGCCCGAGAACACGCTGCCGGCGTTTGAGAAAGCCATGCGCATCGGAGTCGACACCCTGGAGCTCGACGTAGGTCTGAGTGCCGACAATGTGCTGGTTATCTCGCATGACCCCTACCTGAACCCGCTGATCGTGCGCGATGCCAAGGGCGAGTGGCTGAGCGGCGGCAAAGGCCCGCTAATCCGCTCGCTGACCTATGCGCAGATCCAGACCTACGAGCTGGGCCGCATCAAGCCGGGCACGCCTTATGCCACGCAGTTCGCCACACAGGAAGCCGTCGATGGCACGCGCATGCCAACGCTGGCCGCGCTGTTCGAGCGCGTCAAGGCCTTGGGCAGCACGGTGCGCTTCAATATCGAAACCAAGGTCGATCCGACGCAAGCGAACGACACGGCCAGCCCCGAAGAAATGACGCAGGCCCTTGTCAAGCTGGTGCGTGATGCCGGCATGGCCGGCCGCGTGACGATCCAGAGCTTTGACTGGCGCACGCTCAAACTCGCGCAAGCCATCGCGCCCGAGATCCCGACGGCCTACCTGAGTTTCCAGAACGCCAACAACGACACCATCAGCAGCGGTGTCTGGACGGCCGGCTACAAGAGCGCCGACTATCCAGACCTTCCCGCCATGGTCAAGGCAGCAGGCGGTGCCATCTGGTCGCCCAACGGCGGGGCCGTGAGCGAAGACCTGGTGAAAAAGGCGCACGCCCTGGGTTTGAAGGTTCTGCCCTGGACCATCAACAACCCGCCCGAGATGGACAAGCTGATCGGCTGGGGCGTGGACGGCATCATCAGCGACTATCCAGACCGCCTGCGCACGGTGCTGGCGGAGCGCAAGATGCCCTTGCCGGCGCCGCTTCGCGCCCAGTAAGTACGCCGTCCGCTGGCTCAGACTTTTCCGATCATGTGGGTCTTTTCGAGGCGGATCGGCAAGGTCGTACGATAGACCACCGACGCCGATTCGCGACAATCGGTGTTTTGCCCCTCAAAACCATGCAAACCAAGACCTTCTCCATCCTCCCTGTCATCATCGCAATCGCCGTGGGCGCCCTGGTTCCTGGCTCAGTGGCCCTGGCGGCCAAACACCACGCAAGCAAGCCCGCGCCACACAAGAAAGCTGCGGCCGCCGTGAACGCCCTGCCGCCACTGGCTGCTCAGACCGCTTTGGCGGGCAGCCCGCCGGCGCTGCCCGCCAAGGCATGGCTGCTGATGGACTTCGACTCCGGCGAGGTGCTCGCCTCGGCCAACGCTGACGAACCGCTGCCGCCAGCGTCGCTAACCAAGATGATGACCAGCTACCTGGTCGAGCAGGCCCTGCGCTCCGGCAAGCTCAAACAAACCGACCTGGTCTCGGTCAGTCAGAACGCTTGGTGCCGGGGTACGAGCAGCGAGTCGTGCATGTATCTGCCGCTCAACAGCCAGGCCACGGTGATCGACCTCCTGCGCGGCATCGTCATCCAGTCGGGCAACGACGCGTCCAAGGCGATTGCCGAACACATGGCCGGCACCGAAGAGGGCTTTGCCAAGCTGATGAACGCCGAAGCTCTGCGCCTCGGTATGACGCACACGCATTTCGTGAACCCCACGGGCCTGCCCGACCCGGCGCACAAGGCATCTGCGGGTGACCTCGCCATCCTGGCGCGCGCAATCATCCGCGACAGCGCTGAGTATTACCCGATCTACGCGGAACACGATTTCAAGTACAACGGTATCAAGCAAGGCAACCGCAATGTCCTGCTCTACACCGATCCCAGCGTTGACGGACTGAAGACTGGCCACACCGACGAGGCCGGCTACTGCCTGGTGACCTCATCCAAGCGCAACGGGACGCGCCTGATCACGGTCATCCTCAACACCCACAGCGCTCAGGCGCGTGCTGACGAGACGCGAGCGCTGCTCGGCTGGGGTTTCAGTAACTTCGAGAAGGTCACCCCGATCCAGCCAAACACGGTGGTCACGACGGCCAAGGTGAGCTTCGGCAAGGCAGATACGGTCGCCGCGGGTCTGGCAGCGCCGTGGATGTTGACCGTGCCGCGCGGCCAGCAAGTGCAGACCGCAGTGGAGCTCAAGCCGGGCCTGGAGGCGCCGGTGACCAAGGGCGCTGTGATCGGCAAGGTGGTCGCGACCTCGAACGGCAAGCCAATGGGCGAAGCCCCGCTCGTCGCGCAGGCCGATGTGGAACGCGCGGGCCTGCTGCTGCGCATGTGGCAGCACATGGCCAAGTTGCTCGGAAAGTAAACGCTGGCAGGCCAACGCCAGCCATGCCGGTGATCGCACCCATCGGGCCGGCATGCGGACGCAATTTTCGCGAGAGGACTCTGGCCGCGGACGGCGCTATCAGCCTTCTGCTGAAGTGCGACCAGAAAGATTCACGGCATTCGGCTGTATGGCAAGACACGGCACATTGCCGACGAAACGCGACGTTCGCTTTGCCAGCCCAGTTTGGGCACACCTCGACCCCGGAATTTTCGTAAGATACGCAAGTAACGTATACATTGGAAATGTAAGCCACCTTTGTTGAACTGCCACCTTTCGAGCGAACTCGAAAAGACTACATGGATGACGAGGCCTACAGACTGTTGCAACTCGAGTTGATGGAAGACCCGACGGCAGGCGCTGTCATCGAAGGCACAGGCGGTTTGCGCAAGCTGCGTCAAGCGGACCCGCGTCGCGGCAAAGGAAAGCGCGGTGGTCTGCGGATAATTAATTACTGGTGGTCAGGTGGTGATCAGTTTTGGCTTTTTACTGTCTATGACTTGGCATACAACTGTGCGGTTGAGTTAGCCAAGCAGCAGAAGAAATTCACGGTCACGACCTCTGTTGGGCCAACACAGAACGGCAGCAAGAGGTCGGTGTCCTTTTTCAAGAATTTCAAGTCTCTCGGCGGAGAAGCTGATGCCTTGGTGGCTTCCGTGCTGGCCTGCAAAGCCACGACAGATTCAAAAGTTTCATGGTCTGTATCCTCCAGCGAGAACTGACGGCTAACCCCTCAGTCGAGCCGCCAAAGTGCAGCGATCTGAACTTTGCGGCTCACCTCGAACGTTGAATGTCTGCAGTCTGGAAATATGGAACTCGACTATCAGTTTCGAGTGACTGATGGTCCTGAAATTCCAGAAGGCTCCTGATGGTCGTCAACAGCCATCCGCAGTAGTGACCTGCATAACCAGTTGCGCTGCGCTCCAACGACCAAACGGGAAGATTGATTGTCGAAGTTGAATGGTAGTTTGCTTGGCCTGCGCAGCCATCAAACCATCTGCGAGATCGTCTTGCGAAAGCGCGCCAGCGACAGCGCAAACAACACGCAGCCGATCACGAGCAGGGCCACAAACGAAGTCCACACCACTTCGAACCCGGCGCCCCGGTAGAGAATGGCTTGACTCAACTCGGTGAAGTGCGTTGTGGGCGCCAGCGACATGACGCGCTGCACCCACAGCGGCATGCTCTCGCGCGGCGTCATGCCACCGGAGAGCATTTGCAGCGGCATCATGGTCAGCATCATCAGCAAACCAAACTGCGGCATGCTGCGCGCCAGTGTGGCCATGAAGATGCCCATCGAGGTGGTGGCAAACAAATGCAGGGCCGCGCCGGTGAGGAACAAGGCAATCGAGCCCTCAATGGGCACGCGCAGCACACCCTGAATCACCACGGTGAGTGACACCGTGGCCGCCAGCAACACCACAAGCCCCATCGACCAGACCTTGGCCACCATGATCTCGGTCGGGGTGACGGGCATCACCAGCAAATGCTCAACCGTGCCGTGCTCGCGCTCTCGAATCAAGGCCGCACCGGTCAGGATGATGGACAGCATGGTGATGTTGTTGATCACCTCCATGAGCGAGGCAAACCATGCCGGCTGCAGCGCAGGGTTGAAGCGCGCACGCGTTACCAACTCAATGGGCGTGCTGGCGACACTGCGGTAGCCCTGCACAAATTCGGCAACTTCGCCCAGCACGATCTGCTGCACCGCGCCGTTGCCGGCAAAGGCCTGGCTCATGCGCGTGGCGTCGATGTTGAGTTGCATTTGCGGCGCACGCCCGGCCAGCACGTCACGCTGAAAATTGGGCGGAATGTTGAGCACAAAGGTGTAGCGGCCCGAGTCCAAACCAGGGTCTACTTCGGCCAGACTGATGCGTGCCGGCAGCGTAAATTGCGGTGGGTAAAACGCCGCAACGATGCGCGCTGACAGCATCGAGTCGTCCTCGTCCACCACGGCGATGGGCGCACGGTGCATGGTCTCGGGCATCGCCGTGCCGGCCACGTAGATGGCAAGCGTGAAGGTGTAGACGATGAGAAACAGCATCGTCGGATCGCGCCACAGGCTCCACAGTTCTTTGACGCCCAGGCGGTAGATGTTGGCCAGATGGTCTCGCATCTCAGGCCTCCTGCTTCTTGAGCAAGACGATGGCCAGGCCCATGATCACCGGCACGGCGAGCAGCATGGGCCAGAACAGGGTTTGCAGATCGGCAAACCCGAGCGCCTTGCTGAACACGCCGCGGCTGATGGTGAGCATGTAGCTGGCCGGATAGATCGCGCCCATCCAGCGGCCAAAGCCTTCGAGCGACGAGACAGGGTTGATCAGCCCGGCAAACTGCACCGCCGGCAGCATGGTGCCCAGCATGGCGAAAAACATCGCCGCAATCTGGCTGCGCGTGACGGTGGAGGCCAACAGCCCCATGCCGGTCGAGCACACGCTGAAGATCAGCGCGGCCAGAGTCAGGCTTGCAAAACTGCCCGTCATGGGAACGCCAAACACCGTGACCGCCGCCAGGCACATGAGACCGTAATTGAACATGGCCAGCACCACATAGGGCAACTGCTTGCCAATCAGGAATTCAGTGCGCGTAACGGGGGTGACGTACAGGTTGATGATGGAGCCCAACTCCTTCTCGCGCACCACCGCCAGCGCTGTCAGCATGGCGGGCAGCATGAGCAACAAGAGCGGAATCACGGCCGGCACCATGGCGGGCAGACTGCGCACGTCCGGGTTGTAGCGGTAGCGTGTTTCAACGCTGGTCAGGGCCGCAGGCGTGATACCCGTCTGATCGTGCGCCTGCTGAGCGACCCACTGCTGGTGCATGCCCTGTGCGTAGCCGATCACGGTCTCGGCGCGCTGCGGCATGGCGCCGTCAACCCAGGCGCCGATCTGCACCGATTGGCCACGCGCTGCATCGCGCGCAAAGCCGCTCGGGATCTCGATGGCCAGCGACAACTCGCCGCTGCGCATGCGCTGATCCAGCTCAGCGTAGTCGGCGATGGCGGGCTGCTCAGAAAAATAGCGCGACCCGGCAAGGTTCAGGGTGTAGTCGCGGCTGAGCAGCGTCTGATCCCGATCCAGCACGGCAAAACGCAGGTTGCCGACGTCCATGCTGATGCCATAGCCCATCACAAACATCAAGAGCAGCGAGCCCAGCAGCGCCAGTGCGCCGCGCACCGGGTCGCGGCGCAACTCCAGCGTCTCGCGCCACTGGTAGCTCTCAATGCGCGCCAGACTGCGGCGCAGCCGCGCCGCAAGCCCGTTGGCCGTGGCCGGGGTTTGCGCCGCGCGCGCTGATTCAATCGACGCTGGCACCGCCGTAGTGTCGTCAGCGCTCTCGCCGCTGGCCTCTTTCAGATACGCGATGAAGGCGTCTTCCAGTGTGGCGGCGCCACGCTTGGCGATGATCTGTGCCGGCGCGGCACTCTCCAGCACGCGCCCGGCGTGCATCAGCGAGATCCGGTCGCAGCGCTCGGCCTCGTTCATGAAGTGGGTCGAGATGAAGATCGTCACCTTGTCGCGGCGCGCCAGCTCGATCATCAGGCGCCAGAAGTTGTCGCGCGCAATCGGGTCGACACCCGAGGTTGGCTCGTCCAGAATCAGCAATTCGGGTTGGTGCACCGTGGCCACGGCCAGGGACAGGCGCTGGCGCATGCCCAGGGGCAATTGTTCCGGCAAGGCGTCTTGCACGGCCTGCAGCCCGAAGCGCTCCAGCGACTGCGTCACCCGGTCCGCAATCTCGGCAGCGGGGACGTGAAACAAGCGGGCATGCAACACCAGGTTTTGCTGCACCGTCAGTTCGCCGTAGAGCGAGAACGCCTGCGACATGTAGCCCACGCGTTGCCGCGTGCGCATGTCGCGCGGGTCCACTGGCTGGCCAAACAGCCAGGCCTGCCCTTCGCTGGCGGGCAAGAGCCCGGTCAGCATCTTCATCGTGGTGGATTTGCCGCAGCCGTTGGAGCCGATGAAACCAAATATCTCGCCACGTTGAATGCGAAAGCTCACATGGTCCACCGCCACGAAATCACCAAAGCGCATGGTCAAGTCGCGCGCCTCAATCGCGATCTCCACCGGGGCATCGCTCGCCAAGGGCGTGATGGTCACGGCTTGGTGGCCGCGGCGCTTTTCCTCTGGCAACAAAGCGATGAAGGCAGACTCCAGCGATTGCTCTGCGGTGCGCGCCAGCAACTCGGCGGGCGTGCCGGTGGCGAGCACGCGCCCATCGTCCATCGCCACCAGCCAGTCAAAGCGCTGCGCCTCTTCCATGTAGGCTGTGGCCACGACCACACTCATGCCGGGATGGTGGCTGCGAATGTGTGCGATCAAGTCCCAAAACTGGGCGCGTGCGAGCGGGTCCACGCCGGTGGTGGGTTCATCGAGGATCAGCAGATCCGGGTCATGGATCAGCGCGCAGCACAAGCCCAGCTTTTGCTTCATGCCGCCTGAGAGTTTGCCCACTGGCCGATCCAGAAACGGATAGAGGCCCGTGCTGCGCGTGAGTTCATCGATGCGACGGCGGCGCTCCGGGGCATCGTGGCCGAACAGGCGCGCAAAAAACTGCAGGTTTTCCTCCACCGACAGCGTGGCGTAGAGGTTCTTGCCCAGGCCCTGCGGCATATAGGCGATGCGCGGGCACACCGCTTGCCGGTGCCGGCCTTGCGCCATGTCGCCGCCCAGCACCTCAAGGCGGCCTTGCTGCAGCGCGCGGGCTCCCGCCACCAGCGCCAACAGGCTGGATTTGCCGACGCCATCCGGGCCGATCAGCCCCACCATGCAGCTAGAGGGAATGTCCAGCGTCACCTGCGCCAACGCGGTGGTTTTCTTGTAGCGCAGCGTGACCTCTTGCAGGCGTGCCACGGGGCGGGACGACTGCGCCAGCGTCACGGCTGTGCTTTAACGGTGAGCTGGGATGGCCATTGCGCCTTGGCGTCGAGCTTGAGCCAGGCCATCCCCGGCAGACCGGTCTTGACCTGCGCCAGATGGCGTTGCAGCAAACCCTGGTCAATCTGCGCCCGCACCCGGAACATGAGCTTTTGCCGCTCGCTGGCGGTCTCCACCGTCTTGGGCGTGAATTGCGCCGTGCTGGCGACAAAAGACACTTTGGCCGGAATCACAAACTGGGGTGCGGCGTCCAACACGATGCGCACATCGCTGTCCAGGGCCACGCGCCCCGCCACCGTTTCAGGCAGGAAGAATGTCATGTAAACGTCCGACAGATCGATCAGGTTGAGCACCCGGCCGCCGCCGCCCACCACCTCGCCCTGTTGCGCCACCAGAAACTGGACACGGCCATCACGCGGCGCCTTGAGTTGGCTGTCGGCCAGTTCCACATCAATGCGGGCCAGTGTGGCCTGCATGGCGCGCACATTGGACAGCGCCCCGGCGACCTGGTTGCGTGCGGCCGAGATACCAACCTGCGCCGCTTTGGCTTGCGACCTGGCCGCCGAAAGAGCGGCCACCAGACTGCGCACCTTGGCGCGATCATCGTCGAGCAGTTGACTCGAAAAAAAGCCTTCCTGCGCCAGTTTTTCCGAGCGCGGAAGCCGACGTTGCGCGGTGTCAAGATCGCTTTCACGTTGCGTCACTACCGCCAGCGCCGCCTGGTAGTTGCTCTCCTGCACGGCGACCTGAACTTCAGCGCCGCTGACGGCTTGCTGCGCTTGCTGCAAGCGCGCCAGTGCTTCGTCGCGCTGGGCCTGCAGGCTTTCAATCTGCATCTGCGCCAGCGGCTGCCCGGCTTTGACAAAATCGCCCTCGGAGACCAATATTTTTTCCACACGCCCGCCGAGCTTCGCTGCCACGGCGACCTCGGTCGCTTCGATGCGGCCATTGCCACTGATGAAACCCTCGCCCAAGCCCTGGGTACGCCACGGACTCCATGCCACCAAGGCTGCAGTGGCCGCAGCCAGCAACACGGCTGCAGTGATGGCGGTCTTCAAATTCGGTTTCATCGCGATACCTCGGATAGTGGCGCTCTGAAATTATGAATCGGAGAATGTCGCGCCGTGCTGTCATGCGTCAAACAGCCGCAGCTTCCTGCGCTTGCGTTGAAGCTACGCGCAATAGCCTAGTTCCGGGTCGTTGCGAAGTCTGTGCGCTGTCGAACGCAGTGCGTACTTGGCGGCAAACAATGAGAGACGTGCGCGGCTGCGCTATGCCGCGCTGCGGCGCTTCGCGGCGGCCTTGGCAGCTGCCGGTTTCGCGATGGTTTTGGTCGGCGCTTTCTTCTGCAACACCCTGCGGATCACCTGTTCGCAATCCTGCTGCGACATGTAGCTCGGTACCGGGTAGTTGAGGTCGGCCTCGCGGCAGGCGGCGCGGGCCAATGCCGGGATGTCTTTGGCACGCAATGCCTCCAAATACCGTGGAATGCCCAGATCTGCGTTCATGGCTTCAATCGAATCCATGAACTTCTGCGCCAGTTCGGCCTCGGGTTCGGACTTCTTGCCAAGCCCGACCCGTAGCGCCAGCACAGCCAGTTTCGCCGTGATGGCCGGGCTCAGGAAGCGCAGAACATGGGGCAGCATGATCGCATTGGCGAGGCCATGCGGCGTGTGGTACAGGCCGCCCAACTGATGCGCAATGGCGTGCACGTAACCGACGTTGGCGCGCGTGAAAGCTTGGCCCGCGTAATTTGCAGCCAGCGCCATCTTCTCGCGCGCCACCAGGTCCTTGCCTGTGGCGTACGCGACGGGCAGATTCTGGTAGATCATGCTGACGGCGGTGAGCGCCATGCGGTCCGTGAAAGCGCTGCCCCAGTGACCGATAAAAGCCTCAATGGCGTGGGTCAGCGCGTCCATCCCGGTTGCTGCCGTGATGTCCTTGGGCAAGCCTGTCATCAAACTCGGGTCCAGTGCCGCCATGGTGGGAACGATGCGGGTGTCGGCAATCACCAGTTTGCGCTGGGCGGCCTGGTCCGATACCACAGCGGCTACCGTTACTTCGGAGCCGGTGCCGGCGGTGGTCGGCACCGCGTAAATGGCAGCCGGCGCGTGCAAGCCCTTGAAGTAACCCACCAACTGCTGCGGCCGCTTGTTGTTGGCAGCCGATAAACCAATGACCTTGGCCGCGTCCATGGCGGAACCGCCGCCAAACGCAATGATGGCGTCGCAGCCTTCGGCCTTGAAAATTTCAACGCCTTTTTCAATCTCATCAATCGGGGCGTCAGGGCTGACTTCATCGAACACGACAAATTCCGTACCGCCAGCCGTGAGCGCCTCGGTCATGGGCCGCATCAAGCCGAGCCGCGAAATGGTGGCGTCCGTGACAATCAGTATCTTTCGGTGGCCAAAGTCATTGATGATCTGTCCCAAGCGCCCACTGGCGCCGGGCCCCATCATCATCGTGGGCGTTGGAATGGGCAGCAACCGGGTCACAACGCCGGCGACACGCATCACGGTTGAAAGGCCGACGGATCTCGCAACGCCCGTCAAAATGTTCACAGCCATGGGAACGCTCCTTGGTTAAATGACTTTTGTTTGAGCCATTCGAGATTGTGATGATGCATCTTGTAGAAGAATTCTTGTAGTCGTTTCACTCCAAATCACGATCAGCATGAAAACAGTTGTTGGGATCGGCCTGGGCGCCAGCGCTCAAGACTTCAAATTCACGACGAAGTTCCTCGGGCACCAACTCAGTGTCCATCGCGTGGGCGCCAATGGCAGCATCGCCAAGGCCAGCAGGCTCCTCAAGTATTGGGAAGCACGCGCCGACGTGATTGGCCTGGGGCTGATCAAGGACCGCTACGAAGCCGGCACGCAGCGCTTCATTGAAGAAGACAGCGCAGGCCTGAAGGCCGTGGTGTCAAGGGTGCCGGTGACCGATGGCGCAGCATTGGGCGACATCCTCCAGGAGTGGGCTGTACGCCACGCGCAGGCTGAACTCGGCAACTATTTCAACAACGCGCGCGTTCTGTTCTTCTCAGGACTGCGCAACAGCAAGCTCGCGTCGGCATTGGCTGAGCACACCGAAAATCTGATGTTTGCCGACCCATTGTTGCAACTCGGCGTGCCCAAGCTGCTGACGTCGATGGAGGCGTTGAAGCTGTACGGCAGCGGCGCGCACTACGTGCGAGACTGGGCGCCGCCCAGCGTCATGGCGTCTGACCTGGTGCGGCAGTGGACCCGCTTTGTACTGAGAAAGGCGATGCACAAGGCCAGCGTGATCGTTGCAAACCTGATTGACCTGGACGAGTTTGGCCTTGAGGAATTGGCCGGCAAGACCATCATCACCTCCACCGCCAGTGAGCAGCGCATTGCGCAACTCAGGGACAAAGGCGTCCACATGGTGATTGACGGCTCGCCGGTCCTGAAGGGACGCGTGCTGGGGCCTTACCTGCTCGACGCCATGATCTGCGCCGCCACCGGCAAGCAGCCGCAGGCCATTGGGCAAGACGACTACTTGGAGATCATCACGGGGCAACAACTGGCGCCGCGCATCATCTACCCCAACGGCTTCAAGCGTGTCAACCGCTTTGCGTTCGTGATCCATCCGCTGTCCCAGGAGTATTTCAAGAAGGTCAAGCCGATTGAATTGCTGTCGCAGGTATCACCGCCGGTGTTGATGGACTCGCTTGAAAAAATCATGGCCTACGCGCCACCTTTTGTGTATTCGCGCGTCTCGGGTATTCGTTCGCCCACGGGCGTCGAAGCCGAAGGCTGGTTGATTTCGGTGGGCGGCACGCCCAAGGAAATCATGCAGCACAACCCCGAGTTCACCTACCGGCGCTTGCTCGCCGCCGCCGCCATGGCCAGGCGGTTGGGCGCACAGATCATGGGCCTGGGTGCCTTCACCAAAGTCGTGGGTGACGCGGGCGTCTCGGTGGCCAGGCGCTCGGCGCTACCCATTACCACGGGCAACAGCTATAGCGCCTCCGGCGCGCTGTGGGCGGCCCATGACGCGCTGCTGCGCTTGCAACTCCTGCCCGTACCCAAGGGCCGGGAACGCGTCAAGTTCAAAGCCATGGTGGTCGGCGCCACGGGCGCCATCGGTTCGGTCTGCGCGCGCCTGATGGCCAAGGCGGCCGAAGAGGTCTACATGGTCTCGCCCGAAACCGCCAAACTGCTCTCGCTCAAAGAGTCCATTCTTCAGGAAACGCCGGACGCCAAGCTCTTTCTTGCCGCACGCGCCGACAAAAACATCGCCGACATGGACATGATCGTGACGGCAACTTCGGGTGCCGGCAAGAAAGTTCTCGACATCATGCAAGTCAAGCCGGGCTGCGTTATCACGGATGTGGCGCGTCCGCTGGACTTGCCACCCGAGGAAGTCGCCAAGCGCCCCGATGTGCTGGTGATTGAATCGGGTGAAATTCAACTGCCGGGCGATGTGCACATGAAGAACATCGGATTGCCCAAAGGCGTGGCCTATGCCTGTCTGGCGGAGACCATTGTGCTGGCACTCGAAGGTCGGTTCGAGAACTTCACCGTGGGCCGCGCCATCGAGTGGGCAAAGGTGCGCGAGATCTACCAGCTCGGCATCAAGCACGGCATGACACTGGCCGCCATCTCGGGCGTGAATGGTCCCTTCAGCGACGAAGACATCGAAGGCGTGCGCAAGCTCGCGCTGGCCGCTCGGGCCGACCAAGCCTCGCCCACGCTCACAGCGGCGCCGCGGCGAAAGGCGAAGCCTCGCAGCAAAACACCAGCCGCTCTTGCGAAAACAAGGGCTGCACGGTGATCTTCGGCACGAGTGGGGCGTTCGCCCTGGTGGGCTGCCAGTAAACGGCGCGCTTAACGCGGCGCCATGCGGATGGCGCCGTCCAGGCGCACGCTCTCGCCGTTGAAGTAACCGTTGACGATCATGGTTTCGGCCAGATGGGCGTATTCGTCGGGCGCGCCCAGGCGTTTCGGGAACGGCACCGAGGCCGCCAGCGCCGCCTTGACATTGTCCGGTGCCGCCTGCAGCAGCGGCGTGTTGAAGATGCCGGGCAGGATGGTGTTGACACGAATACCCTCGCCCATCAGGTCGCGCGCAATCGGCAGCGTCATGCCGACGATGCCGGCCTTGCTCGCGGCGTAGCTGGCCTGACCTATTTGCCCATCCTGCGCCGCCACCGATGCGGTGTTGACGATGGCACCGCGCTCGCCATCGGCCAGCGGCGCCAGGGTCAGCATGCCGGCCGCCGACTTGGCGATGCAGCGGAAAGTGCCGACCAGATTGATCTGGATGATGCGGTCGAAATTGGCCAGCGGGTAGTGCTTGATGTCGCCGGTTGCCTTGTCGCGGCTGGCGGTCTTGACCGCGTTGCCGGTGCCGGCGCAGTTGACCAGAATGCGCTCCTGGCCGATGGCCGCGCGCGCCTTGGCGAAGGCCGCGTCAACCTGCTCCTCGGATGTCACATCGACCTGGCAGAAAACGCCGCCGATCTCTTGCGCCAGAGCCTCGCCCTGGGCCGCGTTGAGATCGAACAGCGCGACCTTGACACCATGAGAAGCCAAACGCCGTGCCGTGGCCGCGCCCAGGCCGGAGGCGCCGCCGGTGACGACGGCCGCAATACTGGAATTGAGTTGCATAGGAACACCTTTTGAAACAAGTGCCCCCAGTCTAGAAAAATCGCGCACATCGGGCATCGTCTGAAGCGACGAAAAAGCCGATGGCGGGCGGCAATTGAGATTGCCGTAAATCATGACCATGAACCGCGTCGGTACGTCCCAGCATTGTCATTGCGGGCCCCGACCCGCAATCCAGGGTTCGCGTCGCAATGGATGCCGGATCAGGTCCGGCATGACAAGCTTGGGGGCTACCGCCGCCGGCGAATCAAACCTTCCTGCGCGACTGATGCCACCAGGCGGCCATCGCGGCTGAACAGGTTGCCACGGCAAAAGCCGCGCGCGCCGGTGGCCGAGGGCGAGTCGGTCACATACAGCAGCCAGTCGTCAAAGCGGAAGTCGCGGTGGAACCACATGGCGTGGTCCAGGCTCACGCACTGCACTTCGGGCTGCATGAAGGTCATGCCATGCGGGCGCATGGCGACCAGCAACAGGCTGAAGTCGGAGGCATAGGCCAGCAGCGCCTGGTGGATCAGCGGGTCGTCCGGCAGGGCGCCGTGCGCGCGCATCCAGGTCCGGTTGTAAGGCGGGCGCGGCTCGGGGGCCAGCATGTCAAGCGGATCGACGGGTCGAATGTCGATCGCACGCGCCTGATCGACCACGGCGCGCGCTGCCTCGGGCAGGCGGTCGCGTAGCGCAAGACGGGTTTCATTTTCATCCTGCAAACCTTCCGGTGGCGGCGTGGCTGGCATCTCGCGCTGATGATCGACGCCGGGCTCGCTGCGGTGAAACGAGGCCGACATGTAGAAGATCGGCAACCCATGCTGCATGGCCACGACACGGCGCATGCTGAAACTGGCGCCGTCGCGCACCACGTCAACCTCGTAGTCAATCGGGGTCGCCTTGTCGCCGGCGCGCAGGAAGTAGCCGTGCAGCGAGTGCACGCCCTGACCCGACACGGTGCGCGCGGCTGCCATCAGCGCCTGGCCCAGAACCTGCCCGCCAAACACGGCCGGGCTGCCAATGTCAATGTTGCCGCCGCGAAAACGGTGGGCATCGAGTTGCTCAAGACGAAGCTGCTGGATCAAGTCATGGAGTGCGGCCAGACGGCGCGGATCCTGGTTGGCGGTGACAGACATGGTGTGTGAAATGCGTCAGTAAACAGGGTGACAGACGGGCTGTCGTTGCTCGCCAGTGTATGCTGCATAATCCGCCAACAAATCGTCCGAATGGACGGCTTTTCCGCGCGAACGCCCAGGCCCTGAAGCCGCCCGGCGCGGCCTCTGACTCTTTGAGCGACCCATGCCCGCTTCTTCCCACAACGACCCCATGCCAGCACGCGCCAGCGCCGAGTCCCGTCGCTCAGCCAGTTCCGCCGGACTCGACAGCAAGTTCAACCCACCCGCGCCGGTGGCGGCACAGGTGCAGCGCCAGGGCCTGTGCGAGGCGATCTGCCGCTGCGCCGGGCAACTGGCGCTGGTCAGCGCGCCAGCCGGCTTTGGCAAGACCACGGCCATGGTGCAAGCGCGCGCACAACTTGAGCAGACCGGCCTCAGCACGGTCTGGCTGACGCTGGACCGCGCCGACAACGATGTCTCGCGTTTCATGATCTGTCTGGGCGAAGCGGTCACGCGGCTCGGCCTCGGCGGTCCGGATGCAGGCACCGGCATCGACGCGGTGCAGGCGCTGGCGCGCAGTGATATCCCGTTTGCGCTCTTTCTCGACGAGTTCGAAACCGTGCACGAGGCGGCGGTGCTCGGTCTGGTGCGCGAGATCGCCGACCACCTGCCACGCAGCGGGCACCTGATCATTGGCTCGCGCAGCCTGCCTCAACTCGGCCTGGCGCGGCTGCGCGTGCGCGGCCTGCTGACCGAGATCGACGCCGACCGCCTGCGCTTCAGCCTGCAGGATGCGCTGACCCTGTTCGAGCAGCGGCGCGAGCCTAACGCCCTGAGCAGCGAGCAACTGTTTCGCCTGCACCAGAAAACCGAGGGCTGGGCCACTGCGCTCTGGCTGGCCTCGATCGCGCTGGATCGCACGGTCGATCATGGCGACTTCGTCGACCGCTTCTCGGGCTCAAGCCGGGCCGTGGCCGACTACCTGGCCGAGGACGTGCTGGCGCACCAGCCAAACCACATCCGGCGCTTTCTGCTGCGCACCAGCCTGCTGCGCCAGCTTGACGCATCGGTCTGCGCTGCACTCAATCCGCGCGCCGACTGCGAGGCGCTGCTTGAACAACTCGATGCCGAACACCTGTTCCTGAGCCCGGTCATGGGTGCGCGGCGCATCTGGCGTTACCACAGCCTGTTCGCCGACTACCTGCGTACCCAACTCGAGCGCGAATACCCGGACGATGTGGCGCGCCTGCATCTGGCGGCCTCGGGCTGGTATGAATCGCAGGGCCGTCCCGTGCCGGCGATCGACCACGCGATCGAGGGCGGCGATTTCCCGCACGCCATGAGCCTCCTCGCCAGCCACGCTGACGCCTTTCTGGAGCAGGGTCGCATGCGCCTCTTGTCGCGCTGGTTCGCCAGCGTGCCGCCGGCACAGCGCCAGGCGCACCCGCGGCTGGAGATGATTGCGATCTGGGCCGCCTGCTTCACACGCGGTCCCTGGGAGGCGATGGAGATGCTGGAGCGTTCCGGCGCCAGCGAGAGCGCCGACCCTTACCTGCGCGCCAACGCCAATGGCATGCGCCCGATGCTGCTGGCGATGCAGGACCGCAACGAGGAATCACTGGCGCTGGGCCGTGAAGCACTGCGCCAGTTGCCGACCGGTCACCAGTTTGCCGACACCACGCTGCTCAACGCCATGGCGCACAACCTGGCGGTGATGGGCGACCAGCGCGAAGCCCAACAACTGCTGGACGCGGCGCGGCGCGAGCAGGGCGGCAGCAGCACCTTTAACCGCATGTACACCGAGTCCACCGAAGGCCTGCTCGATCTGCAGCAGGGCCGATTGCGCCAGGCCACGGCCCGCTTTCGGCTGGCAGTGGATGCCACCCATGCGGTGAGCCATACGCACACCCATGGCAACGCGCTGGCCGGCGTCTACTACGCCTGCGCGGTCTACGAGGCGAACCAGCTCGACCAGGCCGATCACCTGCTCAACGTCTACCTGCCGATCACGCGCGATGTCGGCCTGCCCGACCACATGATCCTTAGCCACGCCATGCGCTCGCGCATCGCCTTCATCAATGGCGATGTGGACGCGGCCTCGCTGGCACTGACGGAGCTTGAATACCTGGGCAGCCATCGCAAGCTGCCGCGCGTGGTGGCGGCGGCCAAGCTCGAACGCGCCCGCATGCTGCAGTTGCAAGGCAACGCGGCGGCGGCGCACGACGAGCTGATGCGGGCCGACGACCCGACCTTGTGGAGCCGCGAGCAGCGTCAGCGCATGCTCGCGCATGACATCCAGTACATGGCTCTGGCCCGGCTACGCTGGGAGGTCGCGTTCGGCGCGGCCGACGACTGCCTGATGCGGCTCGATGCCGAAATCAAACGCGCCAGCGCGGCCGGCCGGCAGCGCCGCTTGCTGGTGCTGCGCCTGCTGCGCGCCCTGGCCTTGCAGCGCAGCGGCGAGGTGCCGGTGGCCGTGACCGAGGTCGGCAGCGCACTGCAGTTTGCCTGCCAGGAAGGCTTTATGCGCCTGATTCTCGACGAGGGACCGGTGCTCGGCGCCCTGGTGCAGCGTTACCAGACCCTGCACGACAGCGGCCAGGTGCGCGACCCCTTGCTGGGCGACTACCTGCAGCGCCTGCTGCAGGCCTTTGGCCCACTACCAACCGAGATCGAAGCCACGCCGGATCTGCTCGGTGGCGTGCTGGAGCCACTGACGCGCAAGGAAATCCGCGTGCTGCAACTGCTGGTCGAAGGCTACTCGAACAGCGCCATGGCAGAGAAGCTGTTCGTCTCCGACAGCACGGTACGCACCCATCTGCGCAACATCAACATGAAGTTCGGCGCCCACAGCCGCACGCAGGCGGTGGCAATTGCGCGCCGGCTCGGCCTGACCGCCTGAGCGCGTGGCGCTCTTTCAAGTGCCGCTGTAACGCGGTGCGCGTTTTTCCAAAAAGGCCTGCATGCCTTCGCGAAAGTCATCGCTCTGGGTGCACAGCACCTGCTGGCGGTCTTCCATTGCAATCACGGCGTCCAGGCTGGCGGCATCGACCGAATGGCCGAGCGCTTCCTTGGTCAGGCGCAGTCCCAGCGGCGTCGTGCGCAGCATGTCGTCGGCCAGCGCCTGGGCCTCGACCTGCAGTTCGGCCAGCGGCGCGACGCGGCTGAACAGGCCCAGACCGTAGGCGCGCTGGGCGTCCATGAAACGGCCGGTCAAGAGGTATTCGGCGGCAACCGAACTGCCGACCATGCGTGGCAGAAAGTAGCTCACACCCATGTCGCAACCGGTCAGGCCGACCCGGATAAAGGAGGCGTTCATGCGCGCATCGGGCGTGGCAAGGCGGATGTCGGATGCCAGTGCCAGCGCAAAGCCGCCACCGCTGGCCGCGCCCTGGATCACGCTGATGATGGGCTGCGGGCAACGGCGCATGGCGAGCATGATGTCGCGGATGCTGTGCTGCACCGCCATCATGCCGACGCTGCCGAGTTCGCTGCCAGGCTGTTGTTCCTTGAGGTCGAGCCCGGCGCAGAAACTCGCACCCGCCGCCTGCAGGATGACAACGCGCACTTCGTGGCGTCGGTAGAGGCCCTGAAAATAGTTGCGCAGCGCACTGGCCAGGGCCGGGTTGAGGGCATTGAGGCGCTGCGGCCGGTTCAGGGTCAGGCGGGCAATGCCGCCACTTTCCTGAATGTCGAGAATGTCCTGCATAAACAGTCCTTGAGGTGATGCTGACCATTGGCTCAGAGCGCGCGCGAAATCACTTCCTTCATGATCTCGCTGGTGCCGCCATAGATGCGCTGCACGCGCGCGTCGGTGTACATGCGAGAGATCAGGTACTCGTTCATGTAGCCGTAGCCGCCAAACAACTGGACGCAGGTATCGACGACGCGGCCCTGCGCCTCGGAGCCCCAGAGCTTGGCCATCGACGCGGTGGCGGTGTCGAGCCGCCCGGCCACCAGGTCTTCGACGCAGCGATCGATGAAGGCGCGCCCGACGGTGATCTCGGTGGCGATCTCGGCCAGCCGGAACTTGGTGTTCTGAAAATCGGCGATTGCCTGGCCAAAGGCCTTGCGCTCGCGCACATAGTCGAGCGTGACCTGGTAGGCACCCTCCATGGCAGCCAGTGCCGTGACACCGATGACCATGCGCTCGTAGGGCAGGTCGCCCATCAGTTGGAAAAAGCCCGCGCCTTCCTTGCCGCCAAGCAACTGCTCGGCGCTGACCTGGACGTCGTCAAAGAACAGCTCCGAGGTGTCCTGCGCTTTCAGGCCCATCTTGTCGAGCAGACGGCCAACGCGATAGCCCTGGCAGCCCTGCGTTTCAACGATCAGGATCGAGGTGCCGCGCGCGCCCAGGCTGGCATCGGTCTTGGCCACCACCAGCACCAGACCGGCGAGAAAGCCGTTGGAGATGAAGGTCTTGGCGCCGTTGATGCGGTAGCCGTCGCCGCTGCGATCAGCACGCGTGCGGATGCCCTGCAAATCAGAGCCGGTGCCGGGCTCGGTCATGGCAATGGCGCCGACCAGCTCACCCGCTGCCATGCGCGGCAAGTAACGGCGTTTTTGTTCCTCCGTGCCGTGGTTGAACAGGTAGTGCGCCACGATCGAGTGCACCGAGGCGTTCATGCCGGTCAGGCTGCGGCTCGCCATCTCCTCGTAGAGCACGGCCTCATGGCGGAAGTCGCCACCGGCGCCGCCGTACTCGACTGCAATGTCGGTGCAGAGCAGACCGGTCGCGCCCGCCTTGCGCCAGATCTCGTGACCGACGTGGCCGCGTTGGCGTGCTGCCTCGTCCGCGGGCAGCATGTGCTCCTCGATGAAGCGCACCACCGTGTCGCGGTATTGATCAAGGTCGGGATCAGTCCAGGAGCGGCGAAAGGTAATGGGCATGGGAATCTTTCAATGACAGGAACAAAGTGCGGGCTCAGGCTAAGGCGGGTGCACGCCAACGCGCCAGCACGGCGTCGGGCGTGCCGGCCTGGCTGCGCAACGGCATGGCGGCCGGCGTGCGATCGAAGCGCGGCGCCGGTGCGGGCTGCACGACGCCATCGAGCTCGACGAAGGTCGCGCGCGCTGCGTTGTGCGGATGACGCGGCGCCTCGTCCCAGTCGAGCACGGGCGCAAAACAGGCGTCGCTGCCTTCGAGCAGCGCGCACCACTCATCACGCGTGCGGCTGCGAAAGACCTGGGCCAGACGCAGCTTGAGCAGGGGCCAGGCAGCGCGGTCCATCTGGGCGTCAAAGGCCGGGTCGTCGGCAATGCCGCAGTGCATGCGCAGCAGCGCATAGAACTGCGGTTCGATCGCGCCAACGGCGACAAAGCGACCATCAGCACAGGCATAGGTATCGTAGAAGTAGGCGCCACCGTCGAGCAGGTTTTCGCCGCGCTGATTGCTCCACTGGCCGGCCGCCTTCATGCCATACATCATGGCCGACATCAGGGCGGCGCCGTCGGTCATGGCGGCGTCAACGACCTGGCCGCGTCCCGAGCGACCAGCCTCGAACAGGGCGCTGAGCAGCCCGACGGCCAGCAGCATGGCGCCACCTCCGAAGTCACCGACATAGTTGAGCGGCGGCACCGGTGACTCGCCCGAGCGGCCAATGGCGTGCAGCGCGCCACTGATGGCGATGTAGTTGATGTCATGGCCGGCGGCCTGCGCCAACGGGCCGCGCTGGCCCCAACCAGTCATGCGGCCATAGACCAGACGCGGATTGCGTGCCTGGCAAACGTCCGGGCCCAGACCGAGGCGCTCCATGACGCCGGGGCGGTAGCCCTCGATCAGCGCGTCGGCGTGCGCGATCAGGCTCAGAGCCTGCTCACGCGCCTGCGGCTCGCGCAGGTCAAGCGTCAGCACGGTGCGGCTGCGTGCCAGCACATCATTAGGGTCAAGCGCCGCACCGGGGCGCGCGATGCGCACTACCTCGGCGCCCAGATCGACCAGCACCATGGCACAGAAGGGTCCCGGCCCGATACCGGCAAACTCGACAATCCGCAATCCTGACAACGGTCCCGCCATGTGCACGCTCCTTGCTGCGCACGGTTTGTGCGCATTTCAAGACCGATGGTGCCGACTCGAGCGGCAAGGCGCATCGTCTGAATCGACGAAATCGTGCGCCAGGGACAGTGAGCGCTTCCGCTTGGCCCTGTAAACCTACAATGCGCGGCGGCTACCGGGATTCGCGCCGCAACCCATCGACCTATTGCCCTCACCACATGACGCCACAGAAACCTCTCGCCATTGCACTGGCTGGCATGTTGTCGCTGGCGGTGGCCATGGGCATCGGCCGATTTGCCTTCACGCCGCTGCTGCCCATGATGCTGCACGACGGTGTGATTGACCTGCCGGCGGCCAGCTGGCTGGCCACGGCCAATTACCTCGGCTATTGGCTCGGCGCCATGGCTTGCGCACTACAGCCCTGGCTCTGGGGACGCTGGCGCGCCTTGCCCGCAATCGTCCATACGGCGGCGATACGCGCTGGCCTGCTGGCCACCGTGCTGCTGACGCTCGGCATGGCTGCGCACTGGCCGAGCGCCTGGCCGCTGTGGCGCTTTCTGGCGGGCATGGCCAGTGCGCTGGTCTTTGTCTACACCTCGGGCTGGTGTTTGGCGCGCCTGTCGGCCTTGGGTCAACCGAAGCTGGCGGGCGTCATCTTTGTCGGACCCGGCCTGGGCATCATGGTGAGCGGTCTGGCGGCCACGCTGATGGTGGCTGGCAACGTGCGTGCGGCCAGTGCCTGGCTGGCATTCGGTGTGCTGGCGGTGATCCTGACGGCACTGGTATGGCCGCAGCTGCGCGGCCGGGTGGCATTCAGTGCGACGCCGCCTGATCTGTCGAACGCCTCGGGCCAGGCGCCGATGGCCGTTTTCGCGCTCGCCTATGGTCTGGCCGGTTTCGGCTACATCGTCACCGCCACCTTTCTTCCTGTGATTGCGCGCCAGGCCTTGCCTGGCTCGGTCTGGCTCGACCTGTTCTGGCCGCTGTTTGGCCTGGGTGTGGGCTTGGGCGCCTTGCTCACGATCCGCTTTCCGGTCCATTGGGATCGCCGCCACCTGCTGATGGGCTGCTACACGATGCAGGCCAGCGGAATCCTGCTCGGCGTGTACTGGCCGAGTCTGGTTGGGTTCGCCTTCGGCAGCCTGCTGATCGGTCTGCCCTTCACGGCCATCACTTTGTTTGCGATGCAGGAGGTGCGGCGCCTGCGCCCCGAAGGCGCCTCCGGCTTTATCGGTCTTCTAACGGCGGTTTATGGTTTGGGCCAGATCGCCGGCCCACCCTGGGTCAGCCTGCTGCTGCAGCGCAGTGCAAATCCGGGGCAGGGCTTTGCCCTCGCGCTGCAGACGGCGGCCGCCAGCCTGTTGCTCGGCGTGGCCCTGTTCGGCTGGCTGGTACGGCGCCATCCGGTGGCGGCAAACGCTGCGCTGGAATAGCCAGGCTGATTAATCGGCCGGCGGTGTTTTGCCGGGCAGCAAGGGGACGGGCCGGCGGTCCGCCAGCAGATGGCGTATGCCCAGAACCGGATGGCGCAGCAGCATGCGTGGCCCGGCCCAGCGCATCACGACCCGGATGCGCTCGCGCATATCCTTGGTATAGCAATGCACGACACACTTGGCGCAATTTGGCTTGGCATCGCCAAAGACGCAGCGCTGCAGGCGGCGCTGGGCGTAGTCAAACAAGTCGCTGCATTCGGCGCAGCGCTGAGTGCTGGCGTGGTGATGGGCGCAGTACATGTCGATCATCACTTCGATGGTCTTGAGTTCGCGCACGCGCCGGACAAAGCGCTTGTCGGTGGTGAATTCAATGAATTGATCTGACATGCGTCTGGCTTGGGTTGTTAGGGGCCGAGGCTGCCGTTGGCTCCGGCACTGGTACTGGTACTGGCACGACCGGAGTGTAAACAGCGCGCCAGCGCACCGGGTGTACCCCACTGCGAAAGCGGGTATGCGCGGCACAATGTTTTACGTGCGTTGCACGACCGTAGCCCCTGCCGGGCTTGCCATGCCCTAAACTGGAATCGAATCATTCCAACCAATGGGAGGCCATGCCGATGCGTATTGATCACACCAGGCGCGCCGCTCTGGCCGCCATGGCCCTGACTCTGGCCGGCTGCAGCACACTGCAACCCAACCGGGAATTGGCAGCATTCAGCGCGCAGTTGACGGGCTCGAACCAGGTGCCGCCAGTGGCCACCGTTGCCAGCGGCCGTCTTTACGCTGTGCTGAACAAGGACAGCCGCCTGTTGCGCTGGAAATTAACTTACTCCGGCCTGAACGGAGCGGCGACCGCCATCGACTTTCATGGCCCGGCGCTGATTGGCGCCAACGCCAGCAGCATGCTTGCCTTCAAGGGGTCGCTCAAGAGTCCGGTGCAAGGACAGGCCACGCTGAACCCGACGCAGGCCGCCGACCTGCTGAGCGGAAAATGGTATTCGAATATCCACACGGCGGCCCGGCCCAACGGCGAGATCCGGGGTCAAATAATTTTGCAGGAGTAAGAAGCCGTCAGTTGCCGGCCCATCACGCTGGAACGGGATCGAAAAATCGTATCAAACCGCTGCCGGCTACTTCGGCACGGTGCGATGGCTGGGGCGGCCCGGCGGCGGACTAGGTCTTGATGTAATTCGTCAACTGCGAGATGGTCTGCTCGTGGTCGGCGATGATGTCGTTCATCAAGTCGCGGATCGAAATCATGCCCAACACCTGGGCGCCTTGCAGCACCGGCAAGTGCCGGATCTTGTGCTGGCTCATCAGACTCATGCAGGCCAGTGTGCCGGTGTCGGGGGTAACCGTGATGACGCTGCGCGTCATGATGTCGGCAACCGTGGTTTCTTTCGAATTTTTGCCCAGCAGCGCCACCTTGCGCGTGTAATCGCGCTCAGAAACCAGTCCCACCAGTTTGCCCTGATCCATCACCACCATGGCACCCACGCCATAGTCGGACAGTAGCCGGAGTGCCTCAAAAACGGTGGTCGACGGGCTGACCTGAAAGACCGTCGAGTTGTGATTTCTCAACAATTCCTGAATGGGTTTCATAAATGCTCCTTTAGTTGTTCCCGCGCTGACGATGCAGTGTAAACACTTTCGCGCAATGCAACAGAAGCGACTGAAACGGGCAGCGACGCACCAGCGCAATACCGAGCCGCCTGGGTAATTCTGTGAAGGGCTATAGTAGCGACGAGTTTCCAGTTGAGACTTGCCAAGTGCGCGCGAAATAGCGGCATGACTGGCGCACGCATGCAAAAGGGTCAACATGAAATTACTGCTTCTCGGTCTACTTGTTTTTCTGGCGACGCACTCGGTGCGCATCGTGGCTGACGACTGGCGGTCACAGGCCCGGGCCCGTTGGGGTGAGCTGACCTGGAAGGCCGTGTTTTCACTGCTGTCACTGCTTGGCCTGGTCCTGCTGATCTGGGGCTTTGGGCTGGCGCGCCAGGAACCGGTGCAACTCTGGAGCCCGCCGCTGGGCATGCGCCACCTGGCTTCACTTTTGACCCTAATCGCTTTTGTTCTGCTGGCAGCCGCTTTTGTACCCGGCAACAGCATCAAGGCGCGCCTGCATCACCCCATGGTGCTGGCCGTCAAGGTATGGGCCTTGGCACATCTTCTGGCCAATGGCAATCTCGCGCACGTGCTGCTATTCGGATCGTTTCTGGCGTGGGCCATTCTGGACTATTCCGCAGCGCGGCGGCGTGACCGTGCGGCCGGCACGCGTTATCGCCGTGGCAGCGCGGGCGCCACCGGCATCACCGTGCTAGCCGGACTGGCTGGATGGATCGTGTTCGCGTTCTGGCTGCACGGCATGCTGATCGGCGTACGCCCAATGGGCTAACAAGGCGTGGGGGTAAACCGTGAGCATCCGCAACCTCGACGCCCTGTTTGACCCGGACTCGATCGCTGTCATCGGCGCATCAACGCGCATCGACAGCATCGGCACCACGGTCTGGCAGCAACTCTCTGACGGCACTTTCCCGGGCCAGCTTTACGCCGTCAATCCAAAGTACCGTGAACTCGACGGCCGCGCGGTCGTGGCCCGCGCCTCTGATTTGCCGTGCGCGCCGGCGCTGGCCGTGATCTGCACACCACCGGCGACGTTGCCGCGCCTGATAGCAGAACTGGCAGGCATCGGCACGCGCGCGGCCGTGGTCATGACCACGGGAATGAGTGCAGCGCAGAAGCTGGCCATGCAGAAGGCGGCAAAAAGCCATTTGCTGCGCCTGCTGGGGCCCGCCAGCATCGGCCTGCTGGCGCCGCATCAGGGGCTCAACCTCAGTTATTCCCCGGTCGATGCCAGCCCCGGTGAACTGGCCTTCGTGTCGCAATCGGCGGGCCTGATGACGGCCATGCTGGACTGGGCGAAAGGACGCAACATCGGGTTTTCGCATTGCGTTTCTCTGGGCGAACAGGTCGACGTCGACTTTGGCGACATGCTTGATTACCTGGCCAGCGATCCGAAAACGCGCGCCATTCTGTTGTACGCCGAATCTATCGTGTCACCGCGCAAGTTCATGTCGGCGGCGCGCGCGGCCTCGCGCAACAAGCCGGTCGTCATCGTGAAGACCGGGCGTTCGCTGCCAGGGGAACCAGCAGCAGCCCCGCACGCCATTGCGCCCTCGGGTTCGGACATGGCGTTTGAAGCCGCTATCAGCCGGGCCGGCATGCTCAGGGTCAACACGCTACAGGAATTGCTGTTGGCAGCGCAGACCCTGTCACGCTTTCGCACCAACACCGACGACGCAATCACGATCCTCACCAATGACGGCGGCGCCGCTGTCATCGCCGCCGATGCTGCGGGGTATGCCGGTATCAAACTGGCGGAAATCGGCACAGTAGCCGGTCAGCAGCTCGACGCCCTGCTGCCACCGGGCCACTCGCGCGGCAATCCAGTGAACATTCTTGACGACGCGCCGCTCGCGCGCTATGAGCAAGCGCTCAAACTGCTGCTGCAGACGCCGGCCACAGGCGCCGTTCTGTTTATCCACGCACCGACGGCCGCCGTGCCCAGCGCCGCGATTGCGCAGGCACTGGCGCCCCTGGCACAACACGAACCGGGCCACCCGCCGCGCCTGCTGGCCTGCTGGCTGGGGGACCAAACTGCCGCACAGGCACGCCAGACATTTCAGGACGCGGGCATCGCCAACTTCGATACACCGGAGCAAGCCATACGGGCTTTTTCCCTGTTGACGCGCTATCGGCACAATCAGGCCGAATTGACGGAAGCGCCACCAGCACTACTGGAAGGCCGGACGCCAGACACGGCTGCCATCCGCACAATCGTGGCCAGTGCGCTGGCCAGTGGCCACGAAACGCTGAGCGAAGCGCAAACCCGCTCGCTGCTCCAGGCCTGCGGCATTGCCGTACTGCAACCACTGCAACCACTGCATGCAGATGCAAGACCACAGGCAAGCGCACAAGGCCGGCACGCGCAGGAGTTAATGGTCGGCAGCAGGATTGACAGCGTGTTCGGTCCGGTCATCGTGTTTGGCCAAGGCGGCAGGGCCGAGGACATCATGGCGGACCGGGCCATGGCGCTGCCGCCCCTGAATGTGCCACTGGCGAAGGCGCTGGTTGCGCGCACCCAGGTATCGCGTCTGCTGGCTGGCTGGGGCGATACGCCGGCGGTAGACGAGGCGGCATTGCACGGCGTGCTGCTGGCGGTATCCCAGTTGCTGGCGGAAATTCCGGAGATCGCCGAACTTGAGATCAACCCGCTGCTCATCAACTTTGAAGGCGTGCAAGCAATGAATGCACGCATCCGCGTGGATGCGGCGGCACCTGGCGGGGCGCGCAATTTTGCGATCCGCCCTTATCCGGCACACCTGGAAGAAACCGTGCAGTGGCAAGGACAGACTTTGTTGTTGCGGCCGATCCGGCCCGAAGATGAAGCGCTGCACATGGAATTCCTGCAGTCTCTGGTGCCACAGGACATCCGCATGCGGGTTTTCTACAGCCGACGCAGCATGGAGCGCAGTGAGTTGGCGCGTCTGGTGCAGATTGATTACGCGCGTGAGATGGTCTTCATTGCCGTGGCCAACACGCCCGCTGGCCAGCCGCAAACCCTGGGTGTGGTGCGTGCCATGACGGATCCCGACAACGTAGCGGCTGAGTTCGGTGTCATCGTACGATCCGATCTCAAAGGCGGCGGCCTCGGACTGCTGTTGATGCGCAAACTGATTGCCTATCTGCGCACCCGAGGCACGGCACGGTTAGTGGCCACGGTACTGGTTGAAAATGACCGAATGCTCAAGCTGGCCAGTGAGTTGGGCTTCAAGAACGATCCTCAAGGTAGCCATGAAGTTGACACCAAGGACATCGTGCTCGCACTCACTTGATGCCGATGGCCCACTGGATTAGGTACTTCGCAACGAAGCCGGTCATACCGAAGGCCAGACCCAGAAAAATCACAAAGGTGCCGAATTTCCCGGCCTTGGACTGCCAGGCCAGATGGCCGATGATGAACAGCATGTAGAGCATGAAAGCGCCGATGCCAAAGCTCAGGCCAAAGGCGGCAATCTGTTCTTCCGAGTAACCGAACATCAGAACGGCTCCCGCTGCGGCAGGGCCGAAGCATCCACCAGTTCACGGTAAGCGTGCCAGCTTGCGTGCCCCAGCAGCGGCACCACGGCGATCAGTCCGAGCATGAGTGTGCCCATTCCGAACAGGGTCAAACCCATGATGAGCGCGGCCCAGAATGCCATCGGCAGCGGATTGGTCAGAATCACTTTCCAGCTCGCAACCACGGCCTGCAATAGGGTCAACCGACGGTCCAACAACAAGGGAATAGCGATCACGGACGAGGCGAAGATCGGTGCCGCCAGTACGCCGCCGACCGCCAGCCACAGCTCGAACAGGAAACCGTGCCTGGCCAGCACAACATGCTGGACAAAATCAAGCGGATTCTGGACCGGTCCCGGGGCCAGCAGCGTAATCAAGGCGGCCGAGGTCAAAACCCAGCCGGTCCCGGCCTGCGCCAGCAAAGCGCCAAACTGCACCAGACACCAGTAGTCATTGCCCCATTTGCTGGGGTGATGGTGTTGCCAGTTCGACCAGGTTTTCAGCACCAGGCGAAGATCGGTTCTTTCACCCCGTTCGCGCGCCCGACTGAGGGCGTACAGACTGGTCGCCAGCACCGGCGCCACCAGCAAAAAACCGGAAAGGGCGCCGGCCAGCAGCCAGAAGCGCTGGTAAAAGATCGCCACCAGCGCGGCCCCGGCAAGGGCCAAAACCAAGCCATGTGCCAGGCTGATCCAGCCGCAAAGCAACATGTCGCGCCATCCCAGCAGCAGCCAGTGCAAGGGTCGGGTCACGGCCACGCTGCGGATGACGGGAACTGCGCCGACAGAGAGTTCAGCATCGCCTGAAGATGAAATTTTGGACATAAGCCTTGCAAGTGTAGAACGGACCACAACCCGTGAGTGGCCCTGATCCGGGCTCAACAAACCACTGTATCGCGCCATCGGGCAGCGTTGGGCGCCGCATAATGGGCCTTCTTAGCATCCCAGGAGATTGTCATGCCCCGTCCCATCCTCGACGAATCGAAGATTCACCCCGCGATCCGGGACAAAATTGCCAACCATGAGCAGGGCATTGTGCGCGAAGTGCAGGCCGCCATTGCCAAACACCTGGTGGTGGTGGTGGGCATGGGCATGAACCCGTTCCCGAAGAAGGCCCGCAAGGCACTGAACGCGGCCGCAGTGGCCCACCATTACCTCGAATACGGCAACTATTTCAACAACTGGCGCCAGCGCAATGCCCTCAAACTGTGGACCGGTTGGCCAACCCTGCCGATGGTGTTTGTCAAGGGGACGCTGGTCGGCGGTGCCAACGACCTGATCGCCCTGATTGACAGCGGCGAACTGAAAAAGATGCTGGCCTGACCCAAGAGCACGCTGTCATAGCGGGACCAGGCCGTCGCGCCCGCCGCGAGATTTACTTCTGGGGCTGAACTGGCCCTTTGCCATCGCGCGGGCCACCCCTGCGTCCGGCAGAACCTTGATGCGGCAGTGTGCTGGCATCAAAAACCTTTTGCTGCTCGGGCGTCAGCGTGGCATAGAAGGCTTTGGTCGCCACGCCACGTTTTTCCATGGCAGCATTCATCTCGCTCGCATGCTGGGCGTGCAAGGCTTGCATCTTGTCGATGCGCTCGGGCGTTGGCAACTTGGCCAATTCGGTGAAATCAGGACGTTTTGCCATTAGCTCGACCGGCATTTTGACGGCCGATGTGAATGTAGTCCAGGCGCCTTCCTGCGCCGCTGTCAGCTTGAGTTGTTCCTTCAGTTTCGCGTGATGGCGGTCGGCCATCGCCTGCATTCTGGCGGGGTCCATTCTTCCCATGTCGTGGTGCATCATGCCTTCATGCATCATCGGTGCGCCTGGGCCCATCATGGGACCACCGGGGCCAGGGGTTTGCGCAAAGAGGGTCAGGCTTGAGCAGGCCAGCAGGCTAGCCAGCAATACGGGTTTGAAAACTGATTTCATAAGAGTTCCTTTTGCATCGGTCTGACGCGCACGATTGGCATCAGCTTGCGAAGAATGTTGCGCCAGCGCTGTGTCTGTGACGTGAGGCTTGATGGCTGGCGTGTAAAGTAAGATCAAGCCGTCAAGGCCAGACGACCGCGCCGAGGCTGTGCCATCAATTCGGCTTCTGCATAGCACAGGTGTTCCAGCCGAAGATGGCGTACGGTGGGCACCAGCCAATGGCACCCGTGGCCAACGGTACAAGACCAAGCCAACCCCACCAACCAACCGTTCGGGTTGCGGCCAGACCGATCACGATGCGCAGAATGCGGTCGATGCCGCCAACGTTTGATTTCATACCAAGCTCCTATAAAATAGTGATGACAGAATCAGGCGCCTGAGTAGCAGCAATTGCCTGCCAAGTCGTCCAGGATGGGGCAATCGGGTCGCTCGTCGCCATGGCAATGCTCGAGCAGGGAAGCCAGCGTACGTTGCATAGCTTGCATCGCTTCAATACGTTGCGACAGATCATCCACATGCTTCTGGGCAATGCGTTTGACGCTGGCACTGGTGCGCTTGCGGTTGTGCCAGAGGTCCACCAGCTCGGCAATCTCGACCATCGAAAAGCCCAGCGTGCGACAGCGTTTGATGAACTGCAAGGTGCGCACGTCCGCTTCACCGTACTGCCGGTAACCACTGTCCGTGCGTGCTACGGTTGAGAGCAAGCCCATTGATTCATAGTGGCGCAGCATCTTGGCCGACACGTTTGAAAGCCGCGCCGCCGTGCCGATAGCGACCGGCCACGAGGTGCCCGTCGCCATGCCACTCTGGGGCAAGGTTTTCATGCCGCGACTTCGTAACCTTCTTCAATAATGGCCTGGGCTAGCAGTTCACGCGGCTGTTCTGATACCACATCAACTTTTCCCAGACTGCGGTCAATCTTGATCTCGGCATTGGGATCAGCTTGTTTCACGGCGCGCATGACCGCCTTTTCGCAGTGGCCGCAGGTCATGCCGGAAACGGTAAAAGTCTGATTCATGGAGAACTCCTCTGGGTGAACACTTTGAAAGATGGGTGATTTTGAACCTTACCCCGATGGGAAGGTCAAGCACTATGTAAAAAACCTTGACCTTGACATCGTGGGAAGCATTAGGCTCACCCTTATGAATACAGTTCCATCTTCTCCCATTTCAACCGCCAGCGTGGACATCGGCATTGGTGGCATGACTTGTGGCTCCTGTGTGGCACGCGTCGAAAAAGCCTTGAAGAAAGTGCCGGGTGTACAAGAAGCCACGGTGAATCTGGCCACCGAATCGGCACGCATTGTTTACATGCCATCAGAGCAGATGGAGGCAAAGCTGCGCCGCAGCGTGCGTGACGCCGGCTATGAGCCGGTCGCAGCCAATGCCGCGCTGGACGCCGCCGACGCCTCGCCCTGGGCTGGCTTCATGCCGGTTGCAATCGGCTTGGTCCTGTCCGTTCCGCTGGTGTTACCGATGTTGGGCGATTTACTGGGTCAGCACTGGATGCTGCCGGCCTGGATCCAGTTTGCGTTAGCAACTCCGGTGCAGTTCATTCTGGGTGCACGTTTTTTCAAGGCGGGGTGGCATGCGCTCAAGGCCTTGGCCGGCAACATGGATTTACTGGTTGCCATTGGCACGACGGCGGGTTGGGTATTGTCGATGTGGTTGTGGCTGACTGCCGAGCCTGGCGTTACGGTGCACTTGTATTTTGAGGGTTCAGCAGTCGTCATCACCATGGTGTTGTTGGGCAAATGGCTGGAAACTCGGGCTAAACAGCAAACAACATCGGCCATTCGGGCCCTGCATGCTTTGCGACCCGAACTGGCACACCTGATAGGTCCGGATGCTGAGGTCAATGTCCCAGTAGACGAAGTGATGGTTGGTGACCGTCTGGTGGTGCTGGCTGGAGAGCGTATTCCGGTTGATGGTGTGTTATTGGAAGGGTACACACAGGTCGATGAATCGATGCTCACAGGTGAGCCGCTGCCTGTTGATAAACAGGCTGGCTCTGACCCAACGGCAATCTTGAAAGGTGGCTCCATTAATGGCGACGGCCGCATTGTGATGCAGGTAAAAGCCACTGGTGCTGAAACTGTGTTGTCACACATCATCCGCTTGGTAGAAGACGCGCAAGCGGCTAAGGCACCGATTCAGCGTATGGTGGATCAGGTCAGTGCTGTTTTTGTTCCTGTGGTTCTGGTAATTGCCTTGCTCACATTATTCGCCTGGTGGTTGACAGGACATTCTTTTGAGTTGGCTGTCATCCGTGCTGTTGCAGTGTTGGTCATTGCCTGCCCTTGTGCGCTTGGCCTGGCCACACCAGCGGCCATCATGGCTGGTACCGGGGTTGCAGCCAAATATGGCATCTTAATCAAGGATGCACAAGCGCTTGAAATTGCACACAAGGTCAATGTTGTGGCATTCGACAAAACCGGGACTTTGACACTGGGAAAACCTCGACTGACGCATTTTTTCGTGGGCAATCACGATGCGCTTGATGAGTCAAAAACCTCAGAGTTAAATGAAAACGATTTTTTGGCTGTTGCAGCCTGCCTGCAAAGCGGCAGCGAACATCCATTGGCACGCGCTGTTGTTTCTGCTGCGCATGAACGTGGGATTTTCATTCAAACGCCTTCCAATGTCCGCAGTTTGCCCGGACGCGGTACCGAAGGTCAGGTGGTAAATGGTTCCACCATCAACACTTATCTGATTGGCAGCCTACGCTGGATGAATGAGTTGGGTGTCCACTATCAGGACGAAGAAGAGGGTGCAACGGGCCCACACGCCCTTGAATTTCAAAATACAGGGCACACTGTGTCACTACTGGCGCAACGCCTGCCAGCTCATGACCAACACGCAGAACAGATAAAAATTCTTGCCACCATGACTTTTGGCGATGAGCCAAAACCCGGCGTAAATGAAGCGTTGGAAAATTTACGAGCACGTGGTATCAAGACTGTGATGATTTCAGGTGACAACCAGCAGGCCGCCGAAGCCATGGCACGTCGTCTGGGATTAAAGCCTGAGCTTGGGGAAGTGAAAGCCGAAGTCCTGCCAGGCGACAAAGCTGCACTGGTGATGGGTTTGAAAACTGGTGGTTGTACTGTGGCCATGGTTGGTGACGGTGTCAATGATGCTCCGGCACTGGCAGCAGCCGATGTGGGTATTGCCATGGGCAATGGCACAGATGTTGCCATGCACGCGGCGGGTATTACCTTGATGCGGGGCGACCCGGCGCTGGTGGCTGCAGCGCTTGCTATTTCCGCCCGGACCGTTGCCAAAATCAGGCAGAACCTGTTTTGGGCCTTCATCTACAACGTGGCTGGTATTCCGCTGGCAGCATTTGGTTTCCTGAACCCGGTTGTGGCTGGTGCCGCCATGGCCATGAGTTCAGTCAGTGTCATGAGCAACGCACTGTTGCTCAAACGTTGGAAGCCTGAAGATAGTCCAAAAAAACTTTAACAGTGATTTTTTCTTGTTCTTCTTCTAAATCTTCTTATTTAAGATAGTAGTAGTAGATAAGGCTTGCATCAAAGTGTGGAAAATCTTCTTTTCATTAATTAAATCAAAGACTTGGATCACTTTAAGCAATGTGGATGACCGTGCTCGGCGTGGTTCTTTAAAATGGACAACTTTGGTGAATTTGATCAGCCTGTGGATAAGCATCTCTTTATGCAAAGACTATCCACAACACTGTGCTTTGACAACAAGCAGTAAACCTGTTTAGAGGATTAATTCTCTAAACAGGTTTACTTTTTTTTCCTACTTGATCAAACCCTCGGCCTTCCTGGCAGCGATTACAGCCGGGTGGGCGCATTGGTATTGTCTGAGACCGATAGCGGCATGATGGAAGGAAGCATCAACCACACGCAGATGGTTTGCAATAACGCAAACACCCGCGCCGCCATCAATCACAACATAGTCGAATTTTTGAAATTGCAAGTTAGAAAGCCTTGTGGGAAGTTGTTTACTTGGTTAGAAAGTCGAGGTATTTGGTGGCGAACTTCCCGTAGGGTGGCCACAGGAACTTCATGGCACTGAAGGACGCCTGGTAAAAAACTGGACGCATCTTGGAAAAGGTGACGAAGCCTTCGTAGCCATGGTAATGGCCCATGCCACTGGCACCGACGCCGCCAAACGGCAGAGCATGCTGGGCAACGTGAAATAGTGCGTCGTTTACGCTCACACCGCCCGACATGACGCGGTCCAGCAGGGTTTGGATGATATGGGCGCTGTTGCTGAAGGGATAGATTGCGAGTGGACGCGGCCCGTGGTTGATGGCTGTGATGGGCTCTTCCAACGAGTCGTATTCCAGGATCGGCAGGATCGGCCCAAAAATTTCGCGGCTTAGAAGAATGCTGTCAGCCGGCGCATTGAGTACGAGGTGCGGTGCGATCTTGTTGCTGGCCGCATCCCACGGTTTACCCGGGATCAGTTGCACCAGCGTCGCACCAGCGGTCCTGGCCTCTTCCAGTGCCGTGGTGAGTCGCTGGAAGGCGCGTTCATCAATGATGGCGGTAAAGTCAGCCGAGTTCAGATCGGGATAGCGCGCACAGACGATTTCTTTTGCTGCTGCTACAAACTCATTGGTTTTACCCTTGGGCAAATAGACGTGGTCGACTGTGGTGCAGATTTGCCCGGCATTGAGCAGTTTGACAAACAAGAGTCGCTCGGCCGCTTTGCGCAAAGGGTAATCCGCACAGACGATGGCGGGTGACTTGCCTCCAAGTTCCAGTGTGATCGGGCAAAGATTCTGCGCGGCGGCAGCCATGACCGAGCGGCCGGTCTGGCC
Organism: uncultured beta proteobacterium; assembly: GCA_903920695.1. GTDB lineage: Bacteria > Pseudomonadota > Gammaproteobacteria > Burkholderiales > Burkholderiaceae_C > Rhodoferax. The sequence continues at coordinate 53,757 of CAIXNB010000024.1, forward strand.
CGAACCAGTGAACAGCAGGTGGTCAAACTTGAGTTTTGAGAACTCGATGCCGACACCGCCGGTTTCATCGAAGAAAGCCAGCTTTTCCCGAGGAAAGTAGGTCGGCGCTTTTTCAATCAGGAGTCTTGCAAGATGACGCGAGTTTTCCGACATCTTGACCATTGCCCGGTTGCCGGCGGCAAAAATATAGATCAGAGGAACAAAACTCAGATTGATCGGAAAGTTCCACGGCACGATGCATCCGACCACGCCCAGCGGCTGCGGGATGACCCGATTCCTGGCGCCCAGAAAGTTGCGCAGATCAATCGCCCGTTTTTGTGGCTTCATCCATTTCTTGAGATGTTTGAGTGTGTCGTTGATGGCATCGAGTGTCGGGAAAATTTCGGTAAACAGGGTTTCGTGTCGTGATCGACTCCCGTAGTCGGCGTTGACGGCGTTGACCAAGGCTTCCTTGTTGTCCCGAATAAAGGCCTGCAGTTTGAGCAGGTCGGCGCGGCGCTCGGCCAAGCTGGGGATCGGGTGCGAAAAATAGGCGTTGCGCTGGAGTTGCAGGCTGGTCTCAAGCCTATTGTCGATCAGGGCTTGGGGCATGTTGCTGTGCAGGGAGGAATCGTTCATGGGGTACTTTCTCAACAAATGGTATTGCTGCTGTATCGGCTTTGAATCGGGCGCAGTTGGACCAAGTTGACCCAATATCGCACAGTAAATGCTTGCTTGACGCTGAAATGTCAAAAAATTTGAAATTTTGGGGTATTCACCTTGAGGAATACAGGCTGTGTCTGCCAAAGTTGAAATTTCCCCTGCCATGGCTAGCAACTCTTGGTTCGGCGGTTTGCCGGAAAGTGATCGTCTGGCGCTGCTCGCGGCCGGTGAACGCCTTAATTTGCGCATGGGTGAAATGTTGTACCGACAGGGTGATACGCCGGGCGGCTTTTTCGGAGTTGTCAGCGGTTCGTTCAAGGTATCGACCTTGCGCGAAGACGGCAAGGAGGGAATTCTGGCGGTGATCGAGGCCGGGAACTGGTTTGGTGAAACATCGGTTTTTGACCAGTTGCCGCATCCGCACGATGCGACCGCGCTGGAGTCCGCTGAAGTGCTGGTGGTTGGACGCACCGCGTTTGAGGGGTTGACGGCCAGTCCGACCTTCGCGCGTGCGATGAGTGTTCTATTGTCAAGTCAGGTGCGCTTGTTATACGGCCTGATAGAGGATGTCTTGTTGCGCTCCACCAATACCCGTGTGGCACGACGCCTGATGGCCTTGGTGCGCGGCGATGCTACGCTGGCCTGGGATTGCCGAACGGTCGTTCCGGTGTTACAGGAACAACTGGCAATGATGTTAGGCATGAGTCGACAGACGCTGTCCAAGGAGTTGAAGGCGTTGGAGCGGGACGGGGTGCTGCTGGTGGGTTATCGTCGGATCGAAATATGCTCACTGGCTGCTTTGGAGTCCAGGAGCAAGCTGGGCTGAGGGTTTCATAGGGCTTTGCACGCCGGTTTTGGGTCGACCGGTAAAATCGACTCCTTTCTCCCGGCTCAGATTGGTACCTACAAGCATGCTTTATTCACATCATTTCGACGTGATCGTCGTTGGCGGCGGCCATGCTGGAACCGAGGCGGCGTTGGCTGCGGCCCGAATGGGCTGCCAGACTTTGCTGCTGAGCCACAACATCGAGACCTTGGGTCAAATGAGTTGCAACCCGTCGATTGGCGGCATCGGCAAGGGGCATCTGGTCAAGGAGGTGGATGCGCTGGGCGGTGCCATGGCGGTTGCCACGGACGAGAGCGGCATACAGTTTCGTATTCTGAACTCTAGCAAAGGTCCGGCGGTGCGAGCGACTCGCGCCCAAGCCGATCGCCTGCTGTACAAGGCAGCGATTCGCCATCGGCTGGAGAATCAGCCCAACTTGTGGCTTTTCCAGCAAGCGGTTGATGATTTGATGGTCGAGGGTGATCGGGTAGTGGGAGCTGTGACGCAGTCCGGGATCAAGTTTCGGTCCAGCACCGTGGTATTAACGGCGGGGACATTTCTGGATGGCAGGATTCATGTTGGCTTGAATAACTATCCGGCAGGGCGGGCCGGGGATCCGCCAGCGATGAGTTTGAGCGCTCGCTTGAAGGAGTTGAAGTTGCCGCAAGGCCGACTGAAAACGGGTACCCCGCCGCGGCTTGATGGTCGATCAATTGATTTCAGCAAGTGCATTGAGCAACCCGGCGACGGCATGCCAGGTGGCATGAGTCAGCGCATGCCGGTTTTCAGTTTCATGGGGCATGCTGAGCAGCACCCACAGCAAATGCCGTGTTGGCTGACTCATACCAACCAGCGCACGCACGACATCATCCGCAGCGGTTTTGATCGCAGCCCCATGTTCACAGGAAGGATTGAAGGCATTGGCCCACGCTATTGCCCGAGCGTGGAAGATAAGATCAATCGGTTTGCTGACAAGGACAGTCACCAGATTTTTCTGGAGCCGGAGGGCCTGACGACGCACGAGTACTACCCCAACGGCATTTCGACCAGTCTGCCCTTTGATATTCAGTACGCGTTGGTGCGTTCCATGACGGGTCTTGAGAACGCGCACATCCTGCGGCCTGGCTATGCCATTGAGTACGATTACTTTGACCCACAGCAACTCAAAAGCAGTTTTGAAACCAAGGTCATTAGCGGGCTTTTCTTCGCCGGACAGATTAATGGCACTACCGGTTACGAAGAAGCTGCGGCCCAGGGTCTGTTTGCGGGCGTCAACGCCGCGTTGCAGGCGGGTGCGAAGACTGCGTGGTCGCAGGATAGCTGGTTGCCGGGGAGGGAGCAGGCCTATCTTGGCGTGATGGTGGATGATCTGATTACCAAGGGCGTAACCGAGCCCTATCGCATGTTCACGAGTCGTGCCGAGTTTCGGTTGCAACTGCGCGAAGACAATGCCGACCAACGTTTGACCGAGGTGGGTCGCCAACTCGGTCTGGTTGATGACGTCCGCTGGGAAGCCTTTAATCGCAAACGCGATGCGGTTTCACGTGAAACAAAGCGTTTGCAGTCAATCTGGGTCAGTCCGCAGAATCTGACAGCGCAAGAGTCACAGAGGGTTCTGGGAAAGCCTGTTGAGCACGAGTACAGCCTAGCGAATTTGTTGCGTCGCCCGGATGTGAGTTATGCGCAACTCATGTCTCTCAATGGTGGGAAATATGCGAGTCAGGAGTTGGACGCCAGTGTTCCACGTGAATCCGATGCTGTTCTATCTGCCGGCCCGACCTTTGAGGCGGTGGTGATTGAGCAGGTTGAAGTCTTGGCCAAGTATTCTGGCTATATTGACCGTCAAAGAGAAGAGGTTAGTCGTACTGCGCATTATGAAAACCTAAAACTGCCGGCTAACCTTGATTACCTGCAAGTGGATGCTCTAAGCATTGAAGTCAGACAAAAACTGCACCGGAACAAGCCCGAAACACTGGGGCAGGCTTCGCGCATTTCCGGAATTACCCCGGCAGCTATTTCTTTGCTGTTGGTCTACCTGAAGAAGAACAGGTTGCTGGAGTTCATCACGACTGCGACGGGCGGGTCTGCTTGGTCGTCGCCGGATGAGGGGGTGGTTTAATGCGAGCCTGGGAGGCGGAGTTGCGTGCGGGATTGATGGATCTGTCGCTGGTGCTGGGAGACTTGCAAATCAAGCAGCTTCTAGATTATCACGAGTTGATCCAAAAGTGGAACAAGGTCTATAACCTGACGGCCGTACGAAGTCCAGCAGAGATGCTGACACACCATTTGCTGGATAGTTTGGCGGTTGTTGGGCCTTTGCGCTTGGCCTTGCGCAAGTTTGTCCGACACCCCGGGGTGCAAGTTGAAGGTGACGCGAAGCTTGATGCTTCGCCGGCGCGTCTGCTTGACGTTGGATCGGGCGCCGGTTTGCCTGGTGTTGTGATTGCCATTTGCTTCCCAGATGTGTTGGTGGATTGCGTCGATGCCGTAGCCAAGAAGGCTGCTTTTGTTCGGCAGGCCGCGCTGACCCTCGGCCTGTCCAATCTGCGAGGCTTGCACGCGCGCGTGGAAAGTTTGACCGATCAGTACGATGTCATTAGTTCCCGTGCCTTTGCCTCCCTTGGCGACTTCACTGGCTGGTCAGTCGCAGCGCGGCGAGAAGGTGGCGTCTGGCTCGCCATGAAGGGCAAGGATCCCGCTGACGAGATAGCAGCCTTGCCTGCAAGTGTCGTGGTGTTTCACGTGGAACAGCTTTCCGTTCCCGGACTTGAAGCCGAGCGTTGCATTGTCTGGATGAGAAAAGCCCTGTTGGCACTGGATTGAAAGTATCGGGAAAACATGCCGTAAACTGCGTGCTTATCCATCGAGAAAAGAATCCATGTTTGGCATAGTCGACTATGGCGCATTTGTCATCGCAATCATTGTTTTCTTGTTGATTCCTGGTCCGGGAAATCTGGCCTTGATCACATCCACGGGCAAGGGTGGCATCGGGGGTGGTTTGGGTGCGACCTTTGGCGTTATTTTTGGCGACCAAGTTTTGATGTGGCTTGCCGTCGCCGGCGTCGCTGCATTGCTCAGCACCTATCCGGCTGCATTCAATGCAGTGCAGTGGATGGGCGCAGCCTACCTGGCCTGGTTGGGTGGCAAGATGGTTTTGGCAAAGGCCGGGTCCGCACCCGTGCTGCAAATCAGGCCGCATCACTACCTTCGCCAAGCGTTCATGATCACCTTGCTCAACCCGAAGGCGATTGTTTTTTACATGGCATTCTTTCCCTTGTTCGTGGATCCGGCCCGACATCAGGGTTTGGCAAGCTTTGCTTTCATGGCTGTAACCATCGCTGTTTTGACCTTTGCCTATGGCCTGACGGTGGTCTTGTTGACGCATTTTCTGGCTGAGCGTTTGCGCGCGAACCCACGGATATCAGGAACGCTGCAAAAACTCGCCGGCGTGTTCCTGATCGGCTTTGGCGTCAAGCTGGCGCTAGCGCACTGATTGCCAACCCCGATTCTCATGTCACCTCAGGCAGGCACTCCATGACCAAAATATTTTGCATCGCCAATCAAAAGGGCGGTGTCGGCAAGACCACCACTGCTGTTAATCTCGCCGCGGGTCTGGCTCAGGTCGGCCAGCGCGTTCTGCTGGTCGACCTTGACCCGCAAGGCAATGCCACCATGGGATCGGGCGTGGACAAGCGCGGACTGGTCCTCACGATTTACGACGTGCTGCTCGAATCCGCCTCGGTGGCAGAAGCGCGCGTCAAGAGTGACAAATTGATCGAGGCCGGTTGTAGCTATGACGTCCTGGGCGCCAACCGTGAATTGACGGGGGCGGAAGTCGAACTGGTTGACGTTGAGCGCCGCGAAAAGCGCCTCAAACAGGCGCTGGAAGAGGTGCGAAAGGACTATGATTTCATTTTGATCGACTGTCCGCCGTCATTGTCGATGTTGACCCTCAATGGCCTGTGTTGCGCGCATGGTGTGATCGTTCCGATGCAGTGCGAGTACTTTGCATTGGAGGGTCTCACAGATCTCGTCAACACCATCAAGCAGGTGCATGCCAATCTGAACAAGGATTTGCTCATCATTGGCTTGCTACGCGTTATGTTTGACCCGCGCATCACCTTGCAGCAGCAGGTGAGCGAGCAACTTAAGAACCATTTTGGCGACAAGGTATTCAATACCGTCATTCCCCGCAACGTGCGTTTGGCCGAAGCCCCCAGCTACGGTGTTCCAGGGGTGGTGTTTGACCCCTCAAGCAAGGGTGCGCAGGCATTTGTGGCATTTGCCCGCGAAATAGTGGAACGCATTGACAAGATGTAGCCTAATCCGGTGTCCTCATAACCTGAAAATTGCAATTAGCTATCAAAATAGTAGCAAATGAAAGCAGCCAATATTTTGATTTTGCCGGGCTGGCAGAATTCTGGCCCGGACCACTGGCAAAGCCGGTGGGAGCGCTTGCACGGCTATCGGCGGGTTGATCAGCATGACTGGATGCGCCCACTGCGTGGCGACTGGATTGCCCAGCTGGAAGATGTCTTGTTGCAGGGTGTTGAGCCGGCGATTCTTGTGGCGCACAGCCTGGGCTGCCTTTTGGTAGCGGCGTGGGCGACGCATTCGCACAACACGCATCTTGTCAGTGCCGCGTTGCTGGTGGCGCCGGGAGATGCAGACCGCGAGGAACTGCGCCCGGTTCTCGCCAGTTGGTCGCCCATTGCCCTGCAAGGTCTGCCTTTCAAGAGCATTTTGCTCGGTAGCCGCAATGACCCCTACTGTAATGAAGCGCGGGCCCGCGAGTTCGCCTGTGCCTGGGGCTCCGACTACATTGATGCTGGCCATCTAGGCCATATCAATGCTGAATCGGGTCTCGGTGATTGGCAGGCTGGACATGCTCTATTGCAGCGCCTGGCGTCTCAACCGCATCACTCAACATCTGCTCAGCAAGAGAATTAACGAGGACAATTCAATGGTCACCAAAAAACCCAAAGGCCTGGGCCGCGGACTCGAAGCGCTGCTCGGTCCAAAAGTCAATGAAACGGCATCATTTGATGCGGCCAATGGTGGCACCGAAAGTCCCGGTTTGCCCGCGTCGCTTTTGCTGACCGACATGTTGCCCGGCATGTACCAACCTCGGACCCGCATGGACGAAGGCGCCCTGTACGAACTGGCGGAATCGATCAAGGCCCAGGGCATCCTGCAACCCATCCTGGTGCGTCGACTCCGTGATGGCGAGAATGTTGGCAAGTACGAAATCATTGCCGGTGAGCGCCGTTTTCGTGCTGCCAAGCTGGCCGGACTCGACACTGTGCCGGTGTTGGTACGCGATGTTTCGAATGAAGCCGCGGCCGCCATGGCGCTGATTGAGAACATCCAACGTGAAGACCTTAATCCGCTGGAAGAAGCGCAAGGCTTGCAGCGTCTCATCAAAGAATTCGGACTGACTCATGAACAGGCGGCCCAAGCCGTGGGACGATCCCGCAGCGCAGCCAGTAATTTGCTGCGCCTGCTCAATCTGGCTGATCCCGTGCAAACCATGTTGATGGCGGGCGATCTTGACATGGGTCACGCCCGTGCCCTGCTGGTTCTGGACCGTGCGACCCAGATCACGGCAGCCAGTCAGATCAGCGCTCGCAAGATGTCGGTGCGGGAAGCCGAGAGTCTGGCCAAAAAGCTCAGTGCGGAATTCAATCTGACGTCGGTCAAACCGAAAAAAGAGAAATCTCGCGACATCAAGCGGGTCGAAGAAGAGCTGTCCGATCTGCTCACAGCCGAAGTCGAAATCAGGGTCAAAAAACGCGTCAAGCGGGCTGGACGACTCGAGGAAATGGGCGAGCTGGCAATCCGGTTTGGCTCGCTCGACGAACTCAATGGCTTGATCGACAAGCTAACGCGCGGCGCGACGCGTTAATCAGCAAACCGCTCACACGTCCGCGACAGCGCGGTTAGTTGCAGCGCGCAACCGCGCTACAGCGTGAAGATCTTGCCCGGGTTCATGATGTTCTTCGGGTCGAGCGCTCGTTTGATGCTGCGCATCATGTCGACCGCTCCGTTGCCAGTTTCTGAAACCAGAAAATCCATCTTGTGCAGGCCGACGCCATGTTCACCGGTACAGGTGCCCTCCAGACGCAGCGCGCGCGCCACCAGGGAATGGTTCAGCTTTTCTGCGATCTCGCGCTCTTCCGGTTTACTCGGGTCGAGCAAATAGCCAAAGTGAAAGTTACCGTCGCCAACGTGGCCGACCAGGAAGTAGGGGATACCGCTGGCGTCTGCTTCGGCCACCGAATCGAGCAGGCAGTCTGCCAAGCGCGAGATTGGGACGCAGGTATCGGTTGAGATGGCACGGCACCCGGGCTTGGACTGAATCGCAGCGAAGTAAGCGTTGTGGCGGGCCGTCCATAGGCGCGTTCGTTCTTCTGGTGTCGTGGCCCATTCGAACGCATTGCCGCCAAACTCGGTCGCAATTTCCTGCACTGACTCGGCTTGCTCCTTGACGCTGGCGGGTGAGCCGTGAAACTCCATCAGCAGCAAAGGTTCTTCCCGCAGTCCCAGCTTGGCATAGGCGTTGACCATGCGCACGGTCTTGCCGTCTATCAGCTCGACCCGCGCAATGGGAATGCCGAGTTGGATGATCTGAATCGTGCTGCGCACCGCAGCCTCAATGCTGGGGAAGGAGCAAATGGCCGCCGAGATCGCCTCGGGCAGTGGGTAGAGCTTGACCGTCACTTCGGTGATCACGCCCAGCGTCCCTTCGGAGCCTACCAGCAGGCGCGTCAGGTCATAGCCGGCGCTGCTTTTTTTGGCACGGGTACCGGTACGGATGACCTCGCCGCTCGCTGTCACCACCTCCAGCGCGAGTACGTTCTCGCGCATGGTGCCGTAGCGCACGGCGTTGGTGCCGCTGGCCCGGGTTGCACTCATTCCCCCCAGTGTGGCGTCGGCGCCGGGGTCAATCGGAAAGAACAGACCGGTGGATTTAACCGCTTCATTGACTTGCTTGCGCGTGACGCCGGCCTGCACTGTGACCGTCAGGTCTTCGGCATTGATGGAGAGCACCTGGTTCATGCGGCTCACATCAATGCTGATGCCGCCTTGAACCGCCAGCAGATGACCTTCGAGCGAGGTGCCAACGCCAAACGGGATTACCGGTACATTGAACTGGCTGGCGAGCTTGACGGCGTCCGCCACGTCCTGTGTGCTTTGGGCAAATACCACGGCCGCTGGCGGTGGTGCCTCGAACGAGGACTCATCGCGGCCATGTTGCTCACGCACCACCAGAGCTGTTGAGTACTGCTCGGAAAAACGGTTCTTCAGCGCGTCCATCAGCGCCGCTGGCACTTCGCGTGGCTGGATGACGGGGACAAGATGCGAGGCCTGGGTATTCATGGGTACTTTCAACGAAAGGAGGACAAGGTTCTTCTGCGGCTTGTCCCGGAAAATTGCAGACCTGTATTTTGCTGCAACAATAGGCCGAAAACAGGAGCTTCATTATGGGACAACGACTGACGCAGATCGCCACCCGCACCGGTGACGATGGCAGCACCGGCTTGGGCGACAACACCCGCGTCTCGAAGAACAGCTTGCGTGTGCATGCGATGGGCGATGTTGATGAACTCAACTCCAACATCGGTGTCTTGCTGTGCGAAGACATGCCAGCCCCGGTGCGCAGCTTGTTGGTTGAAATTCAACATCAGCTCTTCAACCTGGGCGGCGAGTTGTCGATTCCTGGTTTTGAACTGCTCAAGGCTGAGGCGGTGCTGGCGCTGGACGCTGCTTTGGCCGAGCACAACCAGGTATTGCCGCGCCTGCAGGAATTCATTTTGCCGGCCGGTACCCGCGCTGCGGCACAAGCCCATGTCTGTCGCACCGTGGCACGGCGCGCCGAGCGCGCGGTGGTAGCGCTGGAAGCGCAGGACGCGTTGCAGGACACGCCACGCCAATACCTGAACCGTTTGTCCGATCTGCTGTTTGTACTGGCCCGCGTGCTTAACCGCTACCGCCCTGATGGCACGGTCGGCGACGACGTGTATTGGCGCAGCGAACGCTTGGCCCGCGGCGATACCTGAACACGCCGCCGGCATCGTTGTGCATGTCAATCTGCCAGACGTGGGTGGTGCGGCCGAGGTGGACCGGGCGCGCAATACCGGTGACCCATCCATTTGTCGTGCCCTTGATGTGATTGGCGTTGATGTCGAGTCCCACGGCGCGGTGGCCATTGCGGTTGGAGTAGGCTGCGCCGCAAGACCCCAGGGTCTCGGCCAGCACCACGCTGACGCCGCCATGAAGCAAGCCATAGGGTTGGCGCGTCCGCTGGTCAACTGGCACGCGAGCCCGAATGAAGTCATCACCAACCTCAAGAAATTCGATGCCGAGTCGTGCCACTGCAGTGTCGATGTGAACGCCTGTAAGTTCTTCGACGGACAGGGCTTTGTTCCAGATGCGCATTGATGTTCCGATTAGAAAGTTGACGGGAACTATAAGCAAATGGAAGGTCGGCCGCTGTCATACAAGGGTCAGTCGCTATTGTTAATGAGGGCAAAACCGGATTAACCTTGGGCATGACGCAAGCTGCCAAGCCACCCTGTATTCCCCAGATTCGCCTGTACCAAGACTGGTTGCGCTCGCAACGCGGCCTGTCGTTTGATTCCTATGATGCGCTGTGGCGCTGGTCGACCAACGATCTGGACGCATTCTGGCGAAGCATCTGGGATTATTTCGAGTTGCAATCGCCCACGGCCTATCGCGTCGTGTGCGACGGTGCGCCCATGCCGCACACCCGGTGGTTTGTTGGCGCGCAGGCCAACTATGCACGTCAGGTACTGCGCCATGTGGTGCCGGCACAGGCGGCTGGTTTTCCTGCCATCGTTAGCCACAACGAAAAGAGTCTGGGCACGGCGCCGGCTCGCAGCCTGAGTTGGCCCGAATTGCAGCGTCAGGTTGCCTCGCTCGCGCTCTACCTGCGGGCCCTGGGGGTGCAACCTGGTGAACGCGTCGTTGCCTACTTGCCCAACATACCGGAGGCGATGGTGGCATTTCTGGCAACGGTCAGCATTGGCGCGGTCTGGAGCATTTGCGCGCCCGACATGGGCAGCAATGCGGTATTGGATCGCTTCCAGCAAATCGAGCCCAAGGTACTGATCGCTTGCGATGGCGTGCGCTATGGTGGGCGCGACTTTGACCGTACTGCTGTCGTGGCTGAACTCTGTGCCGCGTTGCCGACGGTGCGCCACGTCATTCTGCACGACAACCTTGGACTGGACTTTTGCGCTATCCCGGATCTGACCAGTTGTGAACGCTTCGCGCTGGCGACAGCCAGAAACGATGCGCAAACATCGGCGTTCGAGCCGCTCTGGCTGGCGTTTGACCATCCCTTGTGGATTGTCTATTCCAGCGGTACCACCGGTTTGCCAAAAGCCATCGTGCACAGCCACGGTGGGACCATTTTGGTGGCGCAGGCACTCAAGCGCCTGCACAACGATATTGGATGCAGTTATGAAACGAATACGCTCGGTGAGCGCTACCACTGGTATAGCTCGACCGGTTGGGTGATGTGGAATGCACAACTCAGCGGCCTGCTTGGCGGTACCACCTGCTGCCTTTATGACGGCAACCCGGGTGGCGTCACAGTGGACGCCAGCGGTAACAAGCAAGTCCCTGACTGGACCACCTTGTGGCGTTTTGCAGCCGATGTAGGCGTAACATTCTTTGGCGCCGGCGCCGCGTTTTATGCCAACAGCCAGAAAGCGGGCGTTGACCTGAGCAGCTGCGGCGATCTTTCCAGTATCCGCGCACTCGGCAGTACCGGTTCACCCCTGAGTACCGAGACACAAGCCTGGGGCACCGAGCAGTTCCGAAAACTGTGGTCCATCGCAGTGAGCGAGCGTGGGGGCGACGGGTTTTCCGCCGGGCCGCCCCAAGGAAAACCAGCCCCCTCGGGGGGCAGCGAGCTACACGCAGTGAGCGAGCGTGGGGGCGACATTTGGTGGTGCAACATCTCCGGTGGCACCGATTTTGCGGGCGCCTTCATCGGCGGTAATCGCGAGTTGCCGCTGGTTCCCGGCGAAATGCAGTGCCGTTTGCTGGGCTGCGCGGTCGAGGCTTGGAACGAGCAGGGCCAGCCCGTCATCGACGAAGTGGGGGAACTGGTCTGTTGCCAGCCCATCCCCAGCATGCCCTTGTATTTCTGGGGTGATGCAGGCAATAAGCGTTACTTGGCAAGCTACTTTGATATGTACCCGGGCCAGAACGGGAAGCTGCCAGTTTGGCGCCATGGCGACTGGCTTAAGATTGGGCGCAATGGCGGCTGCGTTATTTTCGGCCGCAGTGACGCCACCATCAACCGCCATGGCCTGCGCATGGGGACCAGCGAACTCTATAGCGCAGTCGAGGCCTTGCCCGAAGTGGTGGACTCGCTGGTGGTTGATCTGGAGTACCTGGGACGTGAAAGCTACATGCCGCTGTTTGTCGTGCTGCGCGAAGGTGCTGTGCTGAATGCGACGCTCCAGCGCAAAATCGTAGAGGCGATCAAGACCGCCCTGTCGCCGCGCTTCGTGCCGAACGAGATCTTTCAGGTGGCAGAAGTCCCGCGCACGCTTTCCGGAAAAAAACAGGAGTTGCCGATCAAGAAGTTGTTGCTAGGCCAGCCGATTGAAAAAGTGCTGCATCGCGAAGCGATGGCGAATCCGGGTTGTCTGGATTGGTACGTGGCTCTGGCACGTTCGCGCCAGAGTGCAGACGCCAATTTGTTGACATGATGATTCCAATTTCCACGAGCCGGGCGCTTGAGCCTGCGGACGAGGCGGCTAAAGGCCAGATTCGCCAGGCCAACGAGATCCTGATTCTGGCGGCTGCGGAGCGCGTGTTTGCCGGTGCTGGTTTTAGCGGGGCCACCATGGCCGCCATTGCCGAGGCGGCAGGCTTGCCCAAGGCCAATTTGCACTATTACTTTGGCAGCAAGCAGGCGCTTTATCGCGTCGTATTGGCGCGCATCCTTGAAGACTGGCTGGTGCCGACCCATGACATCACCCCCGAGGCCGACCCGCGCGGGGCGATTGAGCGCTACATCCGCGTCAAGATGGCGCTGTCCGAGCAACGGACGCACGCTTCCCGTGTGTTTGCCAATGAGCTGCTGCATGGCGCGCCAGTGGTCAAGGCCTTGTTGGGAACCGAGTTGCGTGACATGGTGCGGGCCAAGGCCGCCGTCATTGATGGCTGGATCGAGGCCAAACGCATGGCGCCGGTGGACTCGGTACACCTGTTTTTTACGATTTGGGCTGCAACCCAGACCTATGCCGACTTTGCTGTGCAGGTCAGCGCGGTGTTGGGGCGAACAGAACTCAGCGCAAAGGACCACGCTCGCGCCACCGAGCATGTGGTGAGCCTGATCCTGCGTGGTTGCGGTTTGCTGGAGGAGACACGATGAAGACTCAGACTGCTGAAGTGGTCATTATTGGCGCCGGGATTGCCGGAATCGTTTGCGCCATCGAGTTGCTGGAGCAGGGACGCCGTGTGCTGTTGCTGGACCGGGATCAACCCGACAAGCTCGGTGGCCTGGCGCGCGAGAGCATGGGTGGCATGTTCGCGGTGGACACGCCGGAGCAGCGCCGTGCCGGTGCTCGCGACAGCGTGGCCTTGGCTCTAGCTGACTGGCAGGCCTTTGCCGAGTTCGGGCCCGATGCGCACTGGCCGCGCCGCTGGGCGCAGGCCTATGTAACGCACTGCACCGAGCACATGTACTGGTGGCTGCGCGGCAAAGGCGTCAAATATTTTCCGGTGCCGCACTGGGTTGAGCGCGGTCAGTTCACGCCTGGCAACTCGGTGCCGCGTTTTCATCTGGTTTGGGGTACCGGCGAAAAGCTTGTCACCACGCTGCTCGCGCATCTGAAGCAGGCGCAATGGGCGCAGCGGCTGGAACTGCGTTTTGGCCAGCGTGTCGAAGGCCTGCTGCGCGAGGGTGGACGGATTGTCGGCTGCCATGGCGTCAATCAGCGTGACGGCACCCCCTTCGAGGAGCGCGCCGAGGTGCTGGTGATTGCGGCCGGTGGCATCAACGGCAGCATCGACCGTGTACGCGCCAACTGGCATGCTGATTGGCAATCACCACCCCCGGTCATTCTCAATGGGTCGCATCAGTACGCCGATGGCCGCTTGCATGACGCGGCGCAGGCGGTTGGCGCGCAACTGACGCACCTGGACAAGATGTGGAACTATGCCGCCGGTGTGCACCACTACGCCTCGACCAAGCCACACGCCGGCCTGAGCCTGGTGCCGCCCAAGTCGGCCCTGTGGCTCAACGCCAAAGGCGAACGCATCGGGCCACAGCCGCTGGTCACCGGGTTTGATACGCGCGATCTGGTGGCGCAGATCTGCCGCCAGCCCGGCCAGTATTCGTGGCAGTTGCTGAACTGGAAGATTGCCCTGAAGGAACTGGCGGTGTCGGGTTCTTCTCACAATCCCAGTATCCGAGACCAGAAGTGGCTTTCATTTGTGCGCGAGTTGGCGTTTGGCAACCGCTGGTTGGTGCGCACCTTGATCGATAACTGCCAAGACTTCGTGGTGGGGCAGAGACTGCCGGAGCTGGTGGCCAATATGAATGCCTTGCAGGGCGATGATGCGGTGCAGCTCGACACGCTGGAGCAGGTTGTTTTGCGCTTTGACGATCAAGTGCGGCTGAAACCGAAGTTCCGCAACGATGAACAACTGCGCCGCATCGCATATGCGCGTGGCTATTCCGGTGACAAGATCCGCACCTGCGCCGCTCAGCCGATTCTGGACAGCAAGGCCATGCCCTTGATCGCGATTCGCGAATTCATCATCAGCCGCAAGAGCCTGGGCGGCATCCAGACCGACCTGCAAAGCCGTGTGTTGGACACGGCGGGGCAGCCCATTGCGGGCCTTTTTGCGATCGGCGAAGCGGCTGGCTTCGGCGGTGGTGGCGTCCACGGCTTGCGCGCACTGGAAGGCACGTTTCTCGGTGGCTGCGTCCTGACTGCGCGTGCTGCCGCTGCCGCCGTTGCCGGGCGCAATTTACTGAGTATCTGAGGCTGAAACCTTGCCGGGCAGATCCTTGCTTCTGTCCACAACTGACAAAGGACGAATACCATGAATAAAACCGGCGCCTGGGCGGCCCGCTACGCCCTTGAACAACTTGGCATCCGCTACACCTTTGGCATTCCGGGGGTCCAGAACACCGAGTTGTACGACGAACTCAACAACTCGGAGTCGATCACCCCGATGCTGGTCAGCCATGAGGGCGGCGGTGCTTTCATGGCCGACGCGCTGAGCCGTCTCTCCGACAGCGTGGGCACGCTCGTTGTGGTGCCAGCCGCCGGTCTGACCCATGCCGCCAGCGGCATTGGCGAAGCCTTTCTGGATGGTGTGCCGATGCTGGTGATTTGTGGTGGTGTGCGCACCGATATTCCCTGGAAATTCCAGTTGCACCAGATGGACCTGCACCAGTTCATGAAGGGCATCACCAAGGCTAGCTATCTGATCGAGCGCCATGCAGACATCATCCCGACGCTGTTTGAGGCCTATCGCACGGCCACCAGCGGCGAGCCGGGTCCGGTTTTCATCGAGTTACCGGCGAATCTGCAATTGTTCCCTGGCGCGCTGGGTGATCTGCCGCGCTGGACGCCGCCAGCCCTGCCGGCGCCAGCATCGGCCAGCCAGATCGACGCCGCTGTGGTCTTGTTGAAGAGCGCAAAGCGGCCCGGCTTCTTCATCGGCTGGGGCGCGCGCGATTGCCTGGCCGAAGTCACAGCGCTGGCCGAACACCTGCAGGCGCCGGTTGCCACCACCTTGCAGGGTTTTTCGATGTTTCCTGCCAGCCATCCGCTGCACACCGGTTTCGGTTTCGGTCCGTCCGCGGTACCGGCGGCGCGCAACGCCTTTGCCGATTGCGATGTGATGCTGGCGATTGGAACCCGTTTCGGCGAGATCGCGACGGGTAGTTTTGGCGTGACGGTTCCGACCCGGCTGATTCACATCGACATCAATCCTCGGACCCTCAACGTCAATTACCCGGCGCAGGTGGCGATCGCTGGCGACGCCCGAGTCGTGCTGCCGCAACTGCTAGCCGCGCTGCGCCAGGCGCTGCCAGCGCAGCCGGCGAATACCGCCCTACAGAATCGGATCGCCTCGGATAAGAAGGCTTACCGTGAGAGCTGGTACTCACATGACAGCAAGGGCCGGGTCAATCCGGCGCGTTTTTTTGATGCCCTTCGTGCCGCCAATCCACCCGAGGCCGTCACCGTGGTGGATGACGGCAACCACACTTACTTGACCGCCGAGCTGATGCCGATCCTGAGCGCCAAATCCGCCATCGTGCCGACCGACTTCAATGCCATGGGTTATTCGGTGCCGGCCGCCATCGGCGCCAAGCTGGCGCGGCCCGACGTGGCGGTGAACTGCATCGTCGGTGATGGCTGTTTTCGCATGACCTGCATGGAGATCATCACCGCCACCCAGTACCGGCTGGGCGTTGTCTACTACGTTTTTTGCGACGGCGAGTTGTCGCAGATTGCCCAGGCGCAGGAAATCCCGTACAACCGAAAACCGTGCACCGTCCTGGCCACGGTGCGCATCGATGGCGTGGCGCATGCCGTTGGCGCGCACTACCGGAGAATCAACACGGATGCCGAACTGGCCCCGCAGATTGCCGCTGCCAACGCTGTGGCAGCAAGCGGGCAGCCAGTAATCGTGGAAGTTAGCATTGACTACAGCAAACGCACCGCCTTCACCGAGGGTGTCGTCAAGACCAATTTCCAGCGCTTCTCGCTAGCTCAGAAAGCCCGCGCGGTCAGCCGCGCACTGCTGCGCAAAGTGACGGGTTAAGCGGCGCACCTTGTCCCCATTGGTCGCGGCTGGCGTCCGGTCCAGGACCCGTCGGTGGCGTTTCTGCGCGCCGTCGGTCGGGCCAGGCTTGTCCGCGCATGGATCAATTTCAGGCTTGTCAATCCTGTCTAAATGCGATAGACTCTCATTTACATCGGCGACATTCAGGTGTCGCTTGTCTCATTTTCGAAGGGCAGCGTTATGTTTTTGTCTCAGCTACCGAACGGTTCGCACGCCATGGTCGAAGGTTTGATCGCGACTTCTGCCGAGGTCGGCGCGGCCACTTTGCACCGTCTGGGCGAACTCGGCTTTATTGCCGGCGAGCCAGTCCGGATGCTGCGACGTGGTCCGGGTGGCCGCGAGCCGCTGGCGGTGCAGGTTGGCGAGACCCTGTTTGCCTTGCGTTTGCTGGAAGCCCAATGCATCCGTGTGCGCCAGCTCGAAACGAGCGCCGCCTGAGATTTTCATGACCCATGCTGCTGCAATCAATCCTGGACTTGCCATCAAAAGCATTGCGCTGGTCGGCAACCCGAATTGCGGCAAGACGGCGCTTTTCAATTTGCTGACCGGGGCGCGCCAGAAGGTCGCCAATTACGCGGGCGTTACGGTTGAGCGCAAAGTCGGTCTGGCGCGGCTGCCCAATGGTCAGACGGTATCGGTGGTGGATTTGCCGGGTGCCTACAGCCTGACGCCGGCAACGCCCGACGAGCAGGTGACGCTGGAGGTGATTGAGGGCCGGCGCGCTGGCGAAGATGCGCCCGATGCCATCGTGGCCGTTGTCGATGCCACCAATCTGCGCATGAACCTGCGTCTGGTGCTGGAGCTCAAACGTTTCGGCAAGCCGCTGGTGCTGGCGGTGAATATGGCCGATGTGGCGCGGGCCCAGGGCCTCAAACTGGACCTGCCGCGTCTGGCGTTGGAACTGGGTTGCCCGGTGGTCGAGACCGTGGCGGTCATGCACGACGGCCATGTGCAACTGCTGGCGCAACTGGAAAAGCAATTCACCCGGCCCTTGCTGGCCCTGCCGGATGCCGGTGCGCAGCCCTTGAGTTCGACTGAATTGCAGCGCGAAGTGCGCCGCATCCTGGCCCTGGTGGCACCCGATGCGCCAAGCCGTGGCCGCTTCCAGCACCGGCTGGACGCACTCGTGATGCACCACGTCTGGGGTCTGGTGCTGCTGGCGGCAGTGCTGTTCCTGATTTTTCAGGCGGTCTTTTCCTGGGCTAATCTGCCGATGGATGCGATTCGCAGCGTCATGGCGGCGCTGGGCCAGTGGACCATGGCGCACATGGCAGGGGGGCCGCTGCGCAGCCTGTTGGTCGATGGTGTCATCGCTGGCGTTGGCGGTGTGCTGGTGTTCCTGCCGCAAATTTTGATTCTGTTTTTCTTTATCCTGCTGCTTGAAGACTCGGGCTATCTGCCGCGCGCCGCCTTTTTGCTTGACAACCTGATGGGCAAGGTCGGCCTGTCGGGGCGCGCTTTCATCCCGCTGCTGTCGAGCTTTGCCTGCGCCATTCCGGGCATCATGGCCACGCGCACCATCGCCAATTGGAAAGACCGTCTCGCCACTATCATGGTGGCGCCCTTGATGACCTGCTCGGCGCGGCTACCGGTTTACGCCCTTTTGATCGGCGCCTTTGTGCCGCAGCGCGACATCGGCTGGTTCAGCCTGCGCGGCCTGACCCTGTTTGGCCTGTATGTTGCCGGTGTTGTCAGCGCCATGGGCGTGGCCTGGCTCTTCAAGCGCGTCTGGATGAAGAATGGCTACCAGCCACTGATGCTGGAGTTGCCGCCGTACCGCGTGCCGAGTTTGCGCAACCTCGGCCTTGGCCTGTGGGAGCGCGCGCATATCTTCTTGCGTCGTGTCGGCGGCATCATCTTTGCGCTGATGGTGGTGCTGTGGTTTTTGTCCACCTACCCATCGCCGCCAGCCGGCTGGGACGTGTCCCAAGGGCCGGCCATCCAGTACAGCGTCGCCGGCATGCTGGGCCATGCCTTGCAGTGGGTGTTCGCGCCGATTGGCCTGAACTGGCAGATTTCGATTGCGCTGGTGCCCGGCATGGCGGCGCGCGAAGTGGTGGTTGGCGCGCTGGGCACGGTTTACTCCCTGTCTGGTGCTGATCAATCAGTCGCCGACGCCCTGTCACCGGTGATCGCGCAGGGCTGGTCGCTCGCGACAGCCTATTCGTTGCTGGCCTGGTTTGTCTTTGCGCCGCAATGCCTTTCAACATTGGCCGTGGTGCGGCGCGAGACCAACTCCTGGCGCTATCCGTTGGTGATGGCGGCCTACCTGTTCGCGCTGGCCTACCTGGCGGCGTTCGCGACCTACCGCATCACCTTGTGGCTCGGAGCATAGCGATGGTCTTGCAATCTCTGCTTGTGTTCCTGCTGGTGACTGGCTGCTTTGTGTACGCAGCTTGGAGCCTGTTGCCGCAGGCCGCGCGGCGACCCCTGGCCAAGGGTTTCTTGCGTTTGCCATTGCCAGAAGCCTGGCGCCCCGCACTGGAAAAGAGACTCAGCACTTTCGGCGGCTGTCATTGCAGTGGCTGTGACCATGCGCAACCCAAAACCGGGGGCGTGAAAGCACCGGCAGCGCAGGTCTTGCAGTTCCATCCACGGAAACGCTCGTAAGCGCACTGGCCTGCGACGCTGCAGCGCCGGGGTGAGAGCTTCAGTCCACAAACACCCGCGCCTTGCGCGGTGTCAGCAACAGCGTTTCGTCGGTTTGCAGGTCTAAGGCATGGAATTCCTGCGCGGGAATCTGCGCTTCGATGATCTCGCCATTGCCGGCTGACGCGTCCAGCGGTAGCAACTCCAGCCTGGCGATCGGTCCCACCACAATGGCACGCGTCAGCTTGGCAACGATGCCGCGCCCGGCGCTGTTGGCACCGGCGCTGTAGCGCCGCACGTCGAGGTCATGCGGGCGCACGTAGGCAAAAGCCTTGGCGTCTTTGGCGTCCAGATGTTCGGGTGTTGCCAGCCGCACGCCGTGCTGGTCGGCGCCGATCAGCATTTCGCCTTCGTGCGCGCGGCCGTGGAACAGATTGACGTCACCGAGAAAGCCATAAACAAAACGGCTGGCCGGGTGGTCCCAAACGTCCTGCGGCGAGCCGATCTGCTCGACCACGCCACTGTTCATCAGCACCACGCGGTCCGCAACTTCGAGCGCTTCTTCCTGGTCGTGCGTGACGAAGATGCTGGTCACATGCAAGTCGTCGTGCAGGCGGCGCAACCAGCGCCGCAGTTCCTTGCGCACCTTGGCGTCGAGCGCGCCAAACGGTTCGTCGAGCAGCAGCACTTTGGGCTCCACCGCCAGCGCGCGCGCCAGTGCAATGCGCTGACGCTGACCACCCGAGAGCTGCGCCGGATAGCGGTCCGCCAGCCAGTCGAGTTGCACCAGGCCTAGCAGCTCGTGCACCTTCTGTTTGATCGTGTCTTCACTCGGGCGGCTGGCGCGCGATTTCATGCGCAAGCCGAAGGCAACGTTGTCGAACACGCTCATGTGGCGAAACAAGGCGTAATGCTGGAACACAAAGCCGACATTGCGCTCACGCACATGGACGTCGGTCGTGTCTTCACCGCTGAACAGAATGCTGCCGCGGTCGGCCGTCTCCAGGCCGGCGATGATGCGCAGCAGTGTGGTCTTGCCGCAGCCCGAAGGCCCCAGCAGCGCGACCAGTTCGCCGGATTCAATGTCCAGCGAGACGTCGCGTAGCGCGTGGAAGTTGCCGAAGTCTTTGCTGACGTTGCGGATTTCGATGCTCATGGTATTTTCTCAATGACGAATGCAAAGGCGCTTCAACGGCCCGGATTTTCCGGCGGCAACAAGGCGGCGGCCTTCTGATCGCGCTCGAACTGCCACTCCACCACCGATTTGATCAGCAGCGTGAGAACGGCCAACAGCGCCAACAGTGAGGCCACGGCAAAGGCGGCGACCGACTGGTATTCGTTGTACAGAATCTCGACGTGCAGCGGCATGGTGTTGGTTTGGCCCCGAATGTGGCCCGAGACCACCGAGACCGCGCCAAACTCACCCATGGCGCGCGCATTGCACAGGATCACGCCGTAGACTAAACCCCACTTGATGTTGGGCAGTGTGACGTGCCAGAAGATTTGCCAACCGTTGGCGCCCAGCACCATGGCGGCCTGCTCCTCTTCCGTGCCCTGCGCCTGCATCAGCGGAATCAGTTCGCGTGCGATGAACGGAAACGTCACAAAGACCGTGGCCAGCACGATGCCCGGCACGGCAAAAACGATCTTGATGTCGTGCGCCTGCAGCCAGGGCCCGATCCAGCCATGCGCGCCGAACAGCAGCACATAAACCAGGCCCGCCACCACCGGCGATACCGAAAAAGGCAGATCTACCAGAGTGGTGAGGAAGGCTTTGCCGCGGAACTCAAACTTTGCAATCGCCCAGGCCGCAGCAATGCCAAAGACAAGGTTCAAAGGCACGGCGATTGCTGCCGTGATCAACGTCAGGCGGATTGCGGTCCAGGCGTCGGGTTCCTTCAGCGCTTCGAGGTAAGCGCCAAAACCTTTGCGCAGCGCTTCGGTGAAGACCGCAGCCAGTGGCAGGATCAAGAACAAAAAGATGAAGCCCAGCGCCAGACCGATCAGTGTCCACTTCACCCATGTCGCTTCGGCTGTGGGAGCTTTACGCGCGGAATGCCGCGGAACCGGCTTCGCCGGGCCGCTGGCGTTGCCCCCCTGGGGGGGTGACAGGGCCACATCGTGGGCCTGGCTCAGGGGGGTACTCATGCTCCAACTCCTGAGCGGCGTCGTTGCCAGGCTTGCAGAGCATTGATGACCAGTAGCAGAACGAAGGAGATCACCAGCATCACCACGGCCACCGCAGTGGCGCCAGCGTAGTCGTATTGCTCCAGCTTGCCGATGATGATCAGCGGCGTGATCTCCGAGATCATCGGCATGTTGCCAGCGATGAAAATAACCGAGCCGTACTCGCCGATGGCGCGCGCAAAGGCCATCGCAAAACCGGTCAGCAGCGCTGGCGCGATGGTCGGGAAGATGACGTAGCGAAAGGTCTGCCAGCGCGTCGCGCCGAGGCAGGTCGCCGCTTCTTCAAGTTCTTTTTCCGCGTCTTCCAGCACCGGCTGCACGGTGCGCACCACAAACGGCAGGCCGATGAAGATCAGCGCAATCACGATGCCGTTGCGGTTGAAGGCCAGCTTGATGCCTTGCGGCTCAAGCACCTGACCGACCCAGCCGTTACCGGCGAGCAAGGCAGTCAGCGCGATGCCGGCCACCGCAGTCGGCAAGGCAAAGGGCAAATCGACCAGCGCATCAATCACCTTCTTACCGGGAAACTCATAGCGCACCAGCACCCAGGCTACCAGCAGGCCAAAGAAAACATTGATCAGTGCCGCAATGAACGAGGCGCCAAACGTGAGTTGGTAGGAGGCCAGCACGCGCGGGCTGCTGACCGCCACCCAGAACTGCGCCCAACTCAAGGTGAAGCTCTTGAACACCAGCGCCGAGAGCGGGATCAGCACGATCAGGCTCAGGTATAGAACGGTGTAGCCCAGCGTCAAATTGAAGCCCGGCAACACGCGCCGCGTCGGCCGCTTGCGCAGGGCATTACCCGGCGCCGGTAGCGGCGCAGAAAGAATCGCAGCGCTCATTTACTTGACGGTGTAGAGCTTGTCAAACTGTCCGCCGTCGTTGAAATGGACTTTTTGCGCTTCCGACAGCGAGCCGAAGTACTCGCTCACCGCGAACAACTGGATCGGTTTGAAGGTGTTGGCGTATTTCTTCAGAATGGCCGCCGAGCGCGGACGCAGCGCGTGTTTGGCGGCGATCTCTTGCGCTTCGTCGGAGTACAGGTAGTCGAGATAGGCCTTGGCCAGTTCAGCCGTACCTTTCTTGGCGACGGTGCGTTCCACTACCGCGACCGGGTTCTCCGCAATAATGCTGACCGACGGATGCACCGCATCGACCTTGCCGGCGCCGAACTCACGGTCCACCGACACGACTTCAGACTCGAATGTCACCAGCACGTCGCCGATATTTCGTTGCAGGAAGATGGTGGTTGCGTCGCGCCCGCCTTTGGCCAGTACCGGCACGTTCTTGAACAGCTTGGCAACGAAATCGGCTGCCTGCGCATCTGTGCCACCCTTCTTACGCACATAACCCCAGGCGGCGAGATAGGCCATGCGGCCATTGCCACCGGTTTTCGGATTGACCACGATCACCTGAATGCCGGGCTTGACCAAATCGTCCCAGTCCTTGATGTGTTTTGGATTGCCTTCACGTGTCAGGAACAGCATGGTCGAAGTCGTGGGCGATGCATTGCCGGGAAAACGCTTGGCCCAGTCTTTGGCAACGACGCCGGTGCTGGCCAGGAACTCAATGTCGGTAGTGGTGTTCATGGTCACAACGTCGGCATCCAGTCCGTCATTGACGGCGCGCGCCTGGGCGCTGGAGCCGCCGTGGGCCTGGTCCACTTTGACATCCTTTCCAGTGCTCTTCTTGTAGTGCGTGACGAACGCGGCGTTGTAGTCCTTGTAGAACTCGCGTGCCACGTCGTAGGAGGCGTTGAGCAAGGTGGTCTGGGCCACGGCCAGATTGCCCGCGACCAGCGCCAGACCGGCCAGGGCCAGCCTCAATTTTTTCTTCAGGTTCATGCGGATTCCAGTTGCGATTTCGAATTCGGGTGTGCGGCGGCGCTGAGCAGAGCGCTATCGCCGGTGAGGGACTGCAACAGGGCCAGGCCCAGCGGCCAAGGGCCGAAGCCGGCTTCCAGGTTGATATGTCCGGCGTTTTGCAGGCGTACGAATTCACTGCCCCAAGCGCGTGCATAAGCCCCTGCGGTGCGCACCGGGCAATAGGGGTCGTTGCTGCTGGCCACAATGATGCTGCGATACGGCAAGGCCTGATACGGTACCGGGGCGAAGTCGGCCAGCACACTGCGGCGCTCCGGGTCGGCCGGCGCCACCAGCAGTGCACCTTGGATGCGCGCAGAGGCTTCCGGTGGCAAATGCGTGCTGGCAATGCAGCCCAGGCTGTGCGCGGCGATCACCACCGGGCCGTCTTGGCTCAGGATAGTGCGGGTGATCGACGTCACCCACGCGCTGCGCGAAGGCGTGATCCAGTCGTCTTGCTGCACCCGCACGGCATTCCGCAAGGCATCGGCCCACAGGCTTTGCCAGTGGCCGGGACCGGAGTCGCGCCAGCCAGGGACGATGATGATGCGGGGCATGATGATGAATGAGGTGGGTAGTGCGTGCTGGCGGATTGTGAAGCGGTACCCTTAAAACTCAAAAGACGTATTTCCAATTTGGTTATGGCGATATCGACATAAGGTTTTTTGAGATCATTAGCCCATGATTGAGCAAACTCTGGCACCGTCAACTTCTGTTCTTGTTGTTTGCCTGTGTGCCGAGTGGTGCGGCGTCTGTCGTGACTACCGGGCGCGTTTTACCAGTTTGCAATCCCGCTTCCCGCAAGCGCAGTTTCTCTGGATCGACGTCGAAGACGAGGCCGATTTGCTGCATCCGCTCGACATTGAGGACTTCCCTACGCTGTTGCTGGCGGTCGGTGATGAAGTGCGTTTTTTCGGCCCGCTCACGCCGCAGATTGAAACGCTGGAGCGCCTGATCCGCGTGCACATGCAGGACGCCGATGCGCCGGCTGTGGCGAATCAGCCCATTGTTGATCTGGTCGCCCGGATTCGCGCTTCCAAGCCGCAGTGAAACTGCGCAACCGGGTTGCGCCTTATGCGTTTTTCGAGCAAGGATCATTGAAATTCGTCGTTCCCTGCGCGGTGGTGTTTACCTACGATCCGAGGCCTTGTACTCAAACGGGGAAATGCATTGCCCAAGGATTTGTCTTTTTCACCTCGATCGCGACAACAGGCTTACGACCCGCGTTATGACCCATTGGTCGCCGCCGACCCCGGCGCCGGCGCAGCCTATGCGCCCAGTTACTGGGTTGCCAGCGCCGGTGTGCCACCCGAAGACGACGGACCCGTTGAACAGGACACAGACGTTGATGTGGTGGTCATTGGCTCCGGCTCCACCGGCATCTCGACGGCGTTGTATCTGGCGCAGGAGCACGGCATCAAGGCACTGGCGCTGGAGGCCAATCAGACCGCCTGGGGCTGCTCCAGTCGCAGTGGTGGCCAGGGGCAAAACGCCAGCGGTCGCCTCACGCGTTCGCAGTGGATAGAGCGCTGGGGCGTTGACGTTGCCAAGAAGCTCGATGCCGAGGTGCGCAGGGGTTTTGACAACTTCAAACACCTGAGCACACAGATTGATTGCGATGCCAGTGATGGGGGTCATCTTTACCTGGCGCATCGACCCGAGAAGCTGGAATACCTGCGCCGCGAAACTGCAGTCCGGCGCGAAGTCTTTGGTTACGACACCAAGCTGCTCAGCCCCGAAGAAGTGCGGCGCGACTATTGCGACGAGCGCGACACGGCCGGCGCCATGCTGGAGTCGCAGGGCGTCGGCATTCATCCTTTGAAGTTCACGTTTGGACTGCTGCGCCAGGCGCGCGCGCTGGGTGTCAAAGTTCACACCGCCAGTCCGGTCCAGGGCTGGGAAAGCATCAACGGTGTGCATCACCTGCGCACACCCGGCGGCACGGTGCGCGCCCGGCGCGTGGCGGTTTGCACCGGGGGCTACACCGGTCAGCGTTTGACACCGACGCTGAAAAACGGAATCATGCCCATCTTGTCGAATTCGGTCGTGACGCGGCCGTTGACGCAGGCCGAACTGAGCGCCACCAACTTCCGCACGTCTATCTTCCTGACCGACACCCGCACCCTGCGCTTCTACTACCGCCTGCTGCCGGACAAGCGCTTGCAGATTGGCAGCCGCAGTTCCGTCACCGGTGCCGATGCCCAGGACCCGTCACACCTGAAACTGCTTACCGATGCGATTGCGCGCAAGTTTCCGCCGCTGGCTGGAATTCAAATTGACTACTCGTGGTGGGGCTGGGTTGACGTCAGCCACGACATGATGCCGCGCATCGTGCGACCCGACCCGGCGCAGACGCTCTGGTACGCCGTGGGTTATGGCGGCAATGGCGTCGCTTTCTCAACCTGGGCCGGTAAGCGCTTGGCGCAACGCATTGTGGGTCAGGATGCGGGGCAGGAGTATTCGAATTGCCCATCTATGCGTCGAACCTCGAATACCCGAATCTGTTTGGCCTGGTGCGCTCGCCCGCCCTGGCCCCGTTTCGCCGGCTGGGCCAGCGCATTCTCTACAAGTGGTACTGGCTGCGCGACGAGAAGTAATTGGCAAAGAATCCACGATGTCCACCATCGTTTACCAGCCTTTGACAGGGTGCTGCGCAACGAGTGCAGCAGCCTGATTGAAGCCCTGCGGCGGCATCGCAAGAAATCGAACGGAACGTCGATAGCCGACGTTCGTTGTCGCCGGAAGTTGATGCACGCTGCGGGTAGCAAAACTGCTTGGAAACGGCTCTGTTCGCAATAAGTATTGATTTTGTTGCGTTTTTTGGATTTTCAGAGGAGAATTGCGCATGCGCGTTTCTCAGTTCAAAAATCTACTCGCCGAGTTGCCCCGTCTCAGCCCCGAGCAGCTCACAAACTTGCGAGCG